>NZ_CP021416.1:1278460-1598075 GCF_002162315.1 Sulfurospirillum diekertiae | reverse complement strand
TCGAAAAATTCAACCTCCCTATAGAGATTATTTCGCTTTTGCCCGATTCCAGTCGTGAAGGCGTTGCTAAGCTGATCAAAATGGACAAATATGTTGATCTTATCATCCCTCGCGGCGGTGAGGCGTTGATTCGTTTTGTGAGTGAAAATGCAACCGTTCCTGTGGTAAAACATGACAAAGGTGTCTGTCATACCTATGTGGATAAAGAAGCGAATTTAGACCAAGCCATCGAAATTGTTTTAAACGCCAAATGCCAACGCCCAAGTGCGTGTAATTCACTGGAAACGCTTTTAGTTCATGAATCTGTGGCGGAAAGTTTTTTACCCCGTATGAAAGAGGCGCTTGAGCTGACTGGAGCGGAGATAAAAGGATGTGATAAGACTCAAAATCTTTTACATGTAAAGCTTGCCAGTGAGGAAGATTACCATACCGAACACCTTCGTAATGCTCTCAATATCAAGATCGTTGAAAGCGTAGATGAAGCAATAGCCCATATTGCGGAGTTTGGCTCTTCGCATTCTGAAGCCATTTTGAGTGAAAATTATACTACCGTTGAACGCTTTTTAAATGAAGTTGACGCGGCAACGGTTTATGCCAATGCTTCCACCCGTTTTACAGATGGTGGTGAGTTTGGTTTTGGCGCGGAAGTAGGCATCAGCACCAACAAACTTCATGCACGTGGACCTATGGGCATTAATGACCTGACCACTTACAAATTCAAAGTTTATGGCAAAGGGCAAATTCGCGCATGAGCCAAGAGGTTTTACGCATTGAAAATCTAAGCTTTGCCTACCCAAATTCCAAGCTTTTATATGACAATTTTTCTTTACATGTAAAGGTTGGAGAAGTCGTTGCCATATTGGGGGCAAGTGGAAGTGGGAAAAGTACACTTTTTGAGCTCATTGCAGGAAACCTGAAAGCCAAGAGTGGCACGATTCATGCGATGAAACTTTCGCAGATTTTTCAAGACCCTTACACATCGTTTCATCCGACCTATACCATTGTCAATCAGATCAGCGATGTTGCTCCTTTACACGATTTGCATCAGTTATGCGATGCACTTGATCTTGACACGGAGGTATTGGCTCAAAAACCGCATCAACTCAGTGGTGGACAGCTTCAAAGATGCTCTATTTTAAGAGCACTATTGATGAAACCTGCCCTCATCTTAGCCGATGAGCCCACCTCTGCGCTCGATAACATTACAGGATTACATGTCATGCAACTGTTGATGCAGTTTTTAGACCGAATAGGTATTTTGCTTATCACACACGATAAAGATTTAGCATCGTGGTGCAGTGATCGTATGATTGAGTTAAAAGAAACAAAATAGGAGTTTTATGCACGCTATTATTGATTGGATTGTTCAAACCGTTGGAGTTTTAGGATACCTTGGTATTTTTATAATGATGTTGATTGAAAGCAGTATTTTCCCACTCCCCAGCGAAGTGGTGATGATACCCGCTGGGTATTTGTGTGCCAAAGGCGAGATGAATTTAGTTGTTGTGATTGCCCTTGGAACGCTCGGAAGCATTTCAGGTGCACTTTTGAACTATTATTTGGCAGTCAAGTTAGGTCGAAAGTTGATTTTGAAGTATGGACATTATGTTTTTATTAAGCCAGAAACGCTGGAAAAAGTCGAACTGTTTTTTAAAACACACGGTTCATTCTCAACGTTTACCGCAAGACTGATTCCTGTGATTCGCCACTACATTTCTTTGCCTGCTGGCTTGGCACGTATGCATTTAGGACTTTTTTGTTTTTACACAGGCTTTGGAGCGGGTATTTGGGTTAGTATTTTGACATTTTTAGGCTATTTCTTTGGTCAAAATGAAGCGCTCCTCAATGAGCATTTACACACAATATCAATAGCATTGATCGTTTTTATTGTTATCTTTGCTGCTATTTACATTTGGCTACACAAGAAAAAAGAGCGCAAACGAAGCGCTAAGAAGCTTTAAAAGGAGAAGCGATGTTCCAAGGTTTAGAGTACAGTGATTTTGAAAAAGCACTCACAACCTTGGGCGTTGTCTCCAAAACCGATAAAAAGACTCTTCACAAACTTTACCTTTCCCTCTCCAAAGAATTTCATCCAGACGCCCCAAATGGCGATACTGTCAAATTTCAAGCAATCAACGATGCGTACCAGTTAGTAAAAACGTATATGGAAAATTACCGTTTTGATTTTGATGAAGTAGAGTTTAAAAAACAGTATCCATTCTCGAAGAGTGATTGGCTGAGTGGAAGATGAGTTTTACATGTAAAGATTTTCACCTTTACATGTAAAGCAATTTTATTGCGCTAAAAATCGTTGACGAGCGTCTTTGAGGGAGTCTGCTATCAGAAATGCAAGCTCTAAGGCTTGGTTGGCGTTGAGGCGTGGGTCGCACTGTGTTTGATAGCGGCATGCAAGGTTCTCTTCGGTGATATCTTGGGCTCCACCGATACACTCAGTCACATCTTGTCCTGTCATTTCTAAGTGAACGCCACCAGGGAAAGTACCCTCTTCTTCGTGGACTTTAAAGAAGCCTTTAACTTCGCGCAACACTTCATCGAACGAGCGTGTTTTGTAATTATTGGATGCTTTGATGGTGTTACCGTGCATTGGATCGATGCTCCAAAGCACATGTGCACCAGAAGCTTTAACCGCCTGCACCAATTTTGGGAACTCTTTTTCAATCTTGTCTGCACCCATACGCACGATGATATTAAGACGCCCTGGCTCATTTTCAGGGTTTAGTTTATGGATAAGCTTCATTAAGCCCTCAGCCGTCATGCTAGGTCCTGCTTTGATGCCAATAGGGTTTTTAACCCCTGTGAGAAATTCCACATGCGCATCATCCACATCACGGGTGCGATCACCAATCCAAAGCATATGAGCTGAACAATCATACCAGTCCCCCGTCAAGCTATCTTGACGTGTCAATGCTTCTTCATAGTTAAGAAGCAATGCTTCATGGGAAGTGTAAACGACTGTTTCGTTGATATTTGGTGTATTAGCAGAGGTGATACCGCACGCTTCCATAAAAGCCAATGTCTCAGAAATGCGATCACAAAGATGTTGGTAACGTTTGCCCAAAGGACTGGCTGATACAAAGCCTAACGTCCATTTATGGACTTGGTGAAGATCCGCCAAACCACCGCGTGAAAAGGCACGTAAAAGATTCATTGTTGCCGCTGATTGGTTGTAGGCTTTGAGCATTCTTTTTGGATTTGGGATTCTTGCATCTTCGGTAAATTCAATGTCATTGATGATGTCACCACGGTAACTTGGAAGCTTTACACCATTCATCTCTTCATAATCAGATGATCTAGGCTTGGCAAATTGACCCGCTAGTCGCCCTACTTTAACGATGGGACAACCACCTGCAAAGGTTAAAACAACCGCCATTTGAAGCATAACTTTAAACATATCACGAATATTAACAGCGTTAAATTCGCTAAAACTTTCTGCACAATCTCCACCTTGAAGTAAAAAAGCTTTTCCAGCGACAACATCAGCTAATGAGGCTTTGAGCTGTCTAACTTCGCCTGCAAAAACAAGGGGAGGATATTTGCTCAGTTCTTGTTCAATATTTTTCAACAACTCTTGGTTGGTATACGTTGGTTGTTGCTTAATTGGTTTTTCTCTCCATGATGCGCGTGTCCAAGAACTCATAAAAGACCCTTAATTGAATTTTTACTTATTATAATGTGATTGGCTTTAAAGAGAATTGAATGGTTCAGATAACACGCATAAATCTATGAGGGTATAAGGTGGTTTTATCTTATAAAATATGCAAAAATAAAATATTTCTTTAAAGAATGTAGATTCTACTCACCTGCTGTAACTGATTAATAAATAGGCAGTTTTTTCGCCAAAAAATAAAATTTAGTGTTAGAATTCTTGCATCAACTTTGAAAGGAAGATAATGATGTTACGATCTAAACTCGCTAAAATCTCTTTAGCAACAATTACTGTGTTGGGCTTTGGCGCAACAACACTTAGTGCGGATACTCTCGGCGAAGTACAAAAACAAGGTTTTGTTAAGTGTGGTGTTGATGGTGGATTACCAGGCTTTTCTGAAGTAGGAAGTGATGGTATCTATAAAGGTATTGATGTTGACGTTTGTCGTGCTGTTGCAGCTGCCGTTTTTGGCGATGCTAAAAAAGTTAAATACATTGCTCTTAATGCTAAAGAGCGTTTGACAGCTCTTCAATCAGGCGAGATCGATATGCTTTCACGTAACACAACATGGACAGAAACCAGAGATACTTCTTTGGGTTTAAACTTTGCCGGTGTTAACTACTATGATGGTCAAGGCTTTATGGTCACTAAAAAATTGGGTGTCAAAAGTGCTAAAGAGCTTGATGGCGCTTCTATCTGCCTTCAAACAGGAACCACAACAGAACTTAACGTTGCTGACTACTTTAGAAGTCATAAACTAAAATATAAAATCGTATCTTATGACACTAATGATCAAGTTGTTAAAGCGTATGAAAGTGGTAGATGTGACGTTTTAACTTCTGATCAATCACAACTTTACGGCTTGAGAATCAAACTTTTAAAACCTGAAGATTCTATCGTACTTCCTGAAGTTATCTCTAAAGAGCCTTTAGGACCTGTTGTTCGTAAAGGTGATGGTAAATGGTTTGATATCGTGAGATGGTCATTTTATGCGATGGTTACTGCAGAAGAATCTGGCGTAACGAGCAAAAATGTTGATGCAATGCTTAAATCTGACAATCCAGACATCAAACGTCTTTTAGGTGTTGAAGGTCAAATGGGTGAGAATTTAGGTCTTAAAAAAGATTTTGCTTATAACATCGTCAAGCAAGTCGGTAACTACGGTGAGTCATTTGAAAGTACTGTAGGCGAAGGCTCTCCACTGAAAATTAAAAGAGGTTATAACGCTCTTTGGAATCAAGGCGGCTTACAATACGCTCCTCCTTTTAGATAGTAGATTAAAAAACAGTAAAACACTGAGGGCAGATCATTCTGCCCTTAATCTTAACGTATAAAGGACACGTATGCTAGTACTTTTGAGAAATCAAAAGATTCGAGGAATTCTTTTCCAATTATTAACCGTTATTGGCTTGGTTGCTTTTTTGTGGTATATTGGCACCAACACTGTCGCCAATATAGAACAAAGAGGCATTCAAACAGGCTTTGGCTTTTTGAATGGCACAGCTGGATTTGGTATCGATCAATCTCCTATTGCGTACTCAGAAGAGAGTACCCATGGACGCGTTTTTGTTGTAGGGCTTTTAAATACACTTATCATCGCTTTTGTTGGTATCCTTTGTGCAACCATTGTAGGACTCATTATAGGCATATTGAGACTATCGCGCAACTGGTTGATTGCAAAACTTGCAAAATCGTATGTCGATTTTTTTAGAAATATACCTCTTCTTCTTCAAATACTCTTTTGGTATAACGTTGTTCTTCGTTCCATGCCAAATCCTAAACAGAGTTTCAACTTTTTTGATACAATTTTTATTAATAACAGAGGTCTCTATTTCCCCCAACCTGAGTACAATACTACCTTTTTTGTTATGCTTGCAAGTCTTTTTCTGGCACTTTGTGCCTCTTTTGCACTTAACGCATGGGCAAATAAACGTAAAGTTCTAACAGGGCAAGATTTTATGGTCTACCCTTTTGCAATAGGAATGTTTATTGTTTTCCCTATCCTTGCATATTTTATTGGTGGAACTCATCTTAATTTTAATTTTCCAGAACTCGTAGGCTTTAACTTCAAAGGTGGCAAAACACTCTCACCTGAGTTTTTGGCACTCACATTTGCATTAACGATCTATACGGCAACATTTATTGCTGAGGCAGTTCGTTCAGGTATTGAGGCCGTAGGACATGGTCAAAAAGAAGCAGCAGCTTCGATGGGTTTTAGTCCGTACCAATCTTTAAAATTGGTTATTCTTCCCCAAGCAATCCGTATTGCAATTCCTCCAATTATCAATCAGTATCTTAACCTTATTAAGAACTCCTCTTTGGCAACAGCCGTTGGTTATCCTGAAATTGTGACTGTTTTTGCAGGCACATCTCTGAATCAGGTGGGGCAAGCGATTGAGATCATTTCGATGACCATGCTCGTTTATCTCATCATCAGTTTAATTGTCTCAGCAATACTCAACTGGTTTAACCACAAAATGAAGATTCAGGAGCGTTAATATGGCAATTTATGAAAAAAAACAAGAACGTAAAGCTCCTATCAATACCAAAGGAGCTACCTTTTGGATTCGAGAAAACCTTTTCTCTTCACCAATGAATGTCGCCTTGACGCTTTTAGGTGTGATGATTCTTTTTTGGATCATTCCTCCTTTTATCAAATGGGCATATATTAATGCTAATTTTTCAGGATCAACGCGTGAAGATTGTGTGAGTGGCGGAGCATGTTGGGTATTTATACGTATGAAGATCGATATGTTTATGTATGGCTTCTACCCTTCAGAACTTAGATGGAGAGTCAATAGTATTTATATACTTTTTTTCGTCTTGCTTGCATCTTTTAAGTACCTTAAAAACTCAGTAGCAAAAATTGTGTTGGCACATGTCTATTTTATCATCGGTTTTTTCTTGGTCCACGGTGGCTTTTTTGGCATGCAAGTTGTTCCAACCGATAAATGGGGTGGACTAATGCTGACCATTGTGGTTGCCGCGGTAGGTATTGTCGCAGCATTCCCCATTGGTGTTATTTTGGCTCTAGGTCGAGCATCTCATTTGCCGATTATAAAAAGTATCAGTGTGACTTACATTGAGTTTATTCGTGGTGTGCCACTGATCACAATTCTCTTTATGTCATCGATTATTTTGCCACTCTTTTTTCCTGAAGGTATCTCTTTTGACAAACTTCTACGTGCGCTCATTGGTATCGCATTGTTTGAATCAGCTTATATCGCTGAAAATATCCGCGGTGGACTTCAATCTATTCCGAAAGGACAGTATGAAGCTGCTGATGCGATAGGCCTTTCTTATTGGCAAAAAATGTTTTTAGTCATATTGCCTCAAGCCCTCAAAGTAGCTATTCCTAACCTTGTAGGCGTTTCCATTGCTCTTTTCCAAGATACAACGCTGGTACTTATTATTGGACTCTTTGATCTCCTCGCCATGGTACGTTTAAGTGCTGCCGATTCGTATTGGTTGGGTTATGAGACTGAAGGCTATGTGTTTGTTACCTTTATCTTTTGGTTCTTTTGTTACTCAATGTCTAACTTTAGCCAAAAGCTTGAAAAACGATTTAATACCAATTTGAGATAGGATAGAAGATGAAAGATAGAAAAGAAATCATAGAAATTAAAAACTTAAACAAATGGTACGGGGATTTTCACGTTTTAAAAGATATTAACCTTACCATCAATAAAGGTGAAATCATCGTTGTCTGTGGACCTTCAGGGTCAGGTAAATCAACCCTCATTCGTTGTATTAATTACCTTGAGCAATTCCAAGAAGGTAGTATTTTGGTTGATGGCATTGAGCTTGTTAACGATGTTAAAAAGATCAAAGCGATTCGTGAAGAAGTGGCTATGGTGTTTCAACACTTCAACCTCTTCCCTCATTTAACGATTTTAGACAACCTGACGTTAGCACCTCTTTGGGTTAGAAAAATGCCACGTAAAGAAGCAGAAGCCATGGCAATGAAATACCTAGAGCGTGTTGGCATTGCTAACCAAGCCCATAAATTCCCCAATCAACTCTCAGGAGGACAACAACAACGTGTGGCAATAGCACGTAGTTTGTGTAAAAACCCTAAGATAATGCTCTTTGATGAGCCAACTTCTGCCCTTGACCCTGAAATGGTTGCTGAAGTTTTGGATGTTATGATAGAATTAGCACGTGAAGATAAAACAATGGTGTGTGTTACTCATGAAATGGGCTTTGCAAAAAAAGTGGCTGATAGAATCATCTTTATGGATGCCGGTCAAATCGTTGAAGAAAACACACCTGAAGAGTTTTTCCAAAATCCTGAGTCCGATCGTCTTAAACTCTTTTTGGAGCAAATCTTATCACATTGATTTTGTTTTACATGTAAGGATAAGAAATGATGGAGCAATTAATTCCTGTTGTGATGGTTGTTGCGATGGTGGCGTTTATTTTGATAAAACAGATAGGCAAGTTAACCAATAAATTTGATTCTTTTGCGGATGAGAGTGCCTATGATCGTTATGCAAAATTTTCGGCTATTATTCAAGAGCATGTGCGTGAGATTAAACAGAGCCTTGATAGTTCCAAATCACCCATTGAACGTCCCTTTAAACTGATAGAGGGAAAAAACGAAGAAGAAGCACTTGAATTGCTCTCTAATTTTATTCGTAAATTGGTCTTTTTTGAAACCATGATGGCCAAGAAAAAGAGCTCAAAAGAGATCGAAGCTGACCTTTTTGATCTTTTAAGTCATTTAGATGATTTTCTCAAAGAGTATTGTGTCGAGGGAGAAGCTCTTTCTGATCAACTCAGAGAAAGACTTTTAAAAGCGTACGAACAACTGAACTAAAGAGTGAGGTTTTATAGCCTCACTCTCTTCTTTTAAACCTCTTCCTTAAAGAGATACCCAGCCTCTTCTAAAAGCGTACGAATCATCTTTTGATGCTCAAGTCCTTTAGTTTCTAGCATAATGGTTATTTGTGCATCACCATACGACAGTGTTGTTGAGAATCGGTCATAATCAATCTGGATAATATTGGCATTGGCATTTTTAAATAGGTCTGTCAGGCGCATCAGTGAGCCCGGTTTATCAATCAGCGTAATCACCAATTTCATTTTGCGGTGTGATTTGATGAGACCTTTTTCAATGATGATTGAAAGCATCTGTACATCAATATTTCCGCCACTTAGCACTGCACCTATTTTCATATCTTTTGTGTAGGCAAATTTTTGATGCATAATGGCGGCGACACTAGCAGCTCCGCCACCTTCAACGACTAATTTTTGGCGCTCAAGCAAGAATAAAATTGCAGCAGCTATCTCTTCGTCATCCACCGTGACTACTTCATCCACACACTCTAAAATATGGGCTAAATTGGATTCACTCACATCCCGTACTGCGATACCATCAGCAATGGTACGTACACTTTTAGAATTAATCGCTTTTTTAGCACAGTAGGACTCAAACATCGCAGGAGCGCCCGAAGCATTGACGCCAATGACTTTGATTTTAGGATCAATTTGCTTGATAGCCGAAGCCATGCCGCTGATGAGCCCTCCTCCTCCTATTGGAATAACAATGATGTCAAGGTCATTCACTTCATCCATCATTTCTAATGCAACAGTGCCTTGACCTGCTATGACTTTGTCATCTTCAAAAGGATGAATAAACGTTAAGCTATGCTCATTGGCATACGTTAGCGCATATGCGTACGCTTCATCGTAATTATCACCACTGAGTATCACTTCTGCACCCAAATCTTTAGTTCCCGTGACTTTTAAAAGGGGAGTCGCTTCAGGCATAACAATGGTTGCTTTAATGCCAAAGCTACGCGCAGAGTAGGCAACACCTTGTGCATGATTGCCAGCACTTGCCGCAATAACACCTTTTTTGCGCTCTTCTTTGGTTAAAGAGGCTATTTTATTGTAAGCACCTCTGAGTTTATAAGCCCCTGTAATTTGGAGATTCTCTTTTTTAAGATAGACTTGCGCTCCTACTTCCTCACTTAAATGAGGCGCTAAAGAACACGGCGTTTGGGTAATAACATTGTTAAGTTGTCGTTTTGCTTTGACTATTTCACTAAGAGCTATCATTTTATTTCATTAACCTTTCATATTCTACTTTGGTACATCGATTTTGTACTGCAATCAAGCCATTTTCATGTGCTTTTGTACACGCTTGATTGTTGACGATGCCCAGTTGTAACCAAAAGACTTTTACATCACCTTTTTTTAAAACTTCTTCGATCAAACCATCCGCAATTTCAGGCTTGCGGAACATGTCTACCATATCCACACTCTCAGGAATATCTAAAAGAGTTCGGTAAACTTTTTCACCTAAAATTATCTCTTCTTTAGGATAGATCGGATAAATTTTAAACCCATGTTCTTGCAAGTAGCGTGCCACTTTATGGCTATCTTTGGTCGGATCTGGAGATAAACCAATAATGGCAATACTCTTACACATCGAAAAAATGTCTTTAATGCCCGCATCACCAGGCATGCTAATATTTGAAATATCGCATTCCATTATTGCTCCTTTAAAAAAATTTAAGTCGTGAGTATAGCACACACAATCTTTTGGCGCGATTATCCATGGCTTTAATTGTATGAATTTGTTATAATCGATTGGTTTATATTTACAAGGAGAGTTAATGTTTTTGAATCAGATTAAGATTAAAACGAAGGGCTGGTTTTTAGCAATTGGAACCTTATGTGGTTTTATGGCAAATATTATATTAGTCTCATTTTTAATTACAGGGACAGAGCGATTGATTTTAATTGCTGGATCTGTTGGTGGAATGGTATTTTTCTTCATTTTTACCCGTGTTATGGTTGTCAGTATGACCAATTCTATTGATGCACTCTCCATCATTACACTTGATCTTGCCAAAGGAAGTGGCGATCTTACCAAACGTATTCAAATTAATTCTAAAGATGAGATAGCAGATTTATCTGAAAATATCAATCACTTTATTGAAAAGATTCATAGTACCATTGTTGCTTCAACAAAAACGTCTACAGAGAGTGCAACTATGGCAAATCAATTTTCAGCCATTTCGCACGAAGTGGACAAACGAATGGTAGCAGAGCGTGATTTTGTCAAACAGACGAAAGATTTGGGTGATGCTATGAAAATAACCTTGGAACAAAATACACTCAACGCAACGCAAACTAGTGAAAATATCTTTAATGCGTCTCAAACACTCTATACAACAACACAAGAGATTAAAAATTTAGTCGCCAATATTCAGCAAGCTTCTGAAGTTGAATCGCACACGTCAGATCGGCTTCAACAACTCAGTCAGGATGCCAATCAAGTTAAAAGTGTACTCACTGTGATCGCTGACATTGCCGATCAGACCAATCTTCTAGCCCTTAATGCTGCTATTGAAGCGGCACGAGCAGGTGAACATGGTCGTGGATTTGCCGTTGTTGCCGATGAAGTTAGAAATCTGGCAGAACGTACGCAACGAAGTCTGACGGAAATTAATGCAACGATTAATGTGATTGTGCAAAACATTATGGATGCCAGTGGTCAGATGAGTGAGAATTATAAGTTTATTGAGCAAATGGCGATTAATTCTGAAGAGGTTGAGCTTAAGATTAGCGACACGGAAACGATCATCAAAGAGGCGTCTGATGCTTCACAAATTGCTTCGGAAGTTTCTCAACGTCTTTCCCAAAATACAGCAACGATCATTAAAAATATTGGTCAGATTTATGAATCATCTTTACAAAACAGTAGTGATGTTGAAAACCTTAACACTTCATCAGATGAGCTTTTGAATCTTTCTAATACACTTGCTTCTAAACTTGCGCTCTTTAAGATTTAACCTTTTACATGTAAAAGGTTAAAGTCGTTTTAAAATGACGCCAGACTCCAAATGCTCAGTGTTCGGAAATTGATCGAACAGGGCAAAATGGAGAATGGCGTACTGAGACGTTAAAACTTCCAAATCACGCTTAAGCGTTTCTGGATTGCACGAAATGTAAATGATGTTCTCAAACTGAGAGATAAACGCTAGGCTGGCTTCATCCATACCAGAACGGGGTGGATCAACAAAGACATGACTAAAGCTGTAGTCTTCAAGGTTGATGTCCGACAAGCGGTTGTATTCGCGCTCTTTTTTTAGTGCAGATGTCAGCTCTTCTGCACTCATGCGTAAGAAAGCAATGTTATGAACATCGTTGAGTTCACAGTTTATGAGTGCAGATTTGATGGATGTTTTAGAAATCTCGGTTGCTAAAACTTTACGAAATTTTTGAGCCATTGGAATCGTGAAGTTACCATAACCACAATAGAGTTCCAACAAATCCTCACAGTTTTCAAGATGACCTAATACCCAGCCAATCATTGTTTGATTCATCAAACGATTAGGTTGAGAAAAACCACCTTCAATGATGTGATAACAATAGCTTTTTCCTGCGATTTCAAGATGATCTTCCACAAAATCTTGACTCAGCACACGTTTAATACCACGACTGCGCCCAATGATAAAAATTCCAAACATATTTTCCAGCATTTTGGCTTCCTCGTCCCACTCATCTTGTAAAGGTTTATGGTAGATGAGCGTCACCAAAAGATGTTTAGAGGAAGCAAGAAACTCTATAGCGAAAAGTCTTTCACGAAGCATCGCAGAGTTTTCAATTTTTTTCAAGAGTTCAGGCATCAAAGTATAAATTTTTGTTTCCACTTTCGGACACGCATCAATGCAAACAGTGCTTTTTTTATCCATAGTTCCCATGGCATAGCGAAGAGTATTACCCTCTTTCCAGATACGAAATTCAGAGCGCCCACGGTAGTGTTCAGAAGGAGAATCAAAGAAGTCAAATGCTTTTACATGTAAAGGTTCAAATAACATACGCATATGTGCTTGTTTATGCGCACACTGCGCGTTATAGTCCAATGTATAAAGTGTACAACTACCACATTCCCCAAAATAAGAACACTCCATAAAACTCCTTTATTTGTATTATTTTATATATAATTATATGTATTTTAAACTTTGTAAATCTGCATAGCGATACTTAAATAACCAATGTTGAAAGCAGACCAATCAATGCACCAAAAAAACCACCCCAAACCACTAGCCAACCTAAATGCTCTTTAATGAAATTTTGTACGATCTCTTTTACCATCTGTGGTGTCAGCTCATTTAGCCTTGCATCAATCATCTGCTCTATGGTAATAAGCATATCATCAGTAAGTGATGAATTTTGTATAGTTTGTGCTATTTTTTGTTGAAATACATTACTTTCGCTAATTTCAATGATAGAATCTTTGAGTTTCTCACTAAAAGGCGCTCGAAGTCCTTCTAATGCGCCAGCACCTCCAAACATCCCGAGCATTCCGCCAAATGAGGACTCCATCACCGTTTTAGTCAGTGCATCAAAGGCAGGAGAAAAGTCCACTTCTGCAATCACTGGGCTTAAATCAAGCGTTTTTTCTTCTTTTGCAAAAAAAGCATCCAACTGTTCTTTAGTAAAAAACTGATCCATCATCAAATTTTTGATCGAAGCTTTAAAGGCTTCAAATTGCAACTGTATAACGCCACTTCCATATAAAAAAGGTACTTTTTCAAATAACATATGAATCGCTATTTGATTGGTTACTGCGCCTGAAAAGGCGAAAAGTCCTGTTAAGAGTGACCAATGCGCATAAGGCGCTGGTATCAAAAATGAAACTCCAATCAAACTGACACTTATAATATCCGTCCACCAACTTTTATCAATTTTCATTATTTCTCCTTAAAAAAATTGCCATTATACTGTGGCATGTTTTAACTGGCGTTTATTAAGTTTTGAAGTACCCTCTTTATGCACTTCCTCTTGAACGTAATTTTCGCGTAAAAAAGAAGGCATTTTACGTCCACGTATGGTCATAATGTCTTCTATCAACATTCCTTTAATAAACTCACGTTCATGTCCTAGCTCTTCACAAAGATAGCGAAAAATAAGCTCCGCTAGGCGATCCAATGAAATCTGCCATGTAGACTTTGTTTGCGTATAAAGCCATTCACTAAAAGCATAAAAGCCATCATACACTTTGCCATCATGCCATAAGTGTATTGCACTCTTCTTAAAATTACCACTGTTATACACCATATCCCAAAAGCGAGCAAAACGCTTCATCTTTTGCATCTCTTTAAAAGGGATAAGGTTGTTTTGCAAAATATCATAGGGTGGCTTATCGCAATACTTCATACCGTAGATCTCGTCGTGACGCGAAATAGTTGTACCTGAGAGTTTTTTGAGGATGCCGATTTGAATCTCACACTGTGTCAGCGAATAAAGCTTGTCTAAATTGCGACCAAAACCTTCTAAACTTTCTCCTGGTAAACCGATAATGAGGTCCACATGCAAATGCGCATGCGTTTGCTGTTGTAGAAAGGCAAGGTTGTCTTCGATTTTAGTAATGTTGAGGCGTCTATGAATATTTTTAGAGATTTCAGGATCAAGCGTTTGAATACCCACTTCGAGTTGCAGCGCTGCAGGAGGAAACTGTGCTATTTTTTCTCGAAGAGAGCTTGGAAAATGGTCAGGTATCACTTCAAAATGGACAAAATACGTTTCGGTTTTAGAGAGGAAATAATCCAGTAGTTTGGTGGCATTTTCGATGCTCAGATTAAACGTACGGTCAATAAACTTAAAATTACGCACCCCTCTTTGCCAGAGCTTTTCCAGTTCGTCAATGAAACGTTCTATTTCGATATCTCGCACTTTTTTATCAGCAGATGAAAGACAAAATTCACAGGTAAATGGGCATCCACGACTTGCCTCAACGTAGCAGTAACGGTTTTTGATGTCGTGATCTGTGTAGTAGTCATATGGCAGTTTTATGGCATTCAAATGAACCATCGGCGCTTTGATGACGCGCTCATTTGGTTTATGACCCTCAAATAGCGTTTTACACAGCTCATAAAAAGCGATGTCACCTTCTCCTTGAATAATGTAGTCTGCTCCGCTAAAATCAACACGATGAGGGAGATAGCTCGCTTCAGGACCTCCTAATATAATGAGAATATGAGGTGCTACTTTTTTGAGGATACTTATAAGCTCTTGTACTTCTAAAGCGTTCCAAATATATGCACCAATGCCTACAATTTTTGGATTATAACTAAGGATTTCTTCTGCGGCATCGGCGACTTGTGAGTTGATGACAAACTCTAAAATTTTCGCTTTTTCTTGAAGCTCTTCAAGGTTGGCAAAAAGATAGCGTTGAGCAATAGATGTATGTGTATAGCGTGCATTAAAGGTCGTTAAAAGAATTTCTTTCATGAAGGGCCATTGTTGATTTTTTATAAAAACGGTTGTATATCCGTTTAATATAGATCTATTATTATAATAAAACTTTTTGGTTATCTTGGTTAAAATCAAAATTCTTAAATGTGTCGGGGTGTAGCGCAGCCTGGCTAGCGCGCTACCTTGGGGTGGTAGAGGTCGCAGGTTCGAGTCCTGTCACTCCGACCATTTGATTGTGTGCTTCTTTTGTTAATACACTTAAAATTCATTCCTACAGCTGGTTTTTATGCAACCTGAAACGCTTCAAACTTTTCACAAAAAACCTATCGTGATCATTGCCCTGCTTACAGCTGTTTGTTTGGTGGGGGATTCAATGCTCTACGTTGTTTTACCTACTCACTTTGAAGAAGCTGGGCTTACCTCTTTATGGCAAGTGGGTATTTTACTCTCCATTAACCGTTTAATCAGACTTCCTCTGAATCCTCTTATTGGATGGCTTTACACGAAAATCAGTGCGCGCACCGGTGTTTTGATTGCTGTATTATTGGCATTTTTAACAACCCTCTCCTATGGTTTACTGCACGGTTTTATTGCCCTTTTGATTGCACGCTGCTTTTGGGGAATTGCGTGGGGATTTTTGCGACTAGGAGCTTATTTTACGATTTTGGAATATGCTACAGATACGACTAGAGGCAAAAGTATGGGACTTTACAATGGATTGTATCGCCTTGGAAGTTTAGTGGGAATGCTCGTTGGAGGATTTTTAGCAGATATTTATGGTTTATTGCCCACATCAATTATTTTTAGTCTTGTAACACTCTGTTGTTTGCCTATTGTTTTTATCGTTATTAAGCCAACCCATCAAGGGATGGTTTCTGAGCATGTCGAAAGTGAGCGACACTTCTCTTTGTGGAAGCATCGTAATGTCCTATCCGTTTTAGGTGTTGGGATGTTTTTTGCTTTGATTTATCAAGGAATTGTAACATCCACACTTTCATACTTGATTGAAATTCACAACGGCTCTGTTGTCTTAATTTTTGGATGTTTCATTGGAGCTTCTTCACTTGCGGGCATATTGCAAGCGATTCGTTGGGGATTTGAGCCATTTCTAGCTCCCTTATTTGGTAGTTTGACGGATGGAAATGTGGGTCGATATCCTCTTCTTCTTATCTCAACAGTATTAGCAAGTATTTCATTTGCGTTGGTCTCTTTTGATCTGCCTTTTTGGATATGGATTGGAATACTTCTTTTACTCCAAGCTACAGCAACTTCACTTACAACTATTGCTGATGCTTTAGCTGCTGATACGGCATCAAATAATGGAGCAAGGATTAAAATAATGACAACCTACTCGTTACTCATTGACTTTGGTGCGGCGCTTGGACCGATGCTCGCATATGGGATGAACCAATTTTTACACCCTTATGCCTCTTTTTGGTTCGCATCACTTATTTTGCTAGGAACGACATGGGTATGTGCAAATAGTTGGTATAAGCAGAAGCGATCGCTTTAAATAGTTACCAAAGCCACGAAAGTGGAATTTTGTCTCTAAATGTATGGAAATAATAAGAGGGTGTGAGTCCTGTAAATTTTTTGAACTCTTTAATAAAATGTGTCTGATCAAAATAGCCACACTCGTACGCTATGGAGACAAATTTAAGATGACTTTCACCTCGTAAAACAGCGCTATTCATCATCCTTAATGTTTTGATAAATCGTGCATTATTATGAATGTGCTTAAAGGATTCTCCAAAGACTTCAAGATATTGTTTCTGGATCCACCTTTCACTGTAACCGCACTCTTGCGATAATAATTTTAAAGAAGGATAATCATGTCCACCCATAAGATAATTTGAAATATTTTTTTGAAAACAATATTTTTTTGATAATTGCTTCATAAAATAACGCTCAAAAACTTCAATCATCCCATCTCCTGTGGGCATAGACTCTAACTCTTCAAAAAGCAATTCTCCTTCGTATTTTCCCCATATATCGTTGATACTCAGATCTTCATTTCGAATTTCAAAAGGTGAAATACCAAATACTTCGTAGAGGACATGCGGATAGAGCGTTACTTTAAAGCTTTTGACTAATCGTTTAGACGATAAACTCTCTTTTTGAAAAAAGTCCATCCATGTGCCAATGCCGCTTTTTACATAGGTTCCTTTGTCAATATCAAGCTGTATACTTCCTTCTTCAATAACTTCATTCAAACTTCCATAAAAATCAAAGACAAACTGCGTCATAAAGGAGGGGAAAAAGCGTGTAATATACTGCTCACGGGTATCTTCTACTGCACTGATGATAGAGACATATGAATGAATATAAGGTAACAGAGATGGAGTTTTTGGAAATGCTTTTGTGTAATCGCCATGAGGCGGCATTCCCGTATCTACAAACATTTTCTTCCTTCAAAAAGCTTAAAACAATCATCGAATTATATACTAAATAGCCAAACTCTTTGTTCGCTTTTTTACTATAAAAAAATATCACGCTTATATACACTTTCAGCATTTAAACGACAATGGAGATTCGATGATGAAGAATAAGCTAATTTTAGTGTCCTGTGTTTTGCTGACTCACCTATGTGCAACCAGTGATGACTTGGCACTCCAAGTAGGTGTGGGCGCAACAACGAGTACAAGCCCTTACAAAGGCGTTTCAAGTGTTACAATGCCCTTACCCGATATTGAGCTTACGTACAAAAGTGCTTTTATTGAAGGTATCAATATGGGATACAATTTTTACGATACCAAAACCTTACAAGTTGGAGTTATCCTACTTCCTGTACTTGCAGGCTATAAAGGCAAAGATAGTAATGAGTTAAAAGGTATGGACAATCGAAATATGTCCTTAGAAGGCGGACTCAGAATGAAATACAATTTTGAGAATAGTTTTTTAAGCGGTACTGTTTCGCGTGATGTCAGCGGTACCACAGATGGCTATACCTTTAATGCAGCGTATAACTACACACTTTTTGAGACAAGAAATTCAGGTCTGTCACTCTATGCGGGCGCAGAATACCTCAGTGATAAGAAAAGCAATTATTACTACGGTGTCAAAGATAAAGAGGCAACCTTCGCACGTCCAAGTTACCATGCCGATGGTGCCCTCAACCCTTTTATTGGCTTAACGCAAATCTTTGCCTTTAGTGAGACATGGTCGATCATTGCTAATGTCGAATACAAGAGATTTGACAGCACAATTTATAAAAGCCCTATTGTGGATGACCATTATCAAGTGGCTGGATACTTGTCTATCATGTATAGCTTCTAAAGATGTCGCTATTTGCTTCTATCTGTTTCAAAAGTCCTCTGGACTTTTGAAATACTCTTCATTTTCACTTTACATGTAATCTCTTTTTTATAGCACTCCTGATTCTATTTTGTGCTACCATAGATATAACTTTTCTTATGGGAGGTTATTATGCGTTATATTCGTTTCTTCAATGAACTCCATATCAGCGATATTCCCCTTGTAGGCGGGAAAAACGCAAGTCTCGGTGAAATGTACCAAAAGCTATCTACCAAAGGTATCAAAGTTCCCAATGGTTTTGCGACAACCAGCGAGGCTTACCATCTGTTACTTAAAGAAAACGGTATCAAAGAAAAAATCAAAAAGCTTTTAGCAAACCTAGATATTTCAGATACGCTTTCACTTCAAAAGCGTGGTCTTGCCATCAGAGAGCTTATCTTGGCTTCAACACTGCCTACTGAGCTTATCCAAGAGATTGAAAGTGCTTATCATATGCTCTCTCAAGAATATGGTTCAGAACATATTGATGTTGCTGTGCGTTCATCTGGAACAGCCGAAGATCTACCTGATGCTAGTTTTGCAGGGCAACAAGAGACCTTTCTCAATATCAATACATCTGAAAAACTTTTACAAAGTGTGAAACAGTGCTACGCTTCGTTATTTACAGATCGTGCCATTAGTTATCGAACAAGTCGAGGGTTTGACCATTTTAAAGTTGCCCTTTCTGTTGGCATACAGAAGATGGTACGAAGTGATCTTGCTAGTAGTGGTATTATGTTTACCATTGATACAGAGAGCGGCTCAGAAAATCTTATTTTAATTAATGCTATCTGGGGATTGGGTGAAAATGTCGTTAGTGGTAAAGTCAATGCTGATGAGTTTTTTGTTTTTAAACCAACCCTTAAAAAAGGGATCAATACCATTTTAAAACGCTCTTTAGGCAGTAAAAAAGAGAAAATGCTTTACAGCGATGAAGCTCATACTATCAATGTTCCCACAACAGAGGAAGAGCAAAATCATTTTTCCATTACGGATACGGAAGTGTTGATTCTAGCGCATCAAGCACTGATTATTGAAGAGTATTATAAACGTCCAATGGACATTGAGTGGGCGAAAGATGGTTTAGATGGCAAACTCTATATCGTTCAAGCACGTCCTGAAACAGTTCAGAGCCGGCTTCAAAACAGTATTACCATCGAAAAATATACGCTGAATCGCACCAAAGATATAAAACTTATCACTTCTGGTCGTGCGATAGGTGAAAAAATTGGCAGTGGTGAGGTCAAAATTATCCATAAAACTTCTGAGTTTGCTTTATTTAAAGAAGGTGATATTTTGGTTGCCGACACAACCAATCCTGATTGGGAACCTATTATGAAAAAAGCTTCAGCCGTTGTCACTAACAGAGGTAGTAGAACGTGTCATGCTGCTATCGTTGCACGTGAGATCGGCGTGCCAGCGGTGGTCGGGTGTGGCAATGCAACCGAAGTGTTAAGCAATACTCAAAAAGTAACCGTTAGTTGTGCACAGGGCGATGAAGGACATATATACGAGGGTGAAATTGCCTTTACATGTAAAACGATAGACCTCAGTTCTTTAAAGCAGACGAAGACCAAACTAATGATGAATGTGGGCAATCCTGCTGAAGCGTTTAATCTTGCTAAAATGCCAAATGATGGTGTAGGCCTTGCTCGAATGGAGTTCATAATGACGCATTCCATTAATGCTCATCCGATGGCACTGGTGAATATGCACAAAAGAAATCCTGTGCAAGATGAGGATGCCATTAGAGCTTTTATGAGCCCCTACACCGATGCTAAAGAGTTTTTTCTCCAAAAAATCAGTGAAGGTGTTGGGATGATTGCCGCGGCGTTTTATCCCAAACCCGTCATCATTCGCACCAGTGATTTTAAAAGCAACGAATATCGCAATATGCTAGGAGGTCTGGCGTTCGAAGCAGTCGAAGAAAATCCAATGATAGGCTTTCGTGGAGCAAGTAGATACTATGATGAAAGTTACAAGGAGGCTTATGCGTGGGAGTGTGAAGCACTCAAGCGTGTACGAGATGATATGGGGCTTACCAATGTTGTCATCATGCTTCCTTTTGTACGTACACCTGAAGAAGGGCAGAAAGTTATCGGCATCATGAATACCCAAGGTTTAATACAAGGTGTGAATGGACTTAAAATTTACGCGATGTGCGAGATACCTGCCAATGTCATCATCGCCGATGACTTTTTAAATATCTTTGATGGCTATTCGATTGGATCAAACGATCTTACCCAACTTATCTTAGGTGTGGATAGAGAAAGTGGAATGATTGCTCATATTTTTAACGAACGCAACCCAGCTGTGACTAAAATGCTAAAAATGGCGATTGACGCGTGTAAAGCAAGAGAAAAATACATTGGTATTTGCGGGCAAGCACCTTCTGATTATCCTGAAATTACGGAGTTTTTAGTTAAAAATGGGATAGATTCGATCTCATTAAACCCTGATTCACTGTATAAAATGCACCAAGTGGTTGAGAATTTGGAAGAAAAATTGCGTTAATGTTGCATGGCAGATAAGGACTCTTCGTGGCTGAAGAGTCTTTTCTCAATTTCATCAGTTGTGGCCTCGCGCAGACCAATGACCGTTCCATCAAATATGATTGTTACACCAGCAAGAGGATGATTTGCATCCAAGATAACGCGATCTTCTAAAATTTCAATGACTGTATACGAAAGCATCATCTCATCATCGGCATCTTCACTAAAAACCATTTCAACATTTTGCCCTACTGCAAGATCATCTTCAAACATATTTCGCTCTTCATCCAATACAAGCTCTTGTTTATACTCACCAAATGCTTCTTTAGGAGACAATTGCATATGAATACTCTCTCCTACACTTTTGCCTTCCAAGGCTTTTTCAATTTTTTCAAATATATCACCGTATCCGCCATGAAGATACACAAGTGATTGTGCGCCACTGTCCAAAAGGTTATTCTCAGTGTCAAAAACAGTGTAGTCGAGTGTTACGATACAATTTTTTTTGTATAGTCAAAAGAGTCCTTACATGTAAAAAGTAAAAGCCACTCTTTTTGAGTGGCTTTTGAGGTATTAATTGACGAGTTCGTAATTTTCTATGAGATTAAAATTGAGATATTTGTAGACTTTATCGGTCTTACCCGCCAATTTTTTAGGCACTAAACTCATATACTCTTCAACACTTGGAAGCCTACCTAGAAGTGCACATAGAGCTGCTAATTCTGCGCTACCCAAATAAACTTTAGAGTTTGGTCCCATACGGTTATCGAAGTTTCTGGTGGATGTTGAAAAGACAACAGCACCTTCTTTAACATTGGCTTGGTTACCCATACAGAGAGAACAACCTGGAATTTCAATACGAGCACCAGAAGTACCAAAAATAGAATAATAACCCTCAGCTGTCAGTTGATCTTTATCCATTTTGGTAGGTGGTGCGACCCAAAGGGTAGTAGGAACTTTTCCTTCGCCTTGAAGAACCTCACCAAGGGCTCTGTAGTGACCAATGTTTGTCATACAACTTCCAACAAAGACTTCATCGATTTTTTTAGGGCGATTATCATCTGCAAGAATTTCACTGAGGGTTGCAACATCATCGGGATCATTTGGACAAGCAAGAATTGGCTCTTTGATTTCGTTAAGATTAATTTCAATGACTTCAGCGTACTGTGCATTGGCATCCGCTTTAAGAAGTTTAGGATCTTTGATCCATGCTTTCATTTTATCGGCACGTCTTTGCAAAGTTTTAGCATCTTGATAGCCTGCTTTAATCATTGCTTCAAGCAACGTAATGTTCGATTTAAGGTATTCAACGATTGGCTCAACATCCAATGCTACAGCACATGCTGCTGCACTTCTCTCAGCACTTGCATCACTAAGCTCAAACGCTTGTTCAACCTTAAGTTTTGGAAGCCCTTCGATCTCTAAAATACGTCCTGCAAAGATATTTTTTTTGTTTTTCTTTGGAACAGTGAGCAACCCTTTTTTAATTGCATAGTAAGGAATAGCATTGACAAGGTCACGAAGGGTAATACCTGGTTGCATTTCACCTTTAAAACGCACCAAGACTGATTCAGGCATATTAAGAGGCATACTCCCTGTAACGGCAGCAAAGGCAACGAGACCAGAACCCGCTGGGAACGAAATACCAATTGGGAAACGAGTATGGCTATCTCCACCCGTTCCTACTGTGTCGGGAAGGACCATACGGTTAAGCCAGGAATGGATAACGCCATCTCCTGCTTTAAGGCTAACACCTGATCGAGAAGTTATAAATGCGGGTAACGTATGGTGAAGTTTAACATCGCTCGGTTTTGGATATGCTGCCGTATGACAGAAACTTTGCATGACAAGATCAGCACTAAAGCCAAGGGCTGCAAGTTCTTTGATCTCATCTCTGGTCATTGGTCCTGTGGTATCTTGACTTCCGACGGTAAGTGTATGTGGTTCAACATACATACCGGCACGAACACCTTCAACTCCGCAGGCACGTCCGACCATTTTTTGTGCAAGTGTATACCCTACCCCTTTTTGTTCGCTTGGTTGTTCTGGTTTTGCAAAAATATTTTCTGCACCCATTCCAAGACTTATTCTAGCTTTTGTGGTCAATCCTCGACCAATGATAAGAGGAATTCTACCGCCAGCACGATACTCGTCTGCTAGGGTATTTGGTGAAAGTTTAAATGTTGAAACTACTTTACCATTTTTTTCAATTTTACCAGCTAAAGGATAGACATCAATCAAATCGCCTGTTTCTAAACCTTCAACATTGACTTCGATCGGTAATGCACCACTGTCTTCTGCTGTGTTAAAAAAGATTGGTGCGATGGTCGAACCTAAGATTAAACCACCTGTTTTTTTATTTGGAACGTTGGGGATTTCACGTCCCATCCACCATTGGATAGAGTTAATGCCTGATTTTCGACTACTTCCTGTTCCTACAACATCACCGACATAGGCAACTTCATACCCTTTTGCAATCAACTCTTTAATTTTTTCATTGGAACCGGGAAGTCTTTTAACCAGCATTGCATTAGCATGGAGAGGAATATCACTTCTCGTAAACGCTTCACTTGCAGGGCTAAGATCATCGGTATTGGTCTCACCTGATACTTTTAAAACGGCTACGGTAATTTTTTCTGAGATAGTTGGTTTTGTTGTAAACCATTCTGCATTTGCCCAAGAAGTCATCACTTCTTTAGCATAGACATTTGTTTTTGCTAAAGTTTCAATATCATTAAATGAGCTATAAACAAGCACAGTATGTTTTAGAGCATTGCAAGCTGCACGCGCAACGGCATCGTCTTTTGAACTAAGAGCATCGACAAGAGGTTGAACGTTATATCCACCAAACATAGTTCCCAAAAGTTCAATGGCATAAACAGGTGAAATTGCTTTACATGTAACTTTTTTTTGAGCCACATCATTCAAAAAAGCTGCTTTTACATAAGCGGCTTCATCCACTCCTGGTGGAACTCTATTTGCGAGAAGATCGCTTAAGAAGGCTTGATCACCCTCCTCTTTTTTTAAAAGCTCGACTACCTCTGCTGTTTTTTTGGCATCAAGAGGCAAAGGAGGAACACCTAACTTTGCTCTTTCATTCACTTCTGCTTCATACGCTTGGAAAAAACTCATTGTGACTGACTCCTTGTATGTGATTGATTCGTTAAACAATGATTTCGCGCTGACCTTTAGCATTTTGAGATGAAAGGATCCCCATGGCTTCCAGTTGCTCTACAATCGTTGCGGCTCTATTATAGCCAATATTTAATCTTCTTTGAATATAAGAAATTGAGCTCTTTCTTTCATTAAGGACAATGGCTTTTGCGTCATCAAAAAGCTCATCCAATTCACCACTTTCTTTGCTTCCTGATGAAGAAGAAAAGCCCTCTTCACTCTCTTTAAGAAAACTCTCATCGTATACGACTGGGCGCTGTTTCTTGAGGTATTCAACCACTCGGTCAATCTCATCTTCACTGGTGTATGGAGCATGCAAACGGATGAGTCCAGAAGTGCCTGGAGGGGTAAAAAGCATATCGCCATTTCCAAGCAATGAATCAGCTCCCATGGCATCCAAAATGACTTTTGAGTCGATTTTTTGCCCTACTTTAAAACTAATTCTAGAAGGTAAGTTTGCTTTAATAAGACCCGTTACAACATCAACAGATGGTCTTTGTGTCGCAACAATAATGTGAATTCCACTTGCACGTGCCATTTGTGCCAAACGTGCTATATAAAATTCAACATCTTTGCCACTGGTCATCATAAGGTCTGCTAATTCATCAATAATAATGACAATATAAGGAAGTGGTTCGACGCCAATACTCTTGGCTTTTTCATTGTAATTTTCAATATTTTTAGTTTTAGAACGACTCATAATTTGATAACGTCGCTCCATCTCACTGACCATATTGGCAAGAGCAATAATGGCTTGTTTAGGTTTTGTGATAACAGGTGTTAAAAGATGAGGAATATCATTATAAATCGAAAATTCCAACATTTTAGGGTCAATCATCAAAAAACGTAACGTATCGGGTGAATTGCGGTATAAAAGAGAAAGTAACATTGCATTAATACCCACACTTTTACCACTACCCGTTGTTCCTGCAATCAGTAAGTGTGGTAACTTTTTCAAATCGGTGACAAAAGCATTGCCAACAATATCTTTACCTAGCGCGATTGTTAGCGGTGATGAAGACTTCTTAAAGATGTCACTTTCTAAAATTTCTTTGAGATAAATGGTTTCGATCTTTTGATTGGGTACTTCAATTCCCACAACATCTTTGCCTGGAATTGGAGCTTGAATACGAATTGTTTTCGCTTTTAATGCCATTGCGAGGTCATCTTGAAGGGTTAAGATACGCGAAACTTTTACATGAGGTGCTGGTTTGAATTCAAAGGTTGTGACCACAGGACCAGAATACGTACGTACCACGTCACCTTCAATTTTAAAACGTCTGAGTTTTTCTAATAAGTCTTGAATCTTTTGATCAATCTCACTCTCGTTTACATGTATCGCTTTTGCAGGAGGATTGGCTAAAAAAGAGAGCGGTGGTAGTTTAAAATCTTTGGGTTTGTCACATTCACCTTGATCAATTTCTGAAAGTAACTTGGTATTCTCCGCTACTTCACTTAATATCTCGACTTTTTTAGCACTTTTAAGGCGAACAAGTGGCTTGTGAGGCTCTTCATTTTCAGGATAAAGAGGCGCGATAATAGCTGGATTTTCATCTGGAATATCATCATTTAAAATGATTTTATGCTCACTAAGAGATGTCTGTTTTTTACTATTTTTTGTCTTTTTTTTCTTCTGCAACAGACCTTTCTTCCTCTTCACCCTTATACTCTTTAATTTTTGTTTTGGTAAATGCTGGTTTCATAAAGGTTAGAAAATCACTAATGCTTGACTCAACAAGCAGTGTCATTGAAAGTAAAAAAATAGCAACAATAAAAAGCCAGACTCCCATAATACCAATAGAAGCCATTAACATATCAACGATTGATCGACCAAACGTACCATGTAATTCGTTTTTGATAATAATAGATTGAGCCATTAAAAAAGCAAATAGAAGAATCATTGAAGCAAGGAAGACTCCAATACGACGTTCTGTAAGTTTACTCTCTTTGTAAAGTGTAAAAGAAGGTAAAATCAAACAAAAATGGATAGACAAAAGCAAGATAACCAAACGTATTTTGATTTAATTTTCCAAGATATGCGCCAAATTTTCCAACTACAGAAGCATCAGGTAAAATAGTTGCTACGCCTAAGAAAAGGACAATAGCAATAAAAATAATAAAAAAAGTCTCTTTTAAGATAATAGATCCTTTACATGTAATAATAGTATTGATATTATAACAAATTATTACATGTAATCTAACAGTGACATTGAATTTATCTTCGACATAGTCGATAACATTGCTTGATAAGCAGTATTGATTGACTGAAATTCTAAGTATGCTTCTGCTGTATCAACCCCAATAACACTATTTTGGACAGCTTTTACATTAACGCTAAGCATTTCAGAGCGTGTATTTGCATCCGTTAATGCATTTGTTAACGCACCAATTTTTGTTTGCGCTTTTGTTACATGATCTGCAATATGATCAAGCTGTGTTAATGCATTTTGAATACCTATATTGCGTGGATCATCCGATGTTGAGTCCATACGAAATGTACCAGTACGCACTGCTGCTATCATCTCATCAAGTTGCTTAAACATATCAATCGATGGATTAGAGATTGTTACCGAATTATTTGCCATAAAGGTAAGAGCAGAACTCCCGACACCTGTAAAGTCAGTAGCACTTGCATCATACATTGTAAAATCAATCTTCGATGCAGACGATGTTTTGTCTTTGATAACAATTTTACCTTGAGAATCGAGATTTACATCAACACTATTTTTTGCAGTGCTTAGAGCAAAATTATATTCAGCAAGATTTGCATTGCCGATAGCATTGTTATAATCACTTGTTGCTTTGGTGACTTCAGCAGGAGAAGAGGCAGGATTATCTCTGATAATACCAGCATCAATAGCTTTTTGAATGTAACCAGCAGTTTCGGTAGAAATACCCGTTTTTGCAATAGTTGTTTGTGCTGCAAGGTTTGCAGCATCACCTGCAACACCAAAAGCTATGGCATTATTAATGGCTGTTTGTGCAGCCGTTGAAACGCCTTGTTTAGGTAGATTACCAGAAGTTGCCATACTAATGAGGTCATTAAGCTGTTGATAGGTCATATTATCAGCAGTTGTATTTAAATTTAAAGGATCACCGCTACCATTATAGATAGAAAAGGTTTCATTGGGTGATAGAGGATTATATGCAGGATTGGTAGGATCTGATGTTGCAACACCATTGCCATCAAGATCAACTGAAAAGGTTGTATTAGAAATATCTAAATTAAGCGTTCCTGTTCTTTGTACGCCATTTTTATCCGTAAAATTGAGAACGATTTGTTTACCATTCAAACTATTAACACCTGCAACATCAACAAGTTTTGTACTTGACGTTGCAAAATCACTTGTGCTTTTTATCACTTGAGAAATATTGCTTGAAAGTGTACTGCCGTCTTTCTCAAAACCTCTTCGCGCATAATTCATTGCGTCAGGAATTGAATCACCATGGGCTAAGACATTGGAGGCATTTTTCGGTTGTATAACGGTATTAAATGTATTAGTAGGATCATTTACCAACATACGTCCGTTGGAAACAGTAACAGAACCCGCCGCTAACCCGTATTCTGTTTCAACTGCTGTCATCAAATCTTGTACGGTTTTTCCACTGGTTGAAAACGATGTCGCACCAAAATCTAAATGGTCAACATCAGAAGGAAAAACACTGCTCAGAAGTGTTGTCGATGTCATACTGGAATCAGTTTTATTTTGCATAGGAAAATCTATGGCAAATGTACCTGTAGTCACTGAAACAGAACGCATCGTCAAATCAGGACTTGATGCAGTTGTTTCGTAGTTACTTTTGTTGAATGCAATGATGTCCACATTTGGTTGCGTCAATAAATTATCTACATTCATAATTTGTTTTGCATTGCCTGTCTCACCAGGGAGAGCATTTCGATCAATGGCTCCAAAGATATTCATATCTAAAAGCTGACTTCCCGATTTGAGATCTTTCACTTCAATTTGTCCTCGAGCATTCATGCTCACATCAACTACTTTATTGGATGCTGTATTACCGTAAGAATTTCCAATACTTTGGAGTAAATCAGAAACTTTTGAACTTGTATCGAGAGAGAGTACATTTGAAAAAGTCGTTCCATCGCTTTTTCTACCAGAAAGATAGAATACCGCTTTACCATCGTCTGTTGCACTATTGTTAGTATCACCAACAAGATCTCTAATGGTGTCTGACTCTTGTAAATATACTTGAGAAGAGGCAGTATTTTGACTGTTTGTAGTCATAATATCAGGATGTAATTTTGATTGATTATACATTGATACATTGGTGGAAACGACTCTATTGTAGTCTGAATCTTTTCCTAAAAAGAGAGATTGTCCTGTAATATTATAGGGAAGTTGAACACCTGAGCCTATCACTGCGGTTAAATTTTCTGAATTTCCTCGATACGTACCATCATTTGCAATTGGTTTTTGAGATAATGCTGAACCTGAAAATAAAAATTGTCCATTAACAGAAGTATTTGCCAAACTCACTAAATTATCTTTAATACCTTGTAAGTCATTGGCAAGTGCTTGTAAGCTTGTTGTTGAGTTGGAAGTGCTTGATGCTTGAACCAGTTTTGATTTGAATTGATCTAAGGATGAAGTAAAGCTACTTAACGCAGAATCTGTATTGTCTGCAAATGTCTTAGCCTTGGAGCTGCTTTGTTTAGATTGGTCCAATGTATCGACTTCATTACTAAGACGCATTGCATCTACATAGACACTTGTGTTCTCATAGCTATTTTGTATCTTTAGTTTACTATCAATTTGTTGATTAATATTGTACAATTTCTCTGTAGCGCTACGATAGTTACGAATTGACGTGTTAAATAAAAGTGAATTTGTGATTCTCATGATTTACTCCAAAGATTTTCTTTAATCACCTAAGCAATTTTAATTCCTTGTATAAAATATCGACTTTTTGGGCATATTCTTTAACTTTTTAAAAAAAATTATTGTCTTTTTTTAAAAAAAAATTGTACAATCCTCACACAAACACTTTATATTAAGGAATGAGCAATGAAAAAAGCGGAATTTATCCAAGCGGTCTCTGAGAAAGCGGGTCTTTCTAAAAAAGATAGTCAAAAAGCTATTGATGCAGCTTTAGAAGCCATCAGCGAAGCACTAGTTGCTGGCAAAGACGTAAGCTTTATCGGTTTTGGTACATTTAGTACTGCAACAAGAGCAGCTAGAAAAGCTAGAGTTCCTGGTACAAACAGAGTCGTTGATGTTGCTAAAACAACAGCTGTCAAATTTAAAGTTGGTAAAAAACTTAAAGACGTTGTAGCAAAAGCTTAATTCTTCACCTCAAAAAGCTTAGACATTCAGTTTTACTGATGTTTAAGCTTTTTTTTGTATAATTCCAACTCTTATTTACAGTGCCTGAGTGGTGAAATTGGTAGACGCGCTAGACTCAAAATCTAGTATGGAGACATATGCCGGTTCGAGTCCGGCCTCAGGTACCATCTCTTCTTTTAAACACAATCATAAAAGTTCATTTAACCTCATAAAACCCTTTTAAATAGCGCTTTATGTGCTCTATTTACCTTCAAATAACATCAGATAAATTTACTGACATTCAAAATATATGACAGTATTTTTGACAGTACATGCTACAATTACAAAAAAAATAAAGTGAGGTACTGTCATTTATCATGGCTAAGTCGATTATACCGCTATCTGAGATGCAGATAAAAAAATGCTAAGCGAAAAGAAAAAGACTATAAACTTTATGATGGTGATGGACTATATATTATTATTTGGTCTAAAAAAGAACGAAATAAAAGATGGGGTTTTGATTACAGATTTCAAGGTACACGAAAAACAATCTCTTTTGGAACATATCCAGAAATAACACTTGCACAAGCTAGAAAGTTAAGACAGGAATCAAAAGAAAAAATATTCAAGAGCATTGATCCGTCTCAAGAGCGTAAAGATAATAAAAAAGAATTGGCACATTGTACAACTCTACAAAATATATCAGAAGAATGGTTTAATATAAAAGCTGGAAAACTTGCTCAAACAACTATTCAAAAGAAAAAAAGCTTTTTAGTTAATCATGTATATATTAGTATTGGGCAAAAGGATATCAAAACAATTAGTCGTTTAGAAGTAATAGCTATATTAAAAGAAATCCAAAATAAAGGTGCTTTTGAAGTAGCTGATCGAGTTTTAAACATGCTCAATAATATTTGGCGTTATGCTGTTACTATGCAAATTGTTGAGCATAATATTATTGCCGATATTGAAAAAAGTATGGTTATTCAAGCGCAAGAGCGTAGGCATTTCCCAACAATAACAGATTCACAAGAAGTTGGTGCCCTCCTCCGCGCTATTGATGGCTACAAAGGTGATATTAACACTAAACTAGCTTTGATGATTTCACCTTATATTTTTTTACGGTCTTCTAATATAAGATCATTAGAGTGGAAAGAAATAGATTTTGAAAAAAGAGAAATTAGAATTCCAGCAGCTAAAATGAAAATGAAAGCTCCTCATATTGTTCCACTTACAGATCGAACAATAGAAATTTTGAAACACGCATATTCAATTAATGCACATTGTAGTCTATATGTTTTCCCTTCTTCAATCTCTAATATAAAAATAATGAGTGAAAACACGCTTAACTATGCTCTGAGACGGTTAGGATATTCAAAAGAAGAAATTGTCTATCATGGATTTCGCGCAATGGCTTCAACAATCTTACATGAACAAATCAGTGAGCATGGAATTCATAGTGATGCTATAGAAAGGCAATTGGCTCACGCTGAACGCTCTGGTGTAAAAGCCGCATACAATCATGCTGAATATTTAAAAGAAAGAAAGATATTAATGCAATGGTGGAGTGATTATTTAGACCAGTTGAAGTTAAGTATTTAAACAAATTAATTTAAAACTACTATAGTTATTTTTTTACCAGAAATAAAATAACTAAAGTGTATGTGGCGGCCATAAAAAATAGCAATGCAAACTTGTACAAACCAAAATAAATATATAATAATGTTAAAAAAGTAAAAAGTAAAATGTAGAAAAGAAAACTTTTTCTAATAATAGAGCATAGCTTATTTGAAAAATTTATTTTATATTTTCGATAGAAAACCTCAAAAAAAGCCACAAGTACCAAAACCAACATAATTAAATCAATTAGAATTTTTACAAGATAAGGTTCTAAATCTTTTAAATTTTTAAATTGCGAATCGAATACAGTTACTAAAATCAAAAAAGCACTAACAATAATAATTAAAAAATAGACAAGAGTATGTGCCCCAGTTTGTATAAATTTTTGAGAATCAAATTTTGGTTTATCAAAGATGCAATGAAGTTTTGGGAAATTAAATTGATTAGTCAATAAGTTGATTTTGCAATTATTTAATTTAACCCCTGCTGATTCATCTTGGAAATTTGCATCTCTAAAATCATTCTTTATCGTATCAATAGAAGTAGTAATATCTGAATTATCCATTTTTTTACTTCTGGAGAGTTAGTTGAAACAATAAAGTTTTAAGAGTGTCCATATCGTCTTTATATTTCTTGCAAAGCTCTTTAACAAGAGATTTGACAAGATCATCACAACCAAAATCATTATTCGCAATAGAATGAATTGATTTGTTTATGGAGCCAATTTCAACTCCAGTAGCACCGCCACTTAAATTTGCATTTTGAAAATTATTGTTTGAAGATATTAAATTATTAAAAATATCGTGATAAATACCTAATTCTCGGCACTTTTTACGAATTGCTGAAACAGAATTACGTGTCCGCCATGACGTTATAGTTTGTTGCGATATTTGCATTTTAGAAGATAGTGCAACAATGGTTGCAACTTTATAGTAATCAAGTAATCGGTCGATAAAATAATTTGCATTAAACTGCATATATCCCCTTTTAAAGCTTATTAAATTTAAATACAATAATATACCGCGAATAAAGCGCATTAAATTCTTAATTACATCATTATATCACAAAAAAGGCAAGGAATGATAAAAAAGTTTTATCATCTAAGTGAAGTATTAGACAATATCATATAATTAAATAGTTAAAGTAGTATAAATAAACCGTAAAATATGCAAATAACTGCATTTATAAGCTAATATTAATAAAATATACAATATTATACCGCAATAAATGCAGATTTATTTTGTAAAAAATATATCATACTAGGAATAAAAAATGGATAAATTATATCGTCTTGCAAATGTACTTCAAATAGTTAATAAAAAAGAAGGTAGCTGGCGCAATCTAATGAAATTAAAAAAAGCGCCTTCTCCCATCTATTTAGGCTCTAGGAGCCCACGGTGGAGGGAAAGTGAATTAATGGAATATTTAAAAGATCCTATAGCTTATGAAATAAATCTACAAAATAAATCTAAATAATATTTCTTGAAAACATATACCCAAGAGCAGCTTTTACGGAAATTTTCAAAAATACCAGATGTAACGCAATGTGAAATTTTGGAAAATAGTTTAGAGCGTTACTACGCTCTTAAATCACGAAATGATTCTAAGCTAAATCGCTCTCATCTTTTACATAGTGCGCTTCTATTCTCCCTTGAAGCACATTACCATACCTTACACCTTGGTTCTGCAAAAAAGCATTCAAAGGAATTAACTACCCTAGAGGAGAAATTTAACATGCAAATAAAAGTGACATTAGCAGCCCACAAAAAGAAAAAGGTTACCAAGTCGTCTAAGCTATTAGGACACTATGCCCCTTTGGTCTATCGCTTAGTTAAAGAAGAACATTTTAGTTTTCCAAAAGTAAAGGCCTTTTTAGCAAAACACCATTCTTTCAAAGTAGATCATACTCTTATAGCCAGACTTTATCCCAACATAAAACAAAAAGTTGAAGATCTTAAATATGCTGTAAGGCAAGTAAAGAGTGATTTTTAAAAAATTATGCTTTTTAAAACGAATAGTATCTATAGGGTTTTATCTTTACAAAAAAACTATATAAGGAGTTCGTATGAGTTTACATGTAATACCATTGATTCAAGAGTTTTATCTTGCTACAGATAGAATAGAAATCCCAGAAAATAAGATTATCCCAACCAGTGCTGGGAAAAATGGAAAAATTGAGAGTGGGTATGTGTTACAAAAAAGTCATCCCTATTACGAAATAGATACACTTTATTGGAGAACAACACCTTTGGTGAATCGTATCTTCATTATTCATTTTCAAGAGATTCTACTGGCATTTATCCATTCCCAGCTTATGAGTCAAAAGAACTATGCCATATTTAATTATGAAAGAGCGAATGGAATCAAGCTCTATTTGCACCCTAAAAAGCCAACCAATATTTGTATCGAAGTGTTTGATAGGAAAGCAAAGAATTTTATCTTAGCTGAAACATTATGTAAAGTTGAATGTCGTATTTTGGTAAGACAATTGCATTACTATTTACATAGTGGGACAATCGTTGAAGAAGCACTCAATGAAAGTGTCGAATGTTTTTACAGTGAAAAATCATTTAAACTCAAAACACCTAAGGTGTACGAATGAGAAGTAAAATTGAATACCAAACAGGACTACTCTCAGAAGTCATTTTTCATCCAGGACTATCCAAGGCTCTTCAAAAACAAACTGGAGAGCTAGCCAATACTAGGACGATTCAAACATATAGAGAGATATGGAATCAATTAGGTAATTATGTAAAAGACAACTATGGCATTAAAGATCTTCAAAAGCTTACCCCAGAGTATATCATGGGCTTTATGATGAAAAAGGTATTTCAAGGAGTAAGTGAACAATATCTTGAAACCATTAGTTGCGCAATTGGTAAGCTTGAACATGCATTAACAATGCTTCATGAGAAATTTATTGAAGAACAACAAAGATATGCAACGAATACGCACTATGTATACGATTTTAGCATTCGCCAAACCATCCTTAATGATGCAAGAAAACACAAACTCGTGATAGAGACCAGTGCTGATCCTAACTTTTCACGCATTTATGAAAACCCCAAAGCACTTATTAATGCTATTGAAGATCCTTTGTACAAACTTGCTGCAAAAATTCAATATGAATCAGGGGCTAGATTAGAAGGGGTCTTACGTATTGATGAATATATGAGAGTGCAAACGCATAAGTTAAAAGATAATACGCTAAGTGACACTATTGAGTATGCAAGAGTAGATGATACATACTCTAGCGTGCCTCAACTGCAAGGCTACGAATACGACACATATGAGGCTATGCAAAAAGGAAGAATATTTGATGTTGAGAAAGGAGGAAAGCCAGGGAACTTATCGGTTAAAGTTGAAACTTATCAAGAGCTAAAAGCTTATCTTATACAACACTCAAAATTCATTATTAATAAAAATAAGTATCGATTAGCTCTTAAAAAAGCAGCAAATCAGACAGGGCAAAAATATGATGCGACTCATGGATTACGATGGAATTACGCACAAGAGCGATTTTTTAAAATTCAAGTTATTGGTGGGCTTTCTTACGTACAAGCTCTTCAGGAGGTTTCTTGGGCCATGAAACATGAAAGAGCTAATATCTCAGAGCATTATTTAGGGTAAAAACTCCAGTATAATTATTTCAATCAACAGCAACAAAGAGGATAATATTCAAGGAGTTTTTTTCTCTCAATCCAATTTGGCATATATTTATCCATCAAAGATTTAAAATTATCATTGTGGTATCGCTCAAGTAGATGAATCATCTCATGAACGATGATATATTTTATACACTCAATAGGCTGTTTTGCAAGCTCAAAATTTAAGAGTATTTTTTTCTTTTTAATACACTTTTTGCTAATCAATCGCTCTTTTGCCGCTAATGATGAAATAGTTTCTGATGAGTTGTTTATCCATTGATTCAAAATTTCAAGCTTTAAAGTTTAAACGCATAATAAATCTGTAACTCTCAAGCGTGAGTATTTCATCTTCAAGTACACAATCATAATCTGAATGTATTGATATATTAAGTCTTCAAAAAGAGGGACGGCACTTTTGATTAAGTTTTATGGCTTAAAAACGATGTTAAAATAGAAAAATAGAAAGGTAAGAGCAATGTTTTAAAAAGAAGCAGGCTCTTTCTTGTTAAAACCCACTTCTTCACAAGGTTTTATTTGTTTTTTAACATCCAATAACGGTTGTGAACGCTCAATGTTTGGTAAAGAAACAATTCCTCTTCATCGCTTTTGACATTTAGAGCCATTGGGACCTCTGTACTCTCAATTTGTGTTATAGCTGGTTTTTTGTCTTTCATGCTGTCTAAAAATACTACATTGTAGTCTACTAAAAATTCAGCGTCATTTTTTCTAACAAAGACAGACCCTTTGCATTTATCTGCTTCTTCAACATTTGGACATAAATTGAAGCTGGCTTTGTAGGGAAGTTCTGGAATATTAATTGTTAGTTTTTTATCAGGCTTTCCATCCGCTGTTTCAACATAGTTTAAGACATATGCCTTTTTGCCATCCGGGTTGACAACATGATTTAAATTGTCATATTTTGCAATTTGTTCAGATGCGTTTAATGCACCTCCTGTTACAGCCAATAGCGCAACACTACTAACAAGCAGACTAAGCGTCTTTTTCATGGTAAGTTCCTTTAAATAAATTTTATCAATAGTATTTTAGATAAAAGAACTAACCAATGTCTCATAGGAATGTTAAAATAAACTTAAATTTAAAAGAATTAGAAAAGGCTTTTAAAAAGAGCGACACACTTCCACATGTTTTGTTTTATAAATCGTTTGATTTTGAGTGGTATTTTTCTTTATGACGATAATTTGCGATATAATATTGGAGACTTCAGATGGTCTATAAAACTGTCTTTTACTTTTGCCACATTCTGTTGCAAAGTAGCGTATTACCAAGTATATCATTGCCTTCTGCGGTGTTGCCATCAAGCTCAAGATTGTTAAATATTTTGATAGAGTTCTTGCAATCGCCAAGCTTAGTTTTGTCATTAAAATCAGCTTTATCGATGACACATTTTAAGTTATTTGCTTCTGCAAGAGCTGAGATGATTTTGTTGATCTTGTCAACTACAAGCTTTTCCATATCATAAAACTTGCACTTTCTGGCACTTCTATTAAACTGCTTGCATCATCTTTTTTTATCTGTGAATATTTTAAAATAGTAAAGTAAATATATAATTTTTATACTCACTTGCATCCATTCTGCCTTGAAGTTCATCGGCACTCGTACAAAGTTCACTGTACCTATTCCTGATAAATATATTTACTTACATTGTATTATTAAGATACTCAATGTCATATTGATAGTTATTATAAAGTCAAAAAACTTTTTTTACTTGCAAATTTAAAATACTCCAAATTGAATTTTGTAATTTTTATTTTACTTTTGCATTGTTTGTTTTAAGATATAGTACTTAGTCTTCTTACTGATATATTTAATAATATTTTTGTAATAGCATGTTCAATCGATATAAAACGTTGAAAAAATAATTGAATTTTAGTATTGAATAATTATAAATTGTGATTGTATTTTTTTTGTTTTAAAGCCCGCCAATAAGCATTTATTATCTTTATAAACGCATTTTTATTTCTATACCAAAACGGTAAAAAGGCAAAGAGAGACTTATTTACATGCTATACTTTCACTATCTTATTATTTTACTATTCTTGTTATATAGCTACAAATTAGCTATTAGGTGTTACGCGCATAGCCTACACGCGTATCATTTATGTACATTACGTTACATAACGCGCCAACCTTCGCTCTCAAAGGGGATAGAAAGCTTCTATCAAGCACGATGCAATGCTATAAAAGTGCAGACTATATTCAACTGAGTTTTCGGTCACTACAACCGCAGAGTGTAGTTAATACAACATAAGGAGAGTTATGATTTTTTATGATGTGATAGTAGTTTTATCATTTAATGTTTTACTTCAGTGACGCCATGCGTTCACTGCTAGGTTTTGTTATAGAATTTCTTTGTTTTTCAATAATGTTTTTACTATAAATGAATATTCTTTATAACTATTCGCTTCAGCTTTTAAAGCATCAAAGCATTTTGCATTAATATGGGATTTTGTGTTCTATAAAAAGCTTTAATAGTATTATTGACAGACGACGAGCAATAAAGAAATCTATCGCTTACCCTCCTCCATACTTTTCCCTAATGCCATCATTTCATCAAACTTTCTCGCTTTAGCATAGTTCTCTAACCAAGACCATACCCATAAAGGAGCGTTTTGGGTAGATTCCCATTGGTTAACACTTTGGTAATTCATTGATAGCTTTTGAGCAAACTCTTTTTTACTGAGGCCTGCGTGTTTAAAAAGTGTATTGAGTTTTTCTCGCTCCATGGTTTTCCTTGCTTGACTTTTAGTGCTTTTTATGCTTATATAATTATATTATAATTATTCTTTGTATTTATTTAAATATTTAGGCTCTTGTATTTTTTTCGAATTTATTTTATAATTACTGTACTAAAACACAAGGAGAATACGAACATGAAACAAAAAATAAACGAGCGAAAACTGATTACTAGAGAGCATCATTATGCACTGTTTGTCATTAGTGTTGAGTTTATTGTGCATCTTGTGCATGCTCTGTAGCAAGAAGAGCTCATGCATTATTTTAAAAAAGAGTTACAAGAAGTGGATGTCTTAAACCAAATACGGTGTGATGTCTGTGGTGAACATTATGAAAGTAATAGCTTGCATAAAGAGTTGATACACAGTGAGCATACCTTTGGGTATGACGGTGCCTTATTGGAAGATATAAGTAGACTCAACATGGATATTTGTGAAAAGTGTTTATACGATTGGGTAAAAAGCCATGGGCTTTATCATAGTGTTATAACACCCTCTTACGATTTAGGTGATAAAAAACAAGAGAATTTAAATGATACCCTTTTGAAAAAATGAAAAAAGAGCTTAAATTTCTCTTAGCAGGAGTGCGTGCGTGCGCCATTATAGCTAAAATTATTCAAAAATCAAAGCGCTCAACAATGCATCTAAGCCCTATTCTATCGGCATTTACCCGCTTGACTTTGCATTATTTTAGGATTATAATATGATGTGTAAAAAAAGAAAAAAGGAGTAAAAGACCATGTGTTTAACCATCAAGTTCATTTGTAAAACCATGGTGCTTTTTAGATACCAAGCTTTTTTCTTTTCGCATCTCCCTCGTGGATCACTGCCTTCTTAGCCCTTATTCTTTAAGGGAATATTTCCTAACCATTTGAGCATTATGTAAAAACCACCCTACCCTAGTTCTGTCTAAAAAAACAGGTTTTTAGAAAAAAAACAAGGATAAAACTATGCCTAAAAAAAGGAGAAAGCATGATGGATTTAAACCATCTCATCTGTGTTAACACACCGTTTCTAATCACCATTATCGTGGGAATCAGTATTGGCGCTATTGTATACGGGATATTACACCGCTTAGAGAGAAGGCAAGCACATATTGAAGATGTTCTATTGGCTAAAACCATAGCCCGAAAACTTTATGAAAGTCTTAAAGAGGAGAAAAAGATATGAGCTGCTTTGATTTCCCTACCCTTGCGCTAGTGTGGCCAGCTCTCTTTATTTTCTGGATACTTTTTATCTCCTCTAACTATCATGAACAAAGAGAAGCTAAAGAGGACTTAATGCTACAGAGTGCGCTTAAAGAGTTTAGGCGTTTAGTGGCTGCTGATAGCCATCCCATTCAAGCACTAAAAGAGGAGTCTTAATGTTTAACAACAGTGCACTAGCACTGTTCTTGTTTTTGGGCTCTTACGTGCTCTATGAACCAGGGATGAAAACAGAGATGGTTGTCTTTTTACTCTATTGTGTGTTCTTAGGCATAGTTGCTTTAGGGCTTGTGCTATTTGGTCATCATCCTTGGGTGAAGAAATGGCTGGATCGTTTATTTTAAGAAGGAGAAAAAGCTATGTCCGATAATTATGGACCACAGTGGTGTATTAACAATGAAGAAGCAGGAGGTGGTATCGCACTTATTCTAGGACTCATACTTGTAATGATAATCCTGATACCTGCTTATTGGTTAGGATGGTATTGGGCTGTTAGGATTTGGGATGTGAAGGTGTTTAAATACCCTTTTGCCACTCTTGTAGCAGGAATCTATGCAGTTGCCTTATACATGCTCTGCTTTGTTTCAATCTATGCTGCTTTGGTGGTCATGGTACTTGCTTGGCTCTTATGGGATTATTTCACCGCAAAACGCATCCTTCAACAGATGCAGCTGATACAAACGATACGTAAAAGCACTCGATGGCTTTTTTCGGCATGGAGAAAATAGGAGAAATATAATGGAAATAACACCAACAATGATATTCGTAACCGCGTTGGCTCTATGGGTCTATTATTTAAGGCAAATAAAGGAGAAGAAATAATGGGTGAAACAACACTAGGGAAAGCGATTATATGCCTATTTATGATGGCTGTAGCCTACTGGTTATACAAGATTGAAAAAGAGGAATCCAAACAGCGTGCACAACGCCGTCAGGAAGAAAAGGCATTACTGGATTATGTTATGTTTCTCACCACCACCCGTGTCAAGTTTGAACGACATCTATGGACAATCTTAGACAAAGTGGCTTCGTATAAAATTCAAAGTGTGATTATCACCGATGAAAAAGAAATTCCTCAATGTGTTTTACTGCCTTATGCGGAGTATAAGATATTACAAGAGTGTTATGACAAAGAAGAGGCTAAAGAGCTTGCCCCCTTTGATTGAAGAGCGCCTCAAAAATAAAGCCAACAAAGATCACTTTATTTTTCATGAGGAAATGATGAAAATTTTAAATGAAAAAAGGGCTAAAACTCACGACAAACACGTAAAAAAAGAACCAAATAGCAGACGAAGTTCAATTTTATAAATGATAAATTTACACTAAATCCTAAATTAAGCATATGTTTTTAATAATACGTTTAATATTGCTATTCGTATGACAAAAGACAATACCTTAAGATTATTTAAAGAGACTATCTATTTTAAATCGATAGTCTCACTCTTCGTTTATGAAAAGATGAAAGGTTTATAGCTTCAATATAAAATTATAGGGAAACTCTTTTATTATAAATTTTCTGTGCTTTAAATAACAGTGAATGCTAACCCTAGACCGACAATTGTTGTAAGCACAGCAAGACCCCAAAATGGTTTACTTGTTGGATCTTTAACAATTTGTAGCATAAACCAAAACAAGAATATTCCACCAACGCTTTTGATGAGTAATGGAATGCTAAAAGGAACAAGCGTCCACACGTAACATCCAGATAACAAGACCAAAGCAAACCAAACTTTCATTATTTTTACTGCTTTTACTTTTTGCTCTTCATTTGCAAAAAATGTTGCCCAAACGAATAAACCTATCATTATCCCTGAAAGAAAAAAGTGACCAGGTGTATTATTCATAATTGACATACCTAAAAAATCAATTTGAAATGAACTCATAGTATACATCCTCTAAAATTTATTGTATTGATTATGCGATTTGTGTACCAGCATTTTCTCCGGCACTTTGATCAAATATAGCTGTTGGTTTAAATATCCATAAAGCACTCATTGGTAATCCTGCTTTTTTCATTTGCGCAGCTACGCTCTCAAATAACTCGCCCTCAGTTTGTCTTTCAACGACAGTAGCGTTTACAAGATAAGACTCTGTTCCTTTAAGACATAAAACTGCGATGTTTTTATTGGTCTCTAGATTTTTAGCAGTTTTTTTCATCAATATTTCAGCTGCACAAATTGTTTGACTATCTGGCGCCATGATGCTGCCTACAACAATAGAGTGTGGTACACCGTCTTCAGCTACTGTTGTTAAAACTTTTGATGCTCCGTCGTCATTGAGCAAAGTTGCTACATTATCTGGTATTGTGATCATACTATTTTCCTTTTTTAATTTTTTTATCATTTTGAGACAAGTTTTATACACCGTCCACCTACGCCTAAAGTAATGATTTTAAATTGAAATTATAAGATTGTCATCCTCCTTTATCACAGTATAACACTTGATAGATTTTGAAACAGGACCATAAAGTTTATTTCCATAAAGATCAAAGGTCGCTTTATTCAAGCTACAGCATTGCACTGTATCCGTACCAGGCACTAAATCTAACCGCCTTCCCATATGTGTACATTTATTTTGATATGCTTTGTATTCTCCACTTTTACTCTGTATTACCAACACTCTTAAAGGAAGGCTTTTCCCTTCAAGACGAACTGCACCACCACGTATTTTTAATTCATCAGCCTTATTTAGGTCAATACAAATTTTCCCATCTAAATATCCCCAACAACTACTATCTTTAGGCTCATGTGTTGCAGGTTTTCCTGAAACTCTTTCAAAAAATCCTCTCTTTAAAAATGTAATGTTATCCATATATAATCCTTTAAAATACTAATGATTCTCGTAGTTTTTTTCCCAAATCTTTTGCTTGTTGTATGATTTCTAGTTGATTTTCAAACGCATGAATACCCACAGAATCAACCGTAGCCTCAGCACCATAGAGCATTTTAAATCCAGACATTTGACATACATCGCCATTCCCACACTTAACACAAGGGACATTACCGTGGACTAGAAGTGATCCTACAAAGTTCATTCCTTCTTCCATCATAAAATAATGAATAGCATTTGCACCCAATTGTGCAGCAGGAGGCAACATTTCACTTGGTGCAGTTACGCACGAAGTAATAACAGCAGCACCGAGTTTACCGGCCAAATATCCATTGTTGTGGCGCAAAGGGTAGAGCCGCTCCATAAAGGCTTTTGTTCTTGAATCTAATGTTGAATAGGGAGTAAATCCTGATACCACTAGAACATCCGCTTCTTTAACTTTATCGCACAATGTATTTCCATCATCCTTTATAACGCAACGATTCGTTGTCACGCATCCCAAACAGGCGTTGCATGGTCCAACGGTATAGTCTGATAATTTAATAAATTCTGATTCCAATCCAATTGCGTCGAGCACAGCTTGCAAAGCACGATCACTATTACTATTTTTAATCGGTGAGCCGGATACTCCTAAAACTTTCATTTGTTCTTCCTTCTTTGTTATATTTGAAGATTTTAATGAAAATATATAGGTAACTTGTGGAGTAAAAGTAGATAATCACGTATTCTGGAATATTTGTTCCAAAATACTATTTAAGATAATTTAAACTTAGTTAGGAGTTGTGTGATTATTTGAGCAGTGCTAGTATGGTTTGTATAATTAATTCGCCATCTTCTTTTTGGTGGTTATATTTACCATGAATGCTAAAGCCATGAACTATAGTTACGATGGTAAGTGCTATTGCTTTTGCATTACCATTAAATTCACCATTTGCAGAGGCATCCATTAAATTTTTTTCAAGTTGCTGTCTTAAATCTAAAAAAAACTTCTTTGGAACATCAAATACTTCTTCTCGCATAAAGTCGCCTTTTCCCATACAGATGCTAAAAAGACAAGCTCTAAATTCTTCACGAAAAATGAACTTACCTAAAAATAGTTCTACACCTTTTTTACCGGTATTCGTTTGCAATATTCCTATCATCATTGAAGCTCTTTTTGCATAATAGTGATGGAGTGCTTCTTTAAATAACGCCTCTTTATCTGAAAATAAAGAGTACATTGTACTTCGATTGATACCTGTATGTAGAATCAAGTCTACAATTGATACATTTTCAAACCCTTTTTCCCAAAAAAGTTCCATTGCATCATCAAGTATTTTTATTAAATCGTATTTAACGGGTCTTGCCATTTAAATCTTCTCCATTAGTAGGCATTATAAAGTGCTGTTTTACAAATACATTAACTTTATCATGAAAAATTTTTTGCCTATTTTCTCCTTTCGGATGCATTTTTCGTAACACTTTCATTTCCTCTAAAAATGGAATTACAGCATCAGGAATAATCCTCTCAAATAACGCACGTAACGCTTTTGCTAATCCAGGAGAATACCCTCCTGTTGAAAACGCTATTTGTAAATCTCCTTTTTGTACAATAGAAGGAAACATGAAATCACAATATTCTGGGAAATCAACACAGTTATAGAGCTTTGAGTACTTCTTAGCCTCTTGATAGATGCTTTTTTGAAGATCAAGATTATCGATAGTGGCTATGATAATATCATAGTCTTTTACATCATTTGGTTCATAACTTTTAGTAATTAATATTAGCTTGTTTTCATGTATGATTTTTTTCCATTGAGTGAGAACACTCTTTTGTCATAATAGTAATTGAGCTAGTATAATTCAAAAGTTTTTCCAATTTTCGTTGTCCAATAGCACCAGCACCTATCAACAAAACTTTTTTTCCTTCCAGAGAAAATAAAAGAGGCATGTATGTCATTTTTAGTCCTAGTCTACTATTTTATTTTTTGATGTTGTAAATATTCTTTAATACACAAATAACAAATACAAGCTTTACCTTTTTTCTCTTGCGGTATTTTGTCTAATAAATCCTGTGGCACTTTAATAGTATGGCACCAGCATTGATTTGAAGTTCCAACCTGACAAGCATTACGTTCTCCACACAATGGACAAATTTTTTCATCTTTATTATTCATAATGCCACTTTACTTTAAAAAATATTAACTAAAATATTGTTTGATCAAATGGGGATTCGTTCTAAAAAAAGTATGTAAATAAGTTCCAAATACTTTATCTTTTTTCCATACGCCATTCTCTCCGTTATCTCTTTTAACTAGAGGAAAATATCCGTTTGCTAAATCATGGGGGCTACTATAATGAAAAGCATGACCTTTGGTGTTTATGCCATCAAAATCAGCATCATAATACCCCATGCGTTTAAAACGTTTTTGCAAACTAAACTCAACATCTAAAAGCCCAAGCATTGGTTTTTCATCAATCTTTTTTCCAAGAAAAATAAGTCCTGCACACTCACCATAAATTGGCTTGTTTTTTGCATGCTCTAGCACACTGTGTTTAAAGGTGTGAGAATTTTCGATGCGTTTATACGCTTCTTTGGTTTCGACATACCCTCCAGGGATATATAAAACATCTGCTTCACATTTTTCGTCATTCACAGCAGATACCATCACAACCTCATCAAAGACCTCTTTTAAAAAATTTACATTATCATGGTATAAAAAAGAGAAATTTGCATCATGAACGATGGCTAATTTTTGTGGTATTTTTGGTATTTTTTCAAATGGATAAATCTTTACATGTAAAGGCTCAAACGTAGCTAAACTCATCAGAAGCTCCAAATCGATATGTTCTAAAACTTCTTTTGAAACGAGTGCTAAAAGCTCCCTATCCAAATGTTCGAGATCAAGCCCTAGATGCGTTGATTCTAAAGTAATGAGGTCTTTTTTTATCCAACCAAGAACGGCGATGTGAGGCAATTCTTCTTCTATTACTTTTTCTAAAAGTGAAAAATGCATGGATGAACTAACTTTATTTAAAATCACTCCTTTGATGGTATGATCGTCTCTAAAGGTTAACAATCCTTTGATGACCGCGGCAATAGTGATATAGCTTCCACTGGCATCCACGACAATGACACTTGGAACGTGTAAAGATTTTGCCACATCGTACGCACTAGCACCCTTATCCATGCCATCGTAAAAACCCATGACACCTTCGATAACTGCGAAAGAGTTGTGATGATAATGCTCAAATGTCCATCGAAGTTGTTCTTCATTCATCAAATAACCATCAAGATTGACGCTATGGCCTCCTGTAATGGCATCATGAAACTGTGGATCGATATAATCTGGTCCACATTTAAACGCTGATACATCTTTCTTGAAATGGTGCAAGAGTGCCGTTGTTAGAAGTGTTTTACCATCATTAGATTTCGTTGCACCAATACAAATTGCTTTTTTCATTAACGCTCTTTTCCTTCCCGAAACTGTAAGTCATGCAGTGTTTGATATACCCCATTAAAAGAAAGTAATTCTTTATGTGTCCCCTCTTCTGCAATCCTTCCATTCTTCATGACCAAAATCTTTGATGCATTTTTCACTGAACTTAATCGATGAGCGATGGTAATAACCGTTCTATTTTGAGCCAAGGCATCAAGTGATTTTTGCACATAATGTTCTGTGATATTATCAAGGGCAGAGGTTGCTTCATCTAAAATCAAAATAGCCGGATCTTTTAAAAAGATACGGGCAATAGAAAGTTGCTGTTTTTGACCACCTGAAAGTTTTATCCCACGCTCCCCAACAACACTCTCATACCCCTCTGCTAATCCCATCACAAATTCATGAATATTTGCTTTTTTAGCGGCTGCTATGACCTCTTCTTCGCTTGCTTCTAAACGTCCGTATAAAATATTTTCTTTGATAGTTCCATTAAATAAAAAAACATCTTGTTGTACAATGCCGATTTGCCTTCTTAATGACTTAACAGACACCTCTTTGATATCCTTACCATCAATCTTTATGGAGCCAATTTGAGGCTCATAAAAACGCATAATCAACGCACACAAGGTGCTTTTACCACTACCCGTACCTCCCACTAATGCAATATGCTCTTGAGGAGTGATAGTAAAATTGATATCTTTTAAAATACCTTCCCCTTGTTCTTCATATGTAAAATTTACATTATTAAAGGCGATATGCCCTTTAACGGATTCCATCTCTTCTTTTGCATCATCTCGCACAGTGCTCTTTATTTGCATCAACTCTTGAAACCTATCCATGCCAACTAAACCTTTTTGATAAACCTCTGTCAATGAGATAAAATTTCGAATGGGGCGCATAAAACGATCGATATAAAGGACAAAGGCAAATAGTACACCTATAGACATGTGTTCGTACTGCACAAGGTAAATACCATAAGCGATAATGATAACTTGCAAGGCTCCCGAGAAAAAGTTACTGATACTTCGCAAGTCTGCCAATGCCTTAAACGCTTTGGCTGTCATCTCTTTATAGGCTTGATTGCTCTGCTTAAACTTATGCATCTCATGGGCTTCGTTGCTAAACGCTTGAACGACACGAATGCCTTCAAAGCTATCTGTTAACTGAGCGTTTAGATGTGCAATTTTACGCTTTGAGGACATATACGCATGTCGTAACTTGGTGTTTTTATAGTATGTAAAGAAAATCAAAACAGGCATCAATAACAGTACAACCATTCCCAGTTTTAAATTAAGGCTAAGCATCACACCAATGGCCCCAATTAACGTAATAGGAATAAGCAATAAATCTCTAGGAATCTCCGTAACAACTTTGGAAACTTCAGCGATATCACTCACCACTCGAGACATTAATGAACCCGTCTTGGTGTTATCAAAATACGAAAAGGAAAGCGTATTGATATGCTTAAACAAATCATTGCGCATATCGAATTCAACATTTATCCCAAGCAAGCTTCCCCAATAGTTCCGTACCCATACGGCAAGTGAGCGTAAAATAATAATCCCACCCAAAAGTAAAAACATCAATGTCATCTTCATTCCATTGGAAGCAATGAAATCCTCAGATATCATTAATTGTACAATATAAGGAAATAAAATATCCAAAAAAGCTAAAAGAAAAGTACTGGCCACCGTTGTATAAAACAATGATAAGTGATTTTGATAATAGCTCCAAATATAGCGCATCATAAACTCAATCTACACTTTAATTCGTCAACAATCTCTTGAAGAGAGTCCCATGTCTTTAGATAATTGATAAAAGGACGTTTTAGTACTAAAAGTTGAACTCCCTCTTCCTTGCACGCTAAAACTTTTTCCATCTCTCCTCCTTCATCACCACTCTCTTTTGTTATAAGATATTGTATCCCATAGTTTTTAATTATTGCAGTATTAAACTCTTTACTAAAAGGTCCTTGTATCGCGATAATATTTTTGGCTAAAAAACCCAAAGTTTCTGCTTTTTGTATTGATATAACGACGGGTAAAAGACGAATAAAAAGGTTTTCTTGATCCTTGATTTTTTGAAGGTCTTCCAAGTTTTTTATGCCTAACGTACTCAGCACTTTTTCACCTTTACATGTAAGATTAATATAGTCTACCAATGACGTAATATCCTCAAAATGTTTAGCACCCTCATATTCAAGATTTTTGCGCTCAAAGCGTAAATACTCAACACCACACTCTTTTGCTATTTCCATAGCACTATGCGAAATTCCTTCCGCATAAGGATGGCTCGTATCAAGAATTAAAGTTATACATTCATTTTCTATCAATACTTTTTTTTCTTCTTTACTGAGACGTTTATCAATAATTTTAACGTTATAATTTTCTAAAAGTTTTTTTCCATAACTCGTAGTAATGCTCACGATAAACTGGTCGTGATATTCAACTAGCTGCTCGAGCAGAATGCGTGAATCCTTTGTTCCTCCGATTAACCACACCATCTTTTTTCCCTTTGATACAATGCTCTGTTTCCATGCATGTTTTAAATGTTTCTTCTGTGATTTCACCATTGCCAAAAGCGTTTACATGTAAACCATAAGACTTGATTTTTAATGCTGTATTTTCATTTGAAGCAATAATTAATTTGGTGGCTAATATTTCACGCCCTACACTATCTATTAATGTTTTAACCGTACATGCATTAGGAAAAGCGATAATATCGACATCATTGATATAAGCAATTACTTCTTCATCACTTCGCAAAACTTTATCAACATAATAGGTCTCAAGTTCAGTAATAGATTGAGAATATACAGCAAGTTCTGCTGAAATTGAGGTAGATCTGACTAAAAGTACTTTCTCTTCTTTTTCAGTTAAGAGATTAAGCAACTCTTGTGTGCGATAGCTGTTCGAATAAATATTGGCTTGTAATTTATACGTGTTTAATGCTTCTTTAGTTTTTTCGCCGGCCACACCAATACGCAAATGAAGTAACTGGCGTATATCTTCTATTTTTTCAAAAAAAGCATGTAAACTTTGAGGGCTTGTAAAGAGCACAGTATCAAAATTAATAAGTCTTGGAATAGTAAACGATTTTTTATCTAATGTAAAAAAAGGACATTCTACACTCTCTCCACCTAAACTTCGGACCAACCGTGAAGTCACTTTTGCTTGGGTTTTTTCTGATGTTACCAGAACCTTATGCCCGTGCAATGCTTTATGCTCAAACCAAGCAAGTTTTTCGCGTAAATTTACTACATCACCTATAATAATGATAGAAGGTGACTGAATATGATTTTCTTCAACAATCTTTGAAATAGTTTCTAGGTTTCCGACAACCGTTCGTTGATGACATGTCGATCCATTTTCAATTACTGCAACAGGTGTGGATGATATTTTTCCAAAATTTACAAGATTTGAAGTGATCATCTCTATATTTTTAATACCCATTAAAAAAACTAAAGTGCCACTCAGCTTGGATACTGTTTCAAAGTCAATTTTTTCTCCATCATCTTTACTATGTCCTGTAAAAACATGAAATGATGTATTGATACCTCTATGGCTTATAGGAATGCCTGCATAAGCGGGTACTGAAATAGCAGAAGTAACACCTGGAATAATTTCAAATTCTATGCCTGCATCTACTAAGTCCAAGGCCTCTTCCCCACCTCGTCCAAAGACAAAAGGGTGTCCTCCTTTAAGGCGTAAAACATTCTTGCCCTCTTTGGCTTTTTCGATTAATGTTGCATTAATTTTTTCTTGGATAAGGCCGCCTTCGCAATTATCTTTACCATAATAAATAAGTTCGGCACTTTTGGGTGCTAACGCAAGAATTTCCTTATTAACAAGACGATCATAAATAATACACTCTGCTTCTTCAATCAACATCTTGAGTTTTAATGTCATCAATTCAAAATCTCCACAACCTGCACCTGCGATATATACTTTTCCTGTTTTCATCTTTTTTCCTGTTTTAGTAGTGATACCCACGAGGAGTGATCATTTTGTTTTCTTTGATAAACGTCTTTGAGTTTCCAACGATTACCGTCGTAAACATGTCAATTTCATGCTCTAACATATTTTCCAATGATGTAAGAACGTGATTTTCGCCCTCTCGTCCCGTGTTTCGCACAATGGCAACAACCGTATCTTTATTTTTATGCTTCAGCATAATTTCTCTTGCTTCAGCAATTTGAGTTAGACGACTTTTACTTTTAGGATTGTAAAAAGAGATCACAAAATCTCCTTGTGATGCCAAATCAACACGCTTTTTGATGAGCTCCCAATCCGTCAATAAATCACTCAAACTAATCGTCGCATGATCATGCATAATGGGTGCACCTACGACTGAAGCGGAGGCATTGGCAGAGGTAATCCCTGGGATAATTTCTACATTAAAGCCATTATCAAGAGCAATTTCTAGCATAATGCCCGCCATGCCGTAAACTCCGGCATCACCACTAGAGATAAGGGCGACACTTTTACCACTCTTGGCTATTTCCAAAGTCTCGAGGCAACGCTCCACTTCTCTTTTCATTCCTGATTTAATGAACACTTTCTCAGGAAAATACTCTTTTACTAAATTGACATAGGTTTTATGCCCAATGATGACATTTACCTCTTTTAAAACATGATATGCTCTAAAACTCAAATGTTCCAATGAGCCTGGCCCGATACCTACAACATAAATATTATTTTTCATTTCCAACTTCCTCTTCATAAATCGAAATGGTAATTCCGCAATTTTTATTTTTTTCTAACAAAAACACTCCTTTTTTACTAGAACTTACATAGGCACTAGGTGCTGAGATGGAGCGTACACCAATGGTTTTTTCTACAAAATCTGATCCACAAAATTTATCTTGTACTGCTCTTATTTCTTCTTTTTCTATTATTTTTAGCTCTCGCTCAAAATAGTTAACGGCTTCAAGCAGACCTTTTTCTTCTGCTTTTACCCATCCTGTCGCAAAATGTTTAATCGAATCTTCTCTAAGGTTTAATTTTTTAAACTCTTTTTTGACAGCTTCAATAATCGCCTCTTTTGGGATATCTTTTTTGCACCCAATACCCACTATGATATTTTGTGGAATAATTTGACTCATCTCTACATGTAACTTATTTGACACCACAATAACCCCTGATATATTTTTATTCTCAACGACTATATTCTCAGGTAAACATAGCGCTACTCTCTGCCCATTAAGTATCAAAGCAGTCACATTCTTTGCTTTTTTCAAAGAATCTATTTTTGCATTTAATTTCATAGCAATCGTATCAACGGCTATTTTATGACTGACATCAGAGGCTGTTGATATCACAGGAATTGCATCACATGCTTTGGCAATGATTTCTGCCATCTCGTTTGCTCCACCTAAATGGCCACTAAGCAAAGAGTTTACAAAGATACCTTGTTCGTCCATCACCAAAATAGCGGGGTCTATATCTTTACCTTTAAGAAGTGGCGCAATGGTACGAACCACAATCCCGCTAGCCATGATAAACAAAAGCGTTTTGTATTGAGAAAAAATTCGCTCTACTGTAAGTGTAAAACCCTCTATCATCTCTATGCACTTGCCATCACTGTATTTTGGCAAGGCATAAATGTCTGCGTTCTTTACATGTAAAGAATTTGCTTTCTCTAATCCTTGCTTACTTACGCTAATAATGGCAAGTTCTTTTTTCATGAGCGTGCCATACCTTCTCGGTATTCATGGGTAAAATACTTGTCATATAGCCTAGATTTAGAGTACTCATTTCCCATAAACCATCCCACAAGAATTTGCGCTGTTTTAGTGATATTGGCTTCTTTGACTTTTTCTTCAATAGTCTCAAGCGTTCCCTCAACAATTTTTTGATCCGGCCAACTAGCACGCTGAATAATTGCTACTGGAGTATTAGGCGGGTAATGAAGCACAAGTTTTTCCACTACTTTATCAATCATTTGAACGGATAAAAAGATAGCCATAGAAGCTTGATGAGAGGCTAATTTATCTAAGGATTCTGCTTCTGGAACGGGAGTGCGACCTTCTAATCGTGTGCAAATAACCGTTTGCGATACATCTGGAAGCGTGAACTCTTTTTTAAGGGCTGCTGCTGATGCTAAAAATGAGCTAACACCTGGTATGACATCAAAATCTATACCATGACTCTCCAAAATGTCCATTTGTTCACGATGAGCCCCATAGATAGAAGGATCTCCTGTATGAACTCTTGCAACACTTTTTCCTTCTTTAACACCTGCAATAGTAATATCCATCACTTCATCCAAATCCATACTGGCACTGTTATAAATTTCTGCTCCCTCCTTATGACATGCAATAACTTCTATAGGAACAAGCGAGCCCGCATATATGATGATATCTGCTTCCCTTACAAGGCGCTGACCTTTGATAGTAATAAGTTCAGGATCACCCGGCCCTGCTCCTATAAAATAAACTTTAGACATAACTCAGCCCTCCTTTTTTAAGGAGAATGGTTGAGAAGTAAGAGATATCCTCACGCGTTATATTTTCAAGATCATAAATTACTTTTTCATCCGCTTTTCCACAATTAGAAACAAGTACGACATTATCCATGTTGCCTGTTTTTTTAAAAGCATCTTTGAGTCGTTCAAGGTTACGTGTAACTTTCATAAAAACAACGTTATCAGAGCTATTAATCTCTTTTACAATATCTGTATCTTTTGAAATAGGTACTATTTTGAGTGTTTCATCACCCATAACAAGTGGAGTATTCAGACGTGCAGCAATGGAAGCAAATGATGTTATCCCTGGTATAGTTTGGACTTCTACATCTTTTTCTAAAAGTTCCATGACATAAACAAAAGTACTAAACGTCATAGGATCACCAATGGTGATAAACGCTACTGTTTTTCCAGCTTTAATACAATCATTGACTACCTTGGCATACAGTAATCTATCTTCTTCTCTAAGCTTATCATCATCAACCGTTGTAAAATCTGCATAGATTTTTTCAATATCATCTTTCATATACTGCTTTGCAATTTCAAAAGCCGTACTATACGTTTTCGTATTAGCCCTTGGTAAGATGACCGCATCTGCTTCTCTTAAAGCATTCACTGCTTTGATGGTTAACATTTCAGGATCGCCAACTCCTACACCAATTCCTATTAATTTAGACATTTTTTTCTCCTTTTTTCGCACTTAAAATAAATATAGGATTCTCAGCCATCATCATGTTATATTGACCAAGTAATCTATTTTTTGAGATATTTAATGAAACAACCTCAATGTCATGAAAGCCATACTCTTTCATCAAACTAAGTGTTTTAGTAAAAGTTTCAAGGACAATGGCATTAATAACCAACCTAGCGCCTACTTTGGCATGATCATCAAAATACTGAAATATATCACCAAGTTTCCCTTTAGAGCCACCAATAAACATGGCATCGAAGGCAATAGTTGGTAGTTCTTGTGGAGCATAACCTTTGTATAACTCGTAATTCGTTATGTCAAATTTTTTTAGATTTGCTTCTATCAAAGCATTGGCTTCTTCATTAACTTCTATACCAATGACTTTACCAGAGCTTAAATACCTACTAGCCTCTATACCGACACTACCTGTTCCTGCACCCACATCAATCAAGACACTATTGCTATCAAGTTCAAGTTTTGATATACAAACAACACGTGCTTCATCTTTTGTCATAGGCACATTGCCCCTAATAAATTCACTATCTTTTATATGAAACATTTTCAGTCCTTTCAATAACCACAACATTCATGCCAAAATTTCGTTCATTATTAGCCATTTGCGTTGCTATCATCGTTGTTATTTTTTCTTCCGCATAAGAAAGTTCTTCTCCTACATATACTAATACGTTTCCTAGTCCGTGAGTTACTAACTCTTTTGCGATCAATTGAGGTGTAAAAGCACTATCCGTTAGCACCCCTACAAGTCCAGAATCATTTAAAGCTTCAATAAAATCAAACGTTTTACCATGAAGACTTTTAATCACAGCGTCTTGCCAAGGTAACCCAATCTTGCAAAACATATACTGCATAGAAGAAAGTCCTGGTATTACCACTAACTCCTCATTGCTAAAATGCTTTTTTAAATACACTAAAAAACTATAAAATCCTGGGTCACCAGAGACCAATACCGCAATTTTTTTATTTCTGTTTGTTTTGATGTAATCCACAAGTCCTAATAAATCACTACTTATGTATTGACAGACTTTTCCTGATGCTTCCACTTCTATCTCTTGAAAATGTCTTTTTCCACCAATAAGTATGTCTGCGTCCTTTATACATGTCAGCACATAAGGTGCAATAAAATCTATACTTCCAGGACCCATTCCAAGTATATGAATCTTAAGCATTGGTATGATTTCCAACATAAAAATTATCCGTTCGCGCTAATTCTCCCTGTTCACTTGAATAAATCAATGCAGCCACCTCTAACTCATATCCACTACGTCTCACATGAGTTTCGCACTTTTCTCGTATTTCTTGTGCCATTATGTCAAACGTATCTTTTCTGTTTAACATTTCCACTGCTTCTTCTGTGGTATTGGCTTTGAGTATTTTTTGAATAACATCAAGTTTTTCTCCTGCTTTTATTGCATTTGCCGCCATAATTTCAAGCCTTGCATCCGATACGCGACTATGGGTATGAAATATACCTCCAGCTACTTTGACAATCTTTCCGATATTGCCAACAAACAGTATTTTTTTGATACCAAACTCACAGGCCTTCTCCAACATAAATCCTACAAAATTACTGATAATGATGATATTTTCATCCACTAATCCAAGATTGTTTGTGGCAAATTTGCGTCCATAATTACCAAAGGTAAAGACAAAGGTATCGGTATCTTGCTGTTGGTACATTGCTTTTAACTCAATAGACAAAGAGTCTTTATATGCTTCTTCAGACATAGGTTTAACGATACCAGTTGATCCCAATATGGAAATACCCCCGTGAATTCCTAATTTATAATTAAGCGTTCGCTTGGCAATCTCTTCACCTTTTGGAACAAAAATTTCTACTTCAATCCCTTGCTTTAAAATATCTATCACCTCAATCACGCTTTGTTTAATCATCACTTGAGGGACTGGATTGATAGCGGGTTCGCCTACACCAATAGGTAAGCCTTTTTTAGTTGCCACACCAACACCCTCGCCTCCTTTGATATGAATGCCTCTCTCCTCAGAAAAAGAGACGCGTGCTCCTATTTCTAGTCCACTCGTCACATCTGCATCATCACCACCATCTTTAATAACAGTAACAATTGCCAACTCTTTTTCTTTCTTTGCCGTATAAATAGGTATGTGTAATATTTCATTTGTTGGTAAAGTGATTGCAACGGTTTTTTTTAAAGGCGCATTCATTAATAACATACATGCCGCTTTTGTAGCAGCTGCAGCGGATGAGCCAGTCGTAAAACCGTATCGAAGCTTCTTTCCCTCATGAATCACATACTTTTGCATTTTTTAGATGCCTTCTCTTTGAAAAATTTGGTAGATAAGACCGTGTAAAATAGCAACGGCAACCGTACTTCCACCTTTTCTACCTCTTACTCGAATATAAGGAACATCATATTTTAGAACTTCTTCTTTAGATTCAGCCGCTCCCACAAATCCAACAGGTACAGCGACGATAAGGGAAGGTTTTGCACAATCACCTGATTTAATCATCTCCAATAGAGTATAAAGTGCTGTTGGGGCATTGCCGATTAAAAATATTTTAGTTTCTGGATCTTTTGCCGCATGTTCCATGCCTACAATTGATCTTGTAACACCACGTTCTTTAGCTTCTTTACTGACATCTTCATCACTCACAAGGCAGTACGGTTTGCAAGAAAATTTCCCTAAGGCAACTTTACTGAGGCCATTAACAATCATATTGGTATCACAATAGATTTTACATCCACTTTTGAGGGCATCAAACGTACTCTGGACTGCATCATCAGAAAAATCTAAAAGATCGGTATACTCAAAATCAGCCGTGGTATGAATGACACGTTTAACAACAGGTTGCAACGTAGCATCAAAGGCATCAATAGCACTTCCCATCTCTTGGGTAATAATCTCAAAACTCTTTTGTTCAATACTCATTGGCCGTCTTTCATACGACATGGTTAAATCCTTTCTTTAAAATAATTGGGATAGATAATCTGACCGAGTGCCCACATTCCGTCAAGCAATTTTTTTGTGGGCCTTGAAACGATCTCTTCAGGAATTAAATAGACGTGTTTATTTTTGATGGCATTAATTGCTTTAAAACCAGGTGTATTATAAATATCTTCTTCACTAACACGGTTCATCGCTCCATTCTGTGCGATATAAACATCAATATCCTGCGCATGAGAAAGAATTTTTTCAATCTCATAGGGCGCAACAGTGGAACCATTTCTGATTGATTTAGCATCTTTCGCAATATTTTTTACACCTAAAATCTCAATGATTGTATAAGGCATACTTCCAGGACTGGTTGTCAAAAAATCTTTATGACGCGTTTCAAAGAAAAGTCCTTTTTTATTTTCACTAGGAATGGAAGCTACCTTAGCTTTAATCTTTGCAACTTCATTCTCAAAAGATTCTACATATCGAGTGGAAGCTTCTTCTTTTCCTACTAATTTTCCAATCTTATTCCAATACGTTGGTAACTCTTGGTAGGTTGAAGGTTGGAGTGAAACAACTTCAATTCCTCGTGATTTTAAAAGGTCTATCATACCTTTGAATTTATTGGCAATCATTGGTCGAATCAAGATAAGATCAGGCTTTGCACTAATGAACTTTTCTGCATTATCATAATAGGAGTACGTAGGTATATCTTTGAATTTATCAGGATTATCTAAATCAATAGAAACACCTATTAATAATGCTCCTGCTCCTAAATCATCGATAAGATCTGTATGTGCAGGATATAAAGAGATAACACGTTTAAAAGGTTTGTCAAAAATAATTTTGTTTCCATTCTGATCTTCAATTTCTAGCGCATAAAGATGGCTTGATATCAGCAAAGCCACTAACCATAATATTTTCATTTTCGCTCCTTAAACTGGAATAATATAGCTCTTGTCGTTATCATGAACGGCAATACTTTCGATACCAAAAAGTCTTTTGATATTGATCGGTGTTAATACTTTTTTTGTAGTACCCATTTCTAAAAGTCCTCCATCTTTAAGCATGATGATCTCGTCACAATAACGTGAGGCAAGATTCATATCGTGAAAGACCGCAAGAACTGTTTTTTGTTCATTCTTCGTTCGTTTTTGCACCTCTTTTAAAACAAAATGTGCAAAATAAGGATCCATGTTTGATGTTGATTCATCCAGAAATAAAATAGGCGTATCTTGAATTAATGCTTTAGCGAAAGCCACGCGTTGCTTTTCTCCACCACTGAGGTTTGTAACCTCTTTATCTACCAAAAAGTTCAATTCAAAAACATCCTTAATCTGATCAATTAAGGCATACTCTTTTGCTGAAAGCCCATGCATTCTTTTTTTAAAGGGATAACGTCCCATTTCTAAGATTTCCTGAACCTTATAGGGAAAGGAAATATCAAAATTTTGAGGAACAAGTGCTATTTGTTGGGCGAACTCTTTACGAGAATAGGTATGACAAGGCACATTAAATATTTCAATCTCACCATGTGATTTTGGTACTAAACCAGCCAAACAATCCAATAGTGTTGTTTTACCACTGCCATTAGGCCCCAAAATTCCATAGAATTTTCCCACCTCAAGGCTCAAGTTGATGTTTTCTAAGATAGAAGTAGACCCACTTTTATAGCCAAGATTCTTTACATGTAAAGCACTCATCTCTTTTTCCCTCGCATCTTATTTCTAAAAACTATGGCAAAGAATGGTGCACCTAAAAGCGCTGTGAGTATCCCAATAGGGACTTCATGTGGAAGTAACGCACGAGAAACATTATCAGCCATTGAGAGAAGAATTCCGCCCCACAAAGAACAAACAATGATGAGTTTTTTGTTGTCCGTTCCCACTAAAAATCGCATCATATGAGGGATTATCAATCCCACAAAACCGATAATCCCACAAATAGATACGGTCACTGAGGACATCAATGAGGCAACAACGAGTAAAATAAGACGTACACGGTGTGTATCTACGCCCATTGAGCTAGCATTTTTCTCTCCCAATGACAAAATATTGATTTCCTCGGCATAAAAGTAAATCACCATAGAGCCAAAGGAAACAACAGCCAAAAGAATCATCACTTCCATCCATGTTTTACCTTGAAAACTACCTAATAACCAAAAGAAAATAGACGCTATTTCATCCCCTGCTAGGTATTTTGAAAAACTAAGCCCTGCGGAGAAAAAAGCTCCAATGATAACACCGGATAGAATCAACGATACAGGAATGATGCGCCCTTCAAACGTTGCCAAACGCAACACAATTCCAAGGCTGATTATCGCAAAGAAAAAAGCACTTCCTTGAATCATCACGCCACTCAATCCTAATAACAACGCTAATGCGGCACCAAATGATGCACCTGAGGAGATACCTAAAGTATAAGGGTCTGCCAAAGGGTTAAGGAGAACCCCTTGAAAGACAAGCCCACTTAAACTTAATGCAACGCCGGTTAAAATCGCTGTTAAAATACGTGGCAATCGTATATCATGCACGACAAACCACTCCGTAGAACCTATTACATTTTCTTTACTGCCTATCATGATTTTACAGACATCAAAGAAGGGGATATCGATATATCCCATTCCGGCAAATGCAATCACGCCACTAAGCGTTAATAAAATTCCACCAAGCGTCCAAACTAAAAATTTGGTGTCGGATGATAGAAAATGTGTTTTACTTGCCAAGTGCATAACCTGCTTTCTTTCGTTTCATATCTATTTCTTTATTCGTAATTGCATGTTCAATATGCTCAATAAAAATCTGTTGAATCGCTTCGTTTTCACCTAAGCCATGAAGATAAACATTGACGTTAAAACCCTCTTTTAAAAGCATACTTTTCCAAGAATCTTCTTCGTCACCGGCAATATCATTGTTTGCATGATCGCCTGCTACAAATAGAAACGGCATCAAAGTTACTGTTCTAATACCATTTTTCTTAAGTCTTGTGAGAACATTGTCATAAGAGGGAAACCCTTCCACGGTTCCAAAATAGACATTTTGAGATGCGTCTTGGAAGAAATAATCAATCATGGCATACGCAGAGGTAGAAGGATGATGTGTACCATGTCCAATAAGCACAACAGCCTCATCTGCCTTTAATTCAGAATATTGCAACTGAAGCGCCTTCATTGTCAACTCATAATCTTTAATATGCGTCAAAAGTGGATGACCTAATTTAATGACATAGAAATCATCTTTTAGGGAGGCAACTTCGCGTTTAAGATAATCCGCTTCCTCACCATTAATGATATGCGTTGCTTGAACGATAACCGTACCGTATCCATCAGCTTTTAACTTTTTAAGAGCCTCTTCGGGCGTATCGATTCGAATACCATCACGCTCACTGAGTTTTCGAATGATTTGTCTTGATGTATACGCCAATCTAACATCATAGTCTTTATAGGTATCTGCTATTTTTTTCTGCAACGTATCAATTGTAGCGACTCTTGTATCATTATATGTCGTTCCAAAATTAACAAAAAGAATCGCTTTTTTGTCTTTGTTTTGAAACAGCGTAAACCCATTAAATATAAACACTATCATCATCATAGAGATCAGCATTATAGTTTTTTTCATTTCATGCTCCTTTTTTCATCTTTGTACTCACGGCTAATTGTTGAATTTTCTCTCCTCTTCCTAGGTATTCCAGGTACACAAAGCCATCTTCATGGACGAGCTTTGTCAAAGAAGCATGTTCAACGGCAAACTTCCAGTAAGCTTTTTTATTGCCTGCAAGGTAGCGAGAAAGAATTGCCCTTATCGCGCCACCATGTGTTGAGATAAGAATATGCTTACCAGCATGGTTTGCTATGATTTCTTCAAACGCTTCATATGTGCGTTCAAAAAGCATTTTGACACTTTCACCTTTGGGTATCACAAAATCATAATCGCCACTAAAAAACTGCTCAGCTTCTTTGGGAAACTCTTCCATTAATGACGCATAGGTTCGTCCTTCAAAGACACCAAAGTCCAATTCACGTAAACGCTGATCATAGGTGACCTTAATCTTTTTTGAGCGACTAAATATTCTTGCTGACTCGGCACAACGCTCCAAATCACTAGAAATAATCACATCTAATGGCCCAAAAAAGTTATTTGCCACATGCGCAATACATTCTTTGCCTAACTCATTCATAGCAGCATCTAAATGGCCAAAATAAACTTTTTGCCTATTTAATCCTGTCTCTCCATGGCGAAGAAGGTAAATTTCTGTTTTCATAAAAGTACTCCTATAAATAACACAACTAAAGATGTTAATTCTAATACTGCTCCCATCGTGTCACCTGTGATGCCATCAATGCGCTTTTGAATATAATAAAGGCTCATAAAACCAAAACTCAAAGCACCCACAACAAGCCAAAGCGCATCTAAACCTAGGAGGATAAAGCCTATGACTAAGACACTCAAAATGGCAAAAAATACGCCTTGGATACTCGTTTCATCCACAATACTTTTTCCCATGCCTTCTTCTCTTGCATACCTTCCTAAGCCTGCATGAAGAACAGTATTTAAACGTGCCACGACAGGTATAAAAACGATATATTCCCAGCCAAGTTCACTCAGAAATAAAATTTTGGCAACCACATAGACAATAAGCGCTAACGCCCCATTGACCCCGATACAAGAGTCTTTCATAATCTCTAAGATGCGCTCTTTATCTCTGTAACTAAACAAGCCATCAAAACTGTCCGATAAACCATCAAGATGAAGCCCTCCCGTGAGTAAAATCTCAACTACAACAATGATTAAGGCAACAATTAATTTATTGTCAATCAAAGGATTGATGACCATAAACACCGCACATAAAATTAAACCGATAAGCAAACCAACGAAGGGAAAAAACTTTATAGCACGCCCAATCGCAATAGGGTCATAGGTTGTTTTACTAAATACAGGAAGGCGTGTCATAAATTGAATTAATAACAGTATCCCGTTCATTTCTGTACTGCCAGTTTTATGATGTAATGCATTTTCGCTTGGACGTATTCATAGCCCGTATCTTTATGATGAACAACATCACATTCCACACAACTTTTGATTCCATTTTTTGTATAGGTAAATTTTCCGCCACACTGCTCACCCAAAGCATACAAAGGGCAATAGCAAAAAAGACAATTAAAGGTAGTGTCCTCTTCTATCTTATGACAAGGAAAATACTCACACGCTTTATTTTGTACAAATTTATAGCTCATCTTATACCTCTGGGTAGACACGAATATCGCGTGTTAGATTACTAGCCGCTTCAACCAAAGGAAACACGAGTACCGCACCACTACCTTCACCAAGTTTCATGTTCATATGAAGCATCGGATTAAAGCAAAGTGCTTCCATTATCCACTTTGCACCAGGCTCTTCACTGATGTGAGAAGGAATCATGTAATCTCTTGCATGCGCGTTCATGCGGTATGCAAGCAAGGCAGAAACGCCTGAGATAAGGCCATCTAAAACAATAGGTACTTTATACCTAGCCGCACCCAAATAGACCCCCGTCATGGCGGCGATATCAAGACCACCCAATTTTTGGATGATGTCGATAGGGTCATTCACATCAGGCTTATTGATACGAACGGCATCCTCTACAACGGCTATTTTCAATCCTAATGTTCGCTCATCAATACCACTGCCATATCCCACAAGTTCAACTAACGGAAGATTCGTTAAGGCTTTTAAGCAGGCACTACTAGTTGTTGTATTGCCAATACCCATTTCACCCACAGCAAAAAGGTTGTAATCTTTTTCTACGAGTTCACGAACGATATCAATACCAACTTCAATAGCTTCAATGGCCTGTTCACGGCTCATTGCTGGGCCTTTTCGAATGTTATATGTCCCTGTAGGCATAATTTTATGCGTAATTGCCCCTTTGAAAACACGTGTCGAATCAATGCCAAGATCAATCACAAAAAGTTCACTGCCCAATGATTTGCACAGTGAACTAATAGACGCTTCCCCCGCAACCATCGCTTCAACGACATATTGTGTTATCACACGCTTAGAAGCACTCACGCCCTCTTCTTCAACACCATTATCTGCAGCCATCACGACGACTGCTTTTTTCTTAACGCGGTACTCTTTTTCTATTCCACTCAGTTGAATATTCATCTTTTCTAATTTACCAAGCCCATCAGGCGTCTTCAATAATGTCGCAATATATTCTTTTTGGTTTTTTTGGTTTTCTTCATTTACTCCGGTTATAGCAAGTAAAGTCTCTTCTAATAGATGCATCATTCAACTCCTATAATGTTGTAAATAGCTCTCATATCTAGATTTTCACGTAACAATAAAGCCAACTTGTCGTACTCACCTTGTTTATAAGCGTCATAGTCAAAGACTTCATCGACTTTTGTAATGCCTTTTTTCTCACGAATACGATTTAAAAATTCAGTGGTAAAGTCAGAATTATCAAACACCCCATGGATATAGGTTCCTATAACATTGTCCCGTATTGCCCCGAGTAATGCCTCAGTACCTTCAAATAAATTGGCTTCATTGCCATACGTGATGCCTTGATGGATTTCATATCCTTTGATACGGCATTTAGTCATTCCTTGAAGAAAACCTGTATTACAACTGAGTAAGCCTTCAAATTGCGTCGTTGTCTTTTCTTTTAACATCGTTGTTTCGATATCTAAAAGACCCAGTCCGGTTATTTCTTGAATGGAAGATTCAATTCCAAATTCATCTTGAATTTTTTGACCTAACATCTGAAATCCACCACAAATACCAAAGATAATCACCCCATTTTTTGCATGTTTAATCACCGCTTCGGCCATGCCTCTTTGTTGAAGATCCAGCATATCCTCGATAGTGTTTTTTGACCCTGGCAAGATAATAACATCTGGATTTTCAATCTCATGTACTTTTCGAACATAACGCACGGTTACATCACTGTGTCTCAAAAGGGCATCCATGTCGGTAAAATTTGAAATGCGCTTAGGTACAATAACGGCGATATCAATTGCCCCACGTGCTTTTTTTTCTAAATGCCTATCACCAAAACCATCTTCTTCTTCAATACCCAGTTGTATATAAGGGATAACGCCAAGAACAGGAATATTGATTTTTTCTTCAATCATACGAAGCCCTGGTTCAAGTAAGGTTACATCACCACGAAACTTATTGATAATAACCCCTTTGATACGAGCACTTTCATGTTTTTCCAAAAGTTTTATCGTTCCATATATTGAGGCAAAAACGCCTCCTTTATCAATGTCTGCAACCAAAACAGCTGGCGCATCAGCCATTTCTGCCATACCGGTATTGACCAAGTCATCTACTTTCAAATTAATCTCAGCAGGACTTCCAGCTCCTTCGATAATAGATACATCATAGTTTTCGCGTATCTTGTTATAAGCCTTCATAACCTCTATTTTCATAGCACCACGATTGGTGAAATACTCTCGAGCATCCATATTGCGTAAAGCTTTTCCATGCAAGATGACTTGTGCCTTGCGGTCTGTTGAAGGTTTCAGCAATATAGGATTCATCATCACATCAGGCTCCAGCCCTGCGGCTTCTGCTTGCACCACTTGGGCACGTCCCATCTCTTTTCCATCTTTGGTGATATAAGAATTTAAGGCCATATTTTGAGATTTAAAAGGGCAAACTCGCACACCATCTTGCTTAAGAATACGGCATAATCCTGCCACAATAACGCTCTTACCAACATCCGAACCTGTACCGTAAACCATTAAATTTTTATGTTTCATTAGTGTCTCTATTTTAATTTCATCGGTAATCCTGCGACTACCAAGTATGCTTCATCACTTGCACGTGCTACGTGCTGATTCATTCGTCCTGCAATATCTCTAAAGCGACGTCCTAAGGGATATTCAGGAATGAGTCCCATACCTACTTCATTGGACACGATAATCATTTCACCAGCAAACTCATGCCCAAACAGCACCAATGCATTCACTTCTTCTAATATCTCTTGTTCAATTTCATAAACTGCTTCATCACTGAGCGTTTCCCAATCCACATCGCGGTTCATAATCATCATATTGCTGACCAAATTTGTTAAACAATCTACCAAGACAACCTGTGCATCTTTTGCCTTTACATGTAAAGCTTTTGCGATACCTTCGTATTGTTCAATAGTAACCCAATCACTTCCACGCTGCTCTAAATGTTTTTTAACGCGGTATTTCATTTCGTCATCAAAAGCAATGGCGGTTGCTACGTAGCATTTATTTTTATAGCGTTTAGCCCTATCTTCTGCAAACAGACTTTTCCCGCTACGTCCACCACCGGTGATAAATGTAATCACTTACTATCCTTTAGTATGCTTTTGAGCGCCATAACGATGCAGTTATTCTCTTCACGCGTTCTTCCTGCAATACGAATACATTCGCCCTCAACACCAATTTTATCTGCCATGGTGCGAACATAAATTCCATACTCAACAAGGAGTGCACTAATCACAAAACTTGCTTTTATTCTAGACGGAAGTTTGAGCATCACAAAGTTAGCCATCGAAGGATAGACATACACATTTTCTATCCCTAAAAGCGCTTCTTTAAATCTGCACATCTCTTTGATATACTGCTTTCTAGCTTCTTCATAGCGCTTTAAAAAATCTTCCCTTACAAAAAGTCGAAGACAATACTCACCAATACCATTGATATTCCATAAAAATCCATGCTCTAAAAGTGCATCAATCTTACGTGAATCCATCAAGGCATACCCAAGGCGAACCCCTGCTATGCCAAAATCTTTAGAGAGACTTTTAACAATGATGACATTAGGATACATATCAAATAAAACAGTTGAGCTAAGACATGTCAATGCCTCGTCTTCATAGGCAAAATGAATAAAACTTTCATCAATAATAATGCGCGGCACAAAGGCTAAGCGTTTCAATAAAATGTGCATCTTTTCTAAAGAAAGATAGGCACCATTTGGATTATTTGGATTAATCAACACAACGGTATCGGGTTGTTCATTTTCAATAAATTGGCAGTATTTATCCGCATCAAAGCTATAATCATCACGTTCATTCAATGGAAAATAAACAACTTCACACCCTTTGCCCACAAACTCATAATACGATGAAAAAGTAGGAATCATTAAGGCAACTTTTTGAACCTCTTCTTGTTGTAGAAGCATCTGAATAATTTCAGTGGCACCATTCCCGATAAATATATTTTCAGGCTTTACATGTAAAGACTCCGCCATAACTTTTTGCAAAGAACGTTGCTGTGATGGGTAGTGTGTCAGTACCTTTTTATAGGCATTGGTTTGAATTAATTCACGGTCAATATAATCAAGTACTAGCTCAGAAGCATAAGGATTTGACAAATAGCATGCATCGATCTTGATTTCCAATGTTGGGAACATTTTTTTCAAGTCTTCCATACTTGGACTATGACTTCCCGCATTCTGTTTTAACGCATGAAACGCTTTCGTAAATTGAGTGTTACGTGCATTCATTGTATCAACCATAGAAATGTAATCATTGCTGCCATACTTCCCAATACAATATAGTCAATCTTTGAATGCAGCGTGAGTACATTACATACGTCTTGCTGTGTTAAGGGAAGGGAACCATCCCCAAGATAAGGCTTATTTTTGATTGCACCAAAATAGCGTGTAGGACCACCAAGTTTTAAATGAAATGCCAATCCAGCTGCTGCAATGGGCCAGCCTGAATTAGGACTTTCATGCCCTGAAGCATACTTTTTTAACGTATTAAAGCTGTACGATCCTTTAGCAGCTAAATAAATAAGTAATGCACTAATACGAGCAGGAATCCATCCTACAATATCATCCAACCTTGCTCCTGCAGTTCCAAAATGAGAGTAACGTTCATTTTTATAACCCACCATGGAGTCTAATGTGCTAATCGCTTTAAAAATAATAAGCCCCTTTAGTCCAAAAAGAAGAAGATAAAATAAAGGTGCTATAACCCCATCATTAATATTTTCAGTATACGTTTCTATACATGCCTTGTAGATTTCGTGGTCATCCATATCTTCAGTGTCACGACTGACTAAATACTTTATTTTTTCTTTTGGAACAGAAGAATTGATGACGTCCAAAACAGAATGATAGAGCATATGATGCGCCAAAAACATCGAAGCAATCACGATTGAAATAAATATTGAAATACCATGTGGAAGAGAAGATAAAAGAGTTTCTAACAGCCAAATAGCTACGTATGTAAGTCCTAATGTACTCACAGCAAGCACTAAGCCTCGTTGAAAAGTATTTTTATAAAATTTTTTTTCAAACCAACTTATATAACGCCCAATAAAAATGACTGGATGCGTTATAACTGTAAATTCACCAACAAATTTATCGACGATATACGCAAAAAAAGCTATTAATGCGGTATTCATTCTTTATCCTTTTTTCTTGAGTTTAATCAAAGAGATAACCTCTTTAGTTAAACAATTTAAGACATTGTATTAATGCAACGTGAGATAGAGCGCTTGTGATATTAAAAGTATCTTCAATAACACACATAATCATCTCTTCTCAAAAAGGAAAGAACCGATATAGTTTCAATATTATTCACTTTAACCTCTTCAGAAAAAAATATTGTTCTAACGGCACAAGTGAGAATAGCCGCCAAACTTATATACTTTTTCTTGTAACCATTGGTTACGCCCATTTTATAATCCCTTTTGTAAAGTTAATTAAGCTGTTTTATTCATTGTTTCAATGGATGTATTCAGTACATTCACATCTTTTACTTCTTTAAATTTTGTTTTTTTTATGCTCGTATAAAGCAACAATGTCTATGGCATGTTGCGGACAATATTCTGCACATAGCATACATTTGATACAAATACTCATATCAGGAAGCCCTCTACGATGTCCAATATTAACAGGACATACTTGTTCACATAACTTACAGTTGACACATGCTTCTGTTGTTGAAGGAACGATTGTCTTGTTATACGTTGACATAAGCCCTTTCAATGAACCGACAGGGCAAACTTGTGACCAACCTCTTACAAATAAAAACATAGATACGATAGGAATTATTAACAATAAAGTGTCATAACGTAGTGCAATGTGAAAATGCGTAATTGTAGAATGATTGACTGTTTCAATAAGAGCCCGTGAAATGATTCCTAATGGACAAATTGTGCAAGGTAGTGGATACTGAAATACAAATATTCCTATTAATGTACCTATCATCATGACAAAGATATCATCCATACCAGGTTGCGGTACATACTTTTGCACTTTATTTTTTACTTTAGTGTATTTTTTATAGGTCTCATTAGATGTCATTTTACGTATAATTCCGCCCATATAAGACGTAGGACAACCCCAAGAACAAAACGATCTTCCCGCTAAAAAAAGAAGAACTGAAATTGTTAAAAAAGGTACGATAAGTTTTGTATTAATAGTGTGTGTTGCTAGAGAGAGCTCTATAAAACCAACTGGACAAATAAGCCTAAAATAACCAATACTTACATAACATGTTCCGGCAACAGTTATGATGCCAAATGCACCTAGTATAATGCTTAGCATAGAAAAGTTATGTACACTTTTTCTAATGATTTGTAATTTTTTTACATTAATAACTTTATTAATTTGATTCATTTTTTGCTACCTTTTTTACGTCTGCTATAGGAATCATATCAATGCACCGTGGAGGACAATAATGAGCACACAATCCACACCCAATGCATTTATCTTTAACAATATAAGGCTTTAACGGGGAATCTTTGAGTTTTATTTTTGTAGGTATATCACGTTCTTTAGTATAAGGTTTATCAGGAACTTCTGGATTTGGAAAGAGTACTACTCCCTCAATGGGGCAATGTAAAAAACAAACCATACAATTCACACACTCTTCTTCTTTTATAATGGCAAGACCAAGCTTTTCTTCTTTTAAATCTTTAACTACACTCAAAACATCTGTTGGACAAGCTTTAACACATAAAAGACACTCTTTTCCCCAAGCAATACAGCCACCATTTTTGATATCAATTATAGGTGTGCCGATATTTTTAACATCCCAACAAAGATCAATAAGTGTCACCGCTTTAGTGGGGCATGCTGAAACACAAGCACCACATTTAATACATGCTTTATAAAAAGTATCGTCTTTAATGGCGCCTGGAGGTCGTAAGTAGTGATGTTCTCCTGACATTAACGGAACAGCTCCAACAAGACCGAACATCGCTCCTGCTTCTGCGCTGTAAATTAAAAATTTTCTTCGATTAAAATTCATCTTTTTCTCTCTTAAAGATTGTCCTAGCACTAAGACTCTCTTATCATTACTTATTTTTATTGCTATGTAATGATAAGAAAAAAAAATAGATAAGTTGTGCGGAGAAAATAGATGAATAAAAAATTTTACCTTTTTTTTTTAATACAACATAAAGTTTTATCTCTTTGTAGTCATAAAATCAAATAAGATAGAAGAAGGACTTTTATCATAAAGTCCTTCATTATGTGTAGATATTCAGAGAAGTTTTAACCCAGTTCTGAGGAAATTTTGTTTACTCTTCTAATGTTTTTGCAATATTTTCCATCTGCTTTATTTTTTCTATGTTTAATGGTTTATTAATACCTACACCATAAAGTAAAACCATTATTATGCTCAATACTCCTGTAAAAAGTGCCATCTTTTTTTATATTCAAGTATTTTTTTTACTGAACCGAAGTTAAGATACAGGTGTAGACTACCGGATAAAACCATCAAGACTCCAAAAATCTTATGAACAGGATGCATCTGAAACTGAAACTCAAAACTATTCAGTATAATCATCAAAATACCAGAGCTCCCAACTGCCAGCAATGAAACCAATAACGTCAACGATACTACTTGTCTAAACATGTCGTTCCTTTATTTTTGTATTAATACAATCAACATTCAACACTAAAACTCCATAGTACATAAAACTTGTAGTAACTTTGTGTGCAATAAAGAGAGAACCTTGAATTTTATGAATATTTATAGGTAACTTATAGGTGAAATATAGGGTAACTATTAAATAGATAATTTTTACTCTTTTAAGTTAATTTTTAACAAAATATCTGATAGAATCATAGTTATAAACTATAGGATAGGTTCACACATGTTTAAAAACTATAAAGTACTTTATGCAGAAGATGATGCAGGAATTCGTAAAAATATTGGAGAAATTCTTTCTCTTCTTTTTGATGATGTACTTCTAGCACAAGATGGGGAAAAGGCATATGAATTGTATCAAAATGAGTCTCCAGATATCATGGTACTCGATATTGAGATGCCCTATCTTAATGGCTTAGAAGTGGCCGAAAAAATCAGAAAAAGCAATAAAAATATCCCGATTGTCATGGCTACAGCTCATACAGACACGGCATATTTTTTAAAAGCAGTTGAATTAAATCTAACCTCTTATATTTTAAAACCAATAGAAACTTCTGATTTGAAAAAAGCACTTAAAAAATGTGAAGAGCAATTAAGTTATTCTAAAAATAGCGAAATTCACATCAATCAGAGCGCATATTATAATGTAGGTGAACGAACACTGTATATCAATAATAGTGAAGTCAGATTAACGAATATTGAAATGCAATTTCTTGAATATATGTTGAAAAATCCTAATAGAGTTATCAACTATAGTGAATTTGAGTATAATATTTGGGAAGAAGGGATGAGTGGTCCAGCTATTCGAACCCTTGTCAAAGATCTAAGAAAGCACCTAACCAAAGAGAGCATTCAAAATATTCCAAAAGTTGGATACAAGCTGGTTCTTCAAAAATGAAGTTCTTCTTTCTTTTTTTTTCTTTTGACACTCTCTTTATTTAGTGGCGTAATTACTTTAAATGAAGAGAAACTCTTATTACATCGAAATACGTATCTTTTAAATGAAAATATCTTTATAGAAGATGCTCTCAAGCATAGCGATTTCATCAAAAACAATAACCTTTCCGTTTTTTTAAGAAAGCAATTTACAAAGAACTATTGGTTAAAAATACCTCTCAAAAACACACTCAATAAAGAGCTAGATAAAACACTTCTTTTTTACTGGAAGAATATCAACCTCCAAGTTTACTATAGCAAAGACAATAAAATCATCGAAACTAAGTCTGTAAGTGATGGCATAAACAATGGTATTTCTTACTACTCTTTCATTATAGGACCTAATGAAGAAAGTACCATCTATATCAAAGTCAATGATCACCCATTAGTGGATGATTTTTCTGCTGCTTATATCATCAATACTGAACAACTTATATCAGAAATTAGTAACTATGAGAGCGTTTATAAACATGGTCTTTTATTTGGTATTTTACTTACCATTCTTTTTGCAAGTTTATTTATGTACTTTATGACATCCTTAAAAAGCTACTTTTATTATGTCTTGTTTGTAATGTCCATTATCTTCATTACCTCAAACTTACACTGGAGCTTTTACTCAGCACTGAGTCCATACCTTGAAAAGTCAATACTCTATAACATTATGAAAGTGGCTAATCCTTTTAGTATTTTGATGACACTTACCCTTTTCACCAAAGAGTTTTTTGATCTCAAATATAAGCATGCCACGATTAATAGCATTTTAAATTTTTACATGCTCTCTTGTATACTAATGGTAATTATACAGTTCATCTTTTCAAATGGATCTTTGATTATTTTTTATCCAGGTATATTATTACCAGGTTTTATTTTAATTGGTCTCATTATGTTAAAACAAGACAAACTGCAAGCTTCCCTTTATTCTATCGCGATGATTTTATTAATCTACCCTCTATTTATGGAGTCCTTTATTAGAATATTCAATTTTGATGGTGTACAAAATATGAACAATTACCTTCAAGTCACCAGCACACTATGCTCTTTATGCCTAAGCATTGTAACCTATATAAAGCTACTCTCGATCTTAGAAGAAAAAAGGCAATTTGAAAAAGAGATACTTGCACGCTCACGCTTTAGTGCGATGGGAGAAATGATTGCCAATATTGCCCATCAATGGAGGCAACCACTGAGTCATCTTTCCTCTATCGTTGTCAATATAGACATGCACAGCCAGCTTGATAAACTCTCACCAAAAACCTTACAAGACAAACTCAATGAGATGCATTTGCAGATTCGTCATATGACCAATACCATAGAAGATTTCATGAACTTTTTTTCTCAGAAAAAGCAAAAATCTACTTTTTCATGTAAAGAAATCATTGATGATTCACTCTCTTTTATGCGCACATCCTTTGAAAGCAATCATATTCAAATTTACACACAGTGCGATGCAATGTTTGAAATCAATACATATAAAAATGAACTTATACAAGTCATTATCACCATCTTAACGAATGCAAAAGATGCACTCAAAGATAATCCTGAAGAAGATCGAAAGATTTATTTTAAAACAAGTAAAAATGAGATATCCATTAGCGATAATGCAGGGGGAATTGATAGCAAAATTATTCATCGAATTTTTGAGCCTTATTTTTCAACAAAACTTGAAAAGAATGGAACAGGACTTGGACTCTACACAGCAAAAATCATTATGGAAAATAATATAAAAGGGAGTATTCAAGTTGCAAACAATAAAAGAGGAGCCGAGTTTATCTTAAAACTTCCATAGTCTCTTGTTTTTTAAAATAGTACTATCGCCATTACTCCCAAAAATATCGCTTTAACAGAAATACAAAACAAAAAAGGTACATTACTTCCAAAAAATGGTAGACTTTGTACCTTTTATTTAATAATCAATTCAAAGATTAACGCTCAAGTTTATCCCATAAAATATAGTTTGGCTTAAACTTCATTGCAAGAAAAACACCGATGATCGAAAAAATCAATCCAGCAACCATTAATATACTACCAGCTTGTGGCTCATCTTCTCCATAACTTCCCATTGAAATTTGGAAAGTAACCAAAATCAATGCCAAATAAAGTAAACTCAAACCAATTGCTTTATAATTTAAAATATTTAATAATTTCATGATTTTTTTACCCTATCCTTTCCTGTTGTCTCCGTATCTTTAAAGTGAGATGTATCTAAACCATAGGTATTGATTTTACCTTTCCATACTTCTTCTACATTTCGTGTTTTACCATAACCCAGTGCATCATCCATACCTAGCATTACAGGATCAAGGAATCTTGTTTTATCAATCAACCATTCAACGCCATCATGAATCCAAATATTGCCTTTTGTAAAGGGGCAAACAGCTACACATATGCCACAGTCTCCGCCCGATTCAACCCAATACTGTAAACATTTTTTATGGTCATTGTGCCATTGGTAGCGGCCATTTGCATTATGAATATCTCGTGCTTCATAGGATTGTGGCCCTTCTGAGATTGCCTTGGAAGGACAGTCTCTTGCACATTTTTTACATGTTTCACAAAACTCTGTAACACCAAAATCAATTGGTTTATCGGGAATAAGAGGCATATTGGTAAAGATCTTAGAAAGACGAACCATTGGTCCATACTCAGGGGTGATGATAGTTCCCATACGACTAGCTTGTCCTAAACCTGCTTCAACAGCAAAGGCAACTGATTGTCCAACACCATTACAGCTTGGTATTGCATAGTAGCCTTGGTTACGAATAAACTGACAAATCCACATATCATGCGCCACCATACGAGAGTAACAAAGTGCCGCAGCTGCATGTGCCATAGAAGTAGCCAAACACTGCATCATATCACGGTTCATCGCAAAAGCAGAAACGATAACATTGGCAAAGCTATTTGGAATAATGTATTCATCTTCTGTTTCCGTTGGTTTTTCAATATCTTTAAAGTTAATTGGCTTTGTGATAAAGTTATTATCATCCTCAGGCTTATCTGATACTGTAGTAAAAGCCTCTTTAAAGATCCAATTTCGGTTCAATCTTGCAATACCCACTAAGTCAGCCCCTGCTAATCTTGTAACGTATTTAATCTGATTTGTTAATATGGCAGGATCTTTTTCATCTGGTGCTTTGTTATAGATATGTGGCCAATCCTTTGCTGCTTTAAAATTATCCCATAAATGCATCTTTCTATTTGGCTTTCCATATCCTAGCATTTCATTCAGTGTCCACGCAGCTGATTCCCATGCTCTAGCAGATCTTGCCTCAGCAACACTTGGAGCTTTAACGCCAGGTGCATGTTGTGCTGTATTAATCAAATTTTGCTTTTGGTCCATCATAGAAAACACCCAAAACTTAGTTTCTCCTTTGAAGTTTGGAATCATCACTGAAGAGGGATGATAAAATGCCACATGCCCCTCATTAAATCTTTCATACTTTTCATTGATTTTGATAGGAGATACCCCATCTGGCATCGCGAATTGATGACGAATCTCTTGCGATGCTTTTTCTTTTGCATGAGCATCTGTGCCCCCAAATGGTGCAATAGTAACCGCAACACCAACGCCAGCAACTATCTTTCCAAAATCTCTACGTGAAAGTTCAGGTTTTTTCTTTTCCATATTTACTCCTTAAAAAATCATCTACCATACAATCATGATAATGATTTTAAACCTTCTTGTAACCTTTAATTAAATGATCCCAAGTACAACCATTTAACATCTGACTTATTATGAAAATTGTATTTAAAACTTATGCAACCGTTGTATAACTAAAATAGAAGGAAAATATTTTTTATCTACAAGTTCTATATTTCTTTTTTATAATACGTACATTATTCATAAAATTTCAGGGATTTAACATGCTCGCTTCTTATACAATACTCTATGCAGATGATGAAGAACAAACTCGTGAAAACATAGGAGAAATACTTTCTCTTTTTTGCAAAAAAGTATATTTAGCCAAAGATGGGAAAGAAGCTCTTCAAATCTTTCAAAACAATACTATTGATATTGCTATTTTTGACATCGAAATGCCCTACTTTAATGGACTTGAAGTGTGTGAACAAATTCGTGAATTTAACCAAAAAATACCTCTTGTCATTGCTACTGCTTATACAGACACTGAGTATTTTTTAAAAGCCGTTGAACTTAATCTAGCAGCTTATATCCTAAAACCTGTCACCGCGATTGATCTCAAAAATGCTCTTAAAAAATGTGTTGCTAATCTTAAAAACAATAAAAATGAAAAAATTTATTTTTCTGATATAGTTTATTATGACACTATTAAACGTGCTCTTTTTGTCAATGAGAAAGATGTAATTTTGAGAAGAAGTGAAATCACTTTTTTAGAATATTTACTAAAACGTGTTAATGAAATTGTTAGTTATCAAGAGTTTGAAAATAATATCTGGGAAGAAGGTATGAGTAGTGCCGCTATTCGTTCGTTAGTACGAGATATCCGAAAACATTTGCCTCCAGAGACTATTATTAATGTAGCAAGACTTGGTTATAAATTGAAACTCTATAAATGAAACTACTACGCTCTTTTTTGATTGTTTATTTATTAATACTTTCTCCTGCTTGTGCTTTGCCTTATATTAATTTAGAAAATCCATCAACGTATCTCCTTAAAAAAGATATATCTATTGATGAAGCTATTAATAATCCTAGTTTTTCGAAAGTAAATCTACAATACTCTGATATGCGAAATTTAGATAACAGAAATTTTTGGATAAAAATACCTATGTCCAATAATAATGTTCAACAACTTGAAAAAAGCATTATCTTCTTTTGGTACAACGCCAAATTGGATCTTTATTATGTTAAACATAATCAAATACTAAAACATTCTTCACTTTATGACCAAGATCGCACTGGGTTTGTATTTGATAATTTTATCATTAGCCCCAATGAAACTTTAACCCTATATGTAAAATCTAATGAAAAAAAAGGGTATGATGTCTTTAAATCCATAAAAATAGTTAATCAAGAAAAAACCTTTAGTGTTATTTCAACAGATAAGTCTTATTTTGACAATGGATTCTTTTTCGGAATTTTAATTAGTATATTTTTCTTTAACTTAATCGTATTTTTTTCTATCAAAGAAAAAAGTTTGGGATACTATTGCTTGGTACTTTTACCCCCAACACTCTACTGTTCTCCTGATATTGTCGTCTTATTAGAGTGGTTAAACTTTTCCAATAAAAATATCATTGTCCTTTTTAATATCTTCTTCCCTGCCCTTCACATTATCACTTTTCTACTCTTTACTAAATACTTTTTTGAAACAGAAAATAATTATCTTTGGGTTGATAAATTTATCAATATAAGCCTTCTCTTCTCTTTAATATTAAATATCTACAATTTTATCTTTGACCACTACAGCTACATTATAGCAGCATTAATTCTACCCTTTTTTTTCATGGTTGGTATTGTCAACCTCAAAAAAGATTTCACAGTCTCCGTTTTATACATCATCAGCTCAGCCTTTATCTACTACCCATTTATCTTCTATTTTTCTTCATTTGATATCAAATTCTTTGATACCTACTTAAACAAGGGCACCTACATCAACAATATGCAGGTCACCAATACTATTGCTGCAATTTTACTGTGCTTTTCTATTTATATCAGGTTGAGTAAACTCTTTTATGAAAAACTCTCTTTTCAAAAAGAGCTTTTAGCCAAATCACGCCTTGCTGCAATGGGCGAGATGATTGCAAGTATCGCTCACCAATGGCGACAACCTCTTAACAATGTCTCAACAACTTTGGCCAACATTGAAATGACCAGTGAACTTCAAATGCTTTCACATGAAAAATTGAAAACAAAGGTCCATGAAGCCAATACACAGATAAAATACATGTCAAATACTATCAATGATTTTTTAAATTTCTTTTCTACAAAAAAAGAGGAGCGTGTTTTTCTCCTTAAAAGCGCCGTTGAGAGTGCCATGGTATTACTCCGAACACCTTTTAAACAAGAACAAATTTCTTTACATGTAAAGAGCGATGAAAGTACTATCATTGGATGTAAAAATGAACTCATTCAAGTCTTAACCATTCTCATGAGCAACGCCAAAGATGCCTTGAAAACCAAAGAAGACAAACAGATATGGATTACTATCAAAAACAAAGAAATATTCATAGAAGATAATGCAGAAGGAATTGATCTTGAGATCATTGAGAAGATATTTGACCCATACTTTAGCACTAAAAAAGAAAAAAATGGCACTGGTTTGGGGCTTTATATGGCAAAAATTATCATAGAAAAAAACATCGGTGGTTCTTTACATGTAAAGAATTCTAAAAAAGGCGCAAAATTTATCATTGATCTTAGCCATGTTAATTAATATGCTATATTTGTATGAAAATACTTCTAGACATTAGGAATGCGCAGTATGAGATAATAGGTTTTTTCGTCTAATTAACTTATATTTTACCTATAAACGTCCTATACTTTTTTGCCATAATTAAAATTATAACTAAAGGAATAAACACTATGCGTGATGATTTTGACTACACAGGGCTCATAAGCCAATTAGAAGACCATATGAAAAACCCTCGTTTTTATGGACTATTAGATAATTACAATGCCAAAGCGACATGCCTTCACCCCGATGGAAAAGGTAAAGTTGTCCTTACTATGCAAATTGAAGATGATAAGACTGTCAGATGTGGTTTTGAAATCAAAGGTTGCCCATCACTGCTTGCACAAGCTTCGCTTTATTTAGATTCTGCTTTTAATGCTACGCTTTCAGAGACTTACATTTTAGCTGGTAATATTTTGAAACAAATCAAAGATGACGATTCTAAAGAATCACGATGCAGCATGTTATTTTTAACAGCGTATAAAGAGTGCGTAGAAGCTTATTATGAAAAAGAGAAAGAAGAGCGCATTACGACTCTAACTTTTTAAAACAAGAGAGATAATTGGCGATCTAGCTCAAAAGAGAGTTATTTACCAAGTCATCTCTCTTAAAACTGAAAAAAAAGTTATAACGTTTTCTTATATCAATTACAAACCTAAAAATATACTTTTTTTCTTTTCCATTGACTTTATCAAAGCCAAAAATGTTTTTATGGCTCGCTTGATTGCATCACCAGAGTATTGATTTCGTGATTGAACTCGTAATCCCTGCATAAATGTCATAATCAAGTCAGCCACTTCATCAGCGCTTTGGAGTCACTCCAAAATAATGGGAATGTCAAGCTAAACGTGCTGTATATTTAAGCATATTTATGACTTAGAAAAAGAGAAAAGTAGGGTTTACATGTAATGATGTAAACCCTACTTTATGCATAGATTTAGAAATTAACGCTTAAGCTTTTCCCATAAAATATATGTTGGCTTGAACTTCATTAAAAGAAAAACGCCGATGATCGAAAAAATCAATCCAGCAACCATTAATATACTACCAGCTTGTGGCTCATCCTCTCCATAACTTCCCATTGAAATTTGGAAAGTAACCAAAATCAATGCCAAATAAAGTAAACTCAAACCAAGCGCTTTATAATTTAAAATATTTAATAATTTCATGATTTTTTAACCCTATCCTTTCTAAAGCTTACAGCGTCTCTAAAATGGTCTGCGTCTAGACCATATGTATTAATCTTTCCATCCCAAACTTCTGTAATATTTCGTTTTGCACCATAGCCCAATGCATCATCCATACCAAGCATTAATGGGTCTAAGAATCTTATGTTATCAATAAGCCATTCAACGCCATCATGAATCCAAATATTGCCTTTTGTAAAGGGGCAAACAGCTACACATATACCACAATATCCACCAGATTCCACCCAATAACCTAAGCATTTACTATGGTCATTTTGCCACTGTAATTTACCTGATTGATTATGAATACTTCGTCCTTCAAAAGTTCTTGGACCTTCAGAAATTGCTTTTGAAGGACACTCACGTGCACATTTTTTACATGTTTCACAAAATTCTGTTACTCCAAAGTCGATAGGCTTATCTGGAACTAAAGGCATATTTGTAAAGACTTTTGTAAGTCTTACGTTTGGTCCAAATTCAGGAGTAATACAAAGACCCATACGACTAGCTTGTCCTAAACCTGCTTCAACAGCAAAGGGAACTGATTGTCCAAGAGTATTACTGCATGGAATTGCATAGTAACCCATATAACGAATAAACTGGCATAACCACATATCGAACATACACATACGTGAATAACCAAATGCTGCTGCTGCACATGACATACTGGCAGGAGCTGTTTGCATCATTTCGCGGTTCATAGCGATACCTGCAACGATAACATTTTCACAAGTATTAGGGATAATTAATTCATCATCAGTTTCTATTGGTAGTGGAACATCTTTGAAAACGATTGGCTTTTCAATCTCTTTAGGCCAAGATTGTTCATCTGGTATAGTTACTGCCTCAGAATAAACCCAGTTACGATTTAATCTTGCAACACCTACCAAATCAGCACCTGCCATACGTGCAGCAAATTTTACATAATTTGTAAGTTCCACAGGATCAGTTGTATCTGGAGGTCTTCTATCTAACCCTACTGGTGCCCACATTTGGGTGTTATGCATAGTCTCACCAGACCATAACATAGAAAATCTATTTGGATAACCTCCAAAGTTACCTCCAAAGTTATTATCTAAGGTCCATCCAGCAGCTTCAAGTGCACGACCTGCTCTAGCTTCTCCTACATTTTTAGCTTTCATCTTAGGACCATTTTCACCATTTTCAATCTGACGTACTTTCTCATCAAATCCTGATAAAAACCAAGGTTTCACTTCACCTTTGTAGTTTGGTTTAAACATTGAGGTTGGATGAGTAAGCGCTGTTCGTACTTCAGCATATCTTTCCAATTTGTCGTTAACTATGATGGGAGAACCTGCAGTCATTGCAAATTGTTGACGAATTTCAGCTGCATTTTTCTCTTTTTCAGCTGCATTTGCACCTGGTACACCAAATGGAGCTATCGTTGCTGCAGCTCCAGCTCCGATAATCAACTTACCAAAATCTCTTCTTGAGAGTTCAGGCTTTTTTTTCTTTTCCATACTTCCTCCTTAAAAAATACCAAGAGTAACAACTTACACAGTGGTATTCAAACCTTCTTGTAACCTTTTATAAATAACCCCAAGTACAGTTATTTATTTTTTAATGTGTTTATGAATTAATTTCACATTTTAAGAATGATATACAAAAGTTATAGCTTTGTTATAGGAAAGATATAGATTTTAATTTTAAAATAATGAAAGTTAATAATATTTACGAAGTAATAAGTAAATACTTTTCTTTTTTTTATATTTTTGGAGATTTTATAAAGATTTTGTCAATATATCAGACAATAATTTGTGTTAAAGGAACGCTTTTAAAAAAAAAAGTAAGATAAAAAGTCGTCCCTAATATTTTATGTTTTATTCGCTTCCAAGACCAAATGTATTAGATAAGGTATTGATATAATTAAAATATCCAACAATACAAACCGCTTCAAAGATCTCTTTTTCACTGTATCCAAACGCCTTGATAACTTCTATATCTTCTTTCATGATTTTATAGTTATCTTTTTTTGAGGCACGAATACAAAAATGAAGTAACCTTTTTTCAGCTTCACTACAACTTAGGGCATCAATACCTAATGCTATTTCTTCAATTTCAACCTCACTCACACCTAAAGCCCGTGCAAGTTGCTTGTGTACACCTGCACACATTTTACACCCATTATCCAATGATACTAATATTGCAATTCTTTGTTTGGTGACATAAGGGAGTAATGTTTCTTTCAAGAGAAACTTGGAAACCATAGTATCTGTAGCAAAATAAACGTCTTCATTTAATGCAAGTAGCTGAAATATCTCACCCAAGCTACCCGTTTTTTCCAATTTCTTATCCGCATGTTTTTTAACAGAATCACTCATATTTTCATAGACGCAAAGTGCTATGTGTGCCATATTCTATCCTTATTTTTAAAATATTTAATTATTATAAATGTAAGTATAGAAAATAATTATAGGTTGTTTGTAGATAATAATAATTTTTCTACTAATTCTTTAATCATTAAATAATATTCAGTAGTATTTCTATCTATCTCGATGCTCAAAAAAACACCATCAATTCTATCAATATCTACATCTATAACTTTTTCTTAATTCTTTAATGCAGAGTATAGACTTAATAGTTCAATGACAGTAACCATTGCTTCAAAACCTTTATTACCTGCTTTACTACCTGCTCGTTCAATTGCTTGTTCAATGCTATCCACTGTCAGGACACCAAAAGCGACTGGTTTAGCAAATTGAAGTGCTACATTGGCCACACCTTTGGTCACTTCTGCAGACACATAGTCAAAATGTGGCGTTGAACCACGTATTACTGCACCTAAACAACATACTGCATCGTATTTACTACAAGCCAAAAGACGATTAAGTGCCATTGGAATTTCAAATGCACCCGGTACCAAAACAAGATCTAAATTTTCATCTTTGCCACCATGTCTCAAATAGGCATCCCGCGCTCCTTCTACCAAACGATCTGTGATGATATGGTTAAAGCGTGCATTAATAATAGCAACTTTTTCGTCACCATTTAGGGACAATTTACCTTCTACAATATTCATTATTATCCTTCATATCATACATTTTAACAAAATGGATATACTGATATAATCCATTGCAGACTCATTTATTAATTTTAGAGAATTGAATGCATGTGCCAATCATCATTCCCAACACAACACAACTTAAACCATACGCTACAAGATAGAAACCCATTACACTGATACCTTTTTTACTCTTTATTTTCATTGACAATAAATACTTGTTATTTTAAGCAACAGTTTCATTAACATTCGTACTTTTAATGACGCTAAGGCCAAACCCACTAATGCCAACAAACTCTTTATTCTTACTATCACTTAAAAGTTCTATATTTTCTATACCTAGATGTTTAATTATTTGCGCACCTATACCGTATTCACGAATTTTAGACATATCTTGTGTTCCATTATCCATAAAAATCAATACTCCACCACTTTTTTGCAGATAGTGTATGGCTTGAATTAAGCTATTATATTTTTTTGTATCAGCTAAAAGTTCATTATCAGGCATAATACTATGAAATTTTACTGCTGATCTATTTTTAATATTTCCAAACGCATAGGCTATATGATGGTTATCATTATGATCCACAAAGTCATAACGTCTGGCATCTTTGCCTAAAAATTGCGTTGTTGATTCGGCAATAACACGAATAAGTGATTCATTCATCATGCGATACTCTACAATATCAGAAATATAGACAATATTTAATTCATGCTTCGCACAAAAGATATCCAGATCAGGACGTCTAGCCATTGTTCCATCTTCTTTCATGATTTCACAAATAACGGCAGAGTCACCCTGTCCTGCTAAACGACATAAATCTACAGAACCCTCAGTATGACCTATTCTTACTAATGCACCACCCTCTTTAGCAATCAATGGAAAAATATGGCCGGGACGAACGAGTTCTGATTCATGCGATCCACCATCTGCTAAAATTTTTATGGTCATATCACGCTCACCTGCAGATATACCCGTTGCTGCTGTTCTTGCATCGACTGTAATTGTAAAAGCGGTTTCATATGATGAATCATTTTTTTTGACCATAGGCTCTAATTGCAATCTATTTGCTATCTTTTTTGAAATAGCAACACAGATAAGCCCTTTTGCATGACTTGCCATAAAATTAACTTTTTGTGGTGTAGAAAAAGAAGCAGCATAAACTAAATCACCTTCATTTTCTCTATCTTCATCATCTACCATAACAACCATCTTGCCTTGTCTAATATCCTCAATCGCTTGATTAACGCGGATAATAGCCTGGAATGTTTTTTGATCGCTTAATATTGCATTCATGTTTTTCCTTTAAAGTAAATGACCCATCATTTCTTTTTTAGTTTTCAAATAATCAACGTTATGATTATTTGAAGGTATAATAATTGGCCATCTTTCAATAATCATAATGTTTTTTAAACAACTCATTTTTTTAGGGTTATTCGTAAGCAAACGAATTTTATCAATTTTAAAATGCTCTAAAATAGTTTCTACCACTTCATAACTACGTTCATCACTTTTAAAACCCAACTGATGATTTGCTTCAATAGTATCGAACCCTTGATCTTGTAGCGCATAGGCATTTACTTTATTAAACAAACCAATATTGCGTCCTTCTTGACGTAAGTAAATGATCATTCCACCAAGTGATGAGATATTCTGCAATGCAAACTCAAGCTGTTCACCACAATCGCATTTTAAAGAGCCAAGTGCATCCCCTGTTAAACATTCACTATGAATTCTAACCAATGGAATCTGCCCAAGAGGTTCTTTGAAAATCACTAAATGCTCTTTAATACCTTCTTGAAAAGATTGGATTTTTAAATTTCCAAATTTGGATGGAAGATTAGCAATATTTGAGATTTTAATGTTCATTCCATATCCTTTAATAACGTTTTATCTATTGCTATGTAGAGATATAAGATAAAAGACCTTGTATATAACCTCGCAAGGGTACATACAAGGTCTGCTTATTACAAGCAGACCTATCTCAAAAATGTAACTTATAGTGTCATTTTTGTTTTAACATCATTAACACTCTTACCTGCAGCAACTAGACCAGTAAGGCGTCCGAATGTCATACAACGTCCATGACCAATACCTGGACAGATTGTTGGGTAATCGCCTGCAAAGAAGTTACCTTGTGCAGCACCAGCAACATAGAGGTTATCAAATGCTTTATCATCTTTATCAAGAACAAGCATTCTATCATCCGTACTAAGACCGCCACACATTGTAAGTAATGTTGCCAAAAGCTTACCAGCATAAAAAGGTGCCTTTTCAACAGGATAAAGACATTCAGATCTTTTACCAAAATCTGTATCATTCTTAACCTTGACAATTTCATTGTATCTTTTAACAGTTTTAACAAATTCTGCTCTTGGAACACCCATTTTATCTGCAAGTTCTTCGAGAGTGTTAGCAACAACAACTTTTCCCTCAGAAATATGTTTTTCAAGCATATGTTTTTCATCGTCCATGCTCCATTCTTTAACGCCTACAATTTTATCTTGTTGGCCAAAGAATAAACCACCACCAATTTTTTTCTTCATCATCTCTTCTGCATAGCTAAGACCGTTTGCATCATAAACAGACCAAGCAATGCCATCTTTTTGATACAATTTACCACAACTCATTGATTGTGTATTGATATCTTCATTTTTAAAACGTTTACCATATGCGTTTACATGTAAAAAGTTATAACTTTTTGCACCTGCTTCTAAGTGAATAACTGCAGCATGGTTTGCATCTCTTTGCATAGCACCACCAATATCCATAGCAATCATATGACCATCACCGGTATTGGATTTACTTGGAAAATAAATTTGAGCATCTGCAAGTGATGATGTTTGAGAGTAGTAAGAAACCATATCATGATTTGAAGCATAATCGCCTGATGCTATAATAACAGCTTTTTTAGCTGCATATTGAACATAACCTTTTTTGGTTTTAGCAATAACTGCTGTAACTTTATTACCATCTTTAACAAGTTTAAGTGCTCTCGCTTCAAAAACTACATCTACGCCTTTCTCTTTTGCAATTTCAACAAGAGCATCAACCACAGGTGCGTTACCAGGTACGCCATTTTTATCTCTAAACATATGTGTTACTGGGTGTTCATAATAGAATGGATCTTTACAACCTTCAAACCATTGACCATTTTGAAAGCCTTTTGTTTTCAATGTGTTATCGAGCCAATCCATACATGCGCCACTTTTTTCAATAAAGAGTCTTAGTAAGTCTTCATCAACACGTCCTTGTCCCCATCGTTCAAGTTCTTTCGCGATTTGTCTTGGATGAATATCTTTAGTGATTCCGTGTTTATCTTGAAAATCTGAACCAAATGCAGTAATATGGCCACCACGGGCACCTGGTCTTTTATATTTTTCCAACACAATTACTTTTGCACCAACTTCTACAGCAGAAATAGCTGCACACATACCTGCAAAACCAGCTCCAATGACGATAATATCAGCTTCAACAGTCTCTTTAACTTGGCTTGCATCAACTTTTGGTAAAGTATTTGGATATGCAGGATTTTTTGAAGGAGCAATTCCTCTTTCAGTGATAAAAGGTTGCGCAGCTGCTTTATCTAAATCTGGACCTTTTTCTGCAGCACTCAAACTTGAACCAATTCCTGTTGCACCTAATGCCACAACTCCTGTACCAATTGCACTGGTCTTAAAAAAATTTCGTCTTGATTGATTTGTCATCTTTTTTCCTTTTTTGATTTTTCGTATGTATTGACTCTTGCGAGCACCTTATTCTGTTCTGTTTTTTATTTTTGTTTTAGGGGATACTTTGTTAATTAGAACTTCCTTTTCCGTATAATTTTTCATTTATTTTAATTTTTTCTTTTGCAGAGCCTTTTTCATAAAGAGCGTGTTCTGGCTTATAAATATTTAACATATTATTAAGTCCGTTATGTCCTATCTCTGCATGACAACTTGCACAACCCAATTCTTTATTTGTACCAAGAAGTCCATTATAATGCTCATGCATTTGTCGAGCTTTTGGACTTATTTTTTCATTTGTTGCATAATTGCTATGACACTTAATACATCCATCATCATAAACAAATTTAGCTCGCTCTTCTCTCTTTTGTTGCCAGTCTATAGCATCTGGATTTCCAAAAAAATGAGTACCTACTTCAGACATTCCATTTTTTGCTTTTGTAAAAACATAATTGACAAGATTATTATGAGGAAGATGGCAATCAACACAATTGACTCTTATGCCTGTTTTACCGTTGCCACCATGAACATCGTTATCATATGATGCTCTCATCGGCGCCATTTCATGACAAACAACACAAAACTGAGGCGTTCCTGTTCTTGATATTGCTTCATAGGATGTATAAGAAACGATAAAGCCTACAACAATTCCTACAACTAAAAGAAGTGGAATTTTCTTTTTAATAGACGTAAAAATATTTTTTATCATGGCATTACCTTCTTCATCCAATTAGGAACCTCTTTTTCGTGACACTCCATACATCTATTTTGTGAAGGTTCATGTTCTTTATGACACTCATCACATGATAATGTTGGGCCATCATGATAGGAATTATGAGGATTGGTATGGAACATATCCATAAATCCTGTTCGTTTGGCCATTTTTTCTTTACTTCCATGACAGCTAAGACACCCTTTATCCCCAATGTATTCAAATTTAGCAGGAACACGTCCTTGGTCATCATGACAGTGAATACAATCTATGGATAACTTCGCATGGTGCGATTTGATTGGGTATTGGTCTCTTAATTCCTTGCTTACTTCTATCACAGGTGTAGCCTCTTTGGCTGTAGTAGTAGGTGACATAGCATTGTCAACAGCCTGTACAGAGATACACAGTAACACAATGGAAAAAAGAAAGATGCCAAGTATTGGAAAAACTCTTTTCACGTTACAACCTTTCTTTTTAATTTCTAAGTTTAAGTATAAAGCAATACACTATCAGAGAACTCATCTGAAAATTAAAAAAAACTTAAAATTAAAGGAGGTGTTGAAGATAGAAAATGCTTACATGTAAACCATGTAATGAAGTAGTTTTACTTTATAAAATATCCTTGTACACAAACAAAAACACTATTCTGTCCTGTACATTTAATCATTTGCTTCAGAAATAAATTTTTTGATAGTTAATTTGACTCGCTAAAACTAATTACAATGTTTTAACTTTTAAAATATATCCTTCACTTGGGATGTTTTCAATATCAATAGAGTGAAGTTGTTTTTTAATTCTCAGGATAGCATTGTGTAAGATATTTTTATTAACAGATTCGCCATCGTAAATGTAATCTTCTATCATATTATAAGAAACCAAACGACCTATATTGTAAGACAATAACCAAAATATTTTATTGCTTGTATGTGAGAGAAAAACAGGTTGATTATCTATATATATAATCTCTTTTTGGTAATCAATATAAACACTTTCACTAAGAATTTTTGTCGTATATTTGATTCTTCCTAAACTCATTATAAGAGCTGTTTGTAACTCTTCTATATCTAAAGGCTTACGCAAAAAACTACACGCTCCCTCTTTCATACTCTCAATCAAGTTTTTATCATTATCATAAGAAGTCATAACGATAAACAATTGTTCGGATTTGAGTTTTAATATCTCTTTAATCATATCCAGTCCATTAATACCAGGCATATGAATATCCGTGATAATAACATCAATATGATGTTCTTTAAAACTTTGCAATCCACTTAGTCCATCTGCCGCTTCATAGCAAGCTTTGCAATAGGGCTTAATATCTTGTTTAATCGTCGTTCTTGCAATCTCATCATCTTCGACTATAAGTACACAGATATCATTAAGTAAATTAAGCGTTTGCAGATGCATCGTTTTGCTCCTTTGGAGATAAATAATTTTTAAAAGAAAATCTAAATATTGTTGGCATTGAAGATTGCACCAATACAAGATCACCTTTGAGTTTTTCTCTGGCTAATTTTCTTGCAAAATAAAGCCCAATACCACTGCCTAAAGTTTTTTTAGAACTTTTAATATTGTCAAAAAGTTTTTCTTCAATCGCTTTACTAATTCCCTCTCCCCAATCTGCAATATCAACGTTGACTAATTCACCATCAAGAGAAACATGGATTTGTATTTTATTATCTATTCTGTCATTCGTCATCAGTAATGCTTCTTTTGCATTTTGAAGCAGAACCAGTAATACTTGTTGAATGAAGTTATCTACAGAAGTAATGTTTAACATGTCACATCTATCACAGTCAATCTCAACACTGATATTGTGACGAGAAAAATCAATATAAAAGAACTTGTAAAACCCCGTCTATACACTGTTTTAAGCAAAAAGTAGTGGCATTTCCATCAAACCTATAAAAGTTTCGAAACATCCCAATAGTCGTAGACATAAGCGCAATAGCTTTTTGAGACATGATAAGGTTCTCTTCTAAAACTTCAGAAGTCAGTGTTTTATTTTTTGATTTGGAAAGCATTGAAGAGGATAAAAGACTTAAAGAATTCAAAGGTTGATGCAATTGATGATTAATCCCAGAGATGAGTTCACCTATCTCACTGATGCGAGAACGATGTGCTAAAATAAACTCATATTCATCTCGTTTCAGCTCAATTTCGCGTCTCCAATATTCATGTAAAATATTAATGATAACAATAAATATAGCACCTAGAATAAAAAAGATTACACTAATCAAGATCAACTTCTTTGTTTGCACCGTCAAATTTGCAAAAGCAGTTTCTTTTTTTAACGTGAGTACCACTTTCCATCCTGTAGATTCAATCGTATCAAAAAAAGCCAAATAAACTTTCCCCTTTACAAGGTATTCAATATATCCTGACTTTAGTGCAAATATTTTTTCTTCCATCCAGCCAAGTTCTGGATTAAATTCAGAAATTTTCTTACCGATAAAATTAGGATTTGGATCAACAAGAAGTCTTCGGTCTACATCGATAAGTGCTGCAAAACCTCCATCCAAGTTACTCGAAGAAACTTTTTCTTCCACATCTTTAATCTCAACAACCAACGTTGCCACACTATCTCCATTAAAAGGAGCAATCGCCGCAACCATATTATCAATTTTATTAATAGGGCTTTTAAAAACTTTACTGATTGTAGGATTAAAACCATTAGCCAACATCGTTTGATAAGGCATATTGGCTTCTTCCTCTTGTGGAGTAAGTGCCCAGTCAGGTTCTGTATGAATGAGGGTTTGACCTTTGTAGTAAACCATAGAAGCATCAATATTGGCAGATTGATTGACGAGGTAGAGATAGTTTCGTACATTAGCAGGTGATCTATCTTGAAGATTCTGTGCACGCCGAGCCAAAGCAAGAGCTGTTCGCTGCTTATCTCCCAACCATTCTTCAATATCTCGTGTTAAATCAGCAGATTTACCTTTAAGTTTATCATAGATTTCTGTACTGGTTGTTTCATACATCATAGAATAGTTGATACTAAGAAATGCCGTAAATCCTAAGAGCATACCTCCCATAATAGAAAGGATAATCTTTTTTTCCAACTTCATTTAGCTTTCCTTTCTCATGAATTATAAAAACTTTCAACTTATTCTATAAAATTGGGCTTTGTTTTTGTCATTGCATTAATCCATGCTACTAAAGCATTTAGATCTTTTTCAAGTTCTTCAAGAGTTCTTTCATAGTTTCTCCAAGAAAGCCACAAGCCCTCTACTAACTTACGAATATTCTCAGGGTATAAAATCCCTTCTTTTTCGAACATTAATTCAATACTTTCTTCCTCGTTCCATACAGTCTCACCGCTATCCATTAGTTTACATGTAAACATTAGAGAACTCTCATCAGAGACACAAAGTTGCTCTTCTTCAAAGAGAAATTTGATTGTAATTTCATTTTGTGATTTGGGGCTAAAAAAGACTTGTTTAAGAGCAATTTTATCAATATCATTAAAAATAGCATAGCACAAGGTATCTTCTGTATCATCATAACTTTCAATAACTTTTGCACTATCATTAAGCTCTTTAATGTTTTGATAGATTGTTTCTGTGTTAAACGTATAGGCAACCGCTTCATCTTCTGTTGCAAAAAAAATATCATTTACATAGGGTTTAAATCCATAGTGTACACCAAAGGCATTGGCAGCAGCTACACTTTCATTTTTTTCGGGATGAGCATATTCTAGATTTTCTTTGATCTCTTCTTTTAATTCTTTGATGGTAATTGTTCTTATTTCATCTAACATAGTCTTCCTTTATTCATCAAACTTTATTATATGTCATTATTAAACTTTAACATATTTTTTTATTGAATGCGTTGTTGTTAATAAATGCACTGAGGACTTTCACGGAAATTGAAACAAGTTCCGGATCAAACTGCGTTCCACTGCAACGATCCAACTCATTAAGAGCTTCATCAAATGTGCATTTATTTTTATAATTTCGCATAGATGTCATAGCATCAAAAGCATCAACTATCGCAATGATTCTGGAAAAAAATGGTATCTTTTTATTTGTAAGACCATCTGGATAGCCTGTTCCATCCCATCTTTCATGATGATGTTTAACGATTTGAGCATGCTCTTGAAATAAATTGATATTTTGAAGCATTTGAGCTCCAAAAGTAGAATGTTTTTTAACACTCTCATATTCTTCTTTCGTCAAATAATCATTTTTTTGCAAAATTTTAGGATCAATAAGAATTTTTCCTATGTCATGCATAAAAGCAGATTGGTATAAAAGAATTGTATCCTTTAACCCTAAGTTAAGAGCATTACCAATTGAACAACAATAACGAGCCACTTGCTCTGAATGGCCTGATGTATAGATATCTTTTAGTTCTATGGTGTGAATTAGCATATTCATCACATCTTGCTTAAAATCAACAATACAGTCTTGACACAAAAATGAAGACATATCTGACATGCTTAAACTTTAAACTTTTTAAGTTCATTATCGAGTTTATTAGTCATCGAAGAGAGGTGATCACTAGCACTTGCTACCTCTTCAATACTTCTAGCATTAGCACTTGCAATAGTATCTACTTCTTGTATTTTTTTAATCATAGTATCGACTGATTCATTGACGTGTACAAAGTCTTGAACACTTTGACGATTGTTCGCAATTGTAGATTCAAGTATTTTTGCATTATCACCTACAATAGTTTTGAGCTCTGAGGATAACTCTGCAAGTTTAAATATCTCTTTAGAGTTAAAATCCATCTCTCCACTTGCATCAGCAATTGATTGAACAACAACATTAATGGTGGTATTAATTTCACTCAAACTTTTTTGAGTGCGTTCTGCTAATTTTCTAACTTCATCAGCGACCACAGCAAAACCTCGTCCGTGCTCTCCAGCTCGTGCAGCTTCAATGGCGGCATTAAGTGCAAGCAAGTTGGTTTGATCCGCAATATCAGCGATAACGGTTAGGACATATTTTATTTCTTCTGTATTCTCAGAAGTAACTTGAAGTTTTTTTGCTAATTCTATTTCTTTTTTCGAACCCACTTGTAGTATTGAATTGACTGTATCCATCTCTTTTTGAATAGTTTTAAAATTTACATTTGCCAAATCTAATTGTTCACTGTTATGTTTGATAATACTCACAGCGTTTTGTACTTCTTGCAAAACATTGCGCCCCTCTGTAACGGAAGCGGAAACGATTAAACTCTCTTCTTCTGAGCGTTTCCCTACCGATAAAGAGGTGGTAGAAAGTTCATGCGCAATCGATGCATTTTCACTGCTACTTTCTTTTGAGTTGGTAAGTAAAATTTGAATCTTTTCAATAAAAAGGTTTACTGAAGTAGCAATATCCGCTAACTCATCCTTGCTTTGCACTTTCAAACGCTGAGTGAGATCCCCTTCTCCTGATGACAAATCTTTCACCATCGTCTGCAATGCGTGCAGTGGTTTAAACTGCCATTTTAAAAGAGCATAAATTCCAATCAAACCTAACAAGAAAAAGCCAAAACTAATAAAGAGTAATTTTTGAGTTTGCGCATTTAGATTAGAAAAAGCAATTTCTTTGTCTACGGTCACGACAACTTTCCAGCCGGTAGCTTCAACGGTATCAAATACTGCTATCCATTCTTTCCCCGCCATTTTATAGTCAGCTAAACCTGATTTTTTAGAAAAAATTTCCTCTTCCAGCCACTTTAATTCAGGAGCATTTTCAGAAAGTGACTTCCCTTGCATCTTTACATTTGGATCAACAATAATTTTGTGATCAGCCCCTATCAACGCAGCATAACCACCTTCAAACTTACTCTCACGTACTTTTTCATTAATATCTTTAATCTCAACAACCAAGGTCACTTCACTGTCACCATTAAAAGGAGAGACAATAACCAACAAATCAGTCACTTTATCGATAGGACTTTTAATAATAGGACTGATCGCTTGTTCTTTAAATTTTTTGGAGAGCATCATTTGATATGGCATATTGGCTTCTTCTTGCTCAGGAGAAGGTGCCCAGTTAGGATCGGTATGACGAAGTGGCATACCTTTATAGTAAACCATAGAAGCATCTATCTTCGCAGATTTATTGACAAGATTCAAATAGCTTCGTAAATTTTCAGGGGATCTATCTTCAATCTTTTGCGCAACATCTGCTAACGCACTTGCGATTTGTTGCTTTGATTCAAACCAATTTTGTATGTTTTGAGTCAACCCAAATGACTTATCTTTAAGCTTTTCATAAATTTCTGAACTTGTCGTTTCTTTCATCATCGAATGGTTAATGACTAAAAAAACAACAAATCCAGTGACCAATCCTAACACAATAGAAAGTGTAATCTTCTGTTGCAATTTCATATCTGTAATCCTTGAGCATGTATTTTTAGTTACATGTAAAGCCATACATTTAAAGCTTTACATGTAAATAAAAAATGGGCGTTGCATACTTACATGCAAAACCCATTTTATTACAAGGAGATCTATACTTGTTTCGTTAGAAAAAATATATTGCTATTAAAATTCGTAACCAACTCTAAAACGGATTTCATCTCTGCTATATGCATCATTACTATTATTTGCAATTTCATAAAAGCCCATACAGTAGAGACCTTTGAGTGAACCGCTGAAGTTGTGTATAGCATAGAAACCTGTTTGATCAATCTTTCCAATACCAACCTGTGATGATGCTGCACCTTTTTCATCTAAATCAATATTGACATAACGCACGCCAAGAACGGTTGCGATTTGAGGAACAAATGCATGTACATCAACAGCATACTGAGTTGACGCTTCAAATTGTCCAGCATCTGTAAGTGTTGAAGTATACAGTCTTGGGCGATCATCTGTCATACCAACGCCCCAAGCGCCACGTCCATCATTAATCTTAGCATACGCTACATAAGCCCCAACAGGTCCAACATTAAGACCAAGTTTGGCTGAGTAAACCGTTGAATCTGCCCAAGCCACACTTCTTTCATCTAATTCTGTATTCCAGAACTGAAGACCTGTGACTAACGTTACGCTATCATTAATCTTTGGCATATAATCAGCTTGTGCTAAAAAAAGAGAATGAGATTTATCTTCCTCACCATAAGCCAATGTCAATGTTGTATCTGGAAGTGATTTATTGATCGCACCCACCACATAAGCATAGTCGCCACCTTCAGCACCAGGAATAACATTATACAAAAGGCCAAACTTGCCAAAATTTGCAAAATCATTATTAACCCCATTATCCTTCATCCAAGACATTCTCCATGCATACGCTGCATAAAGTGTTGTATCAGGAATGTCATTGCTAACAATTGTAACACCTTCAATTGCTTGTTTTATTACGTCATGATTATCGCTGCTCATAAGTGGCTTATCAAAGTACTGACGACCAACTTTAACGACTGTTTTATTCATAGTGTAAGAAAGGTATGCTTCAGATAAAATAGCACCTGATGCACCTAAATCCCATGGTAACATATGGTCCAGCTTCGTATCAGTATCAGCCCATGGAGTACTTTGTCCTTGAAAACCTAATCCTACTCTAAATCCTTTTAATTCAGCCGTCCTCATAGCTTAGTCTTAGACCAAAAGCCATTAACGAAGAATCTGTTGCTCCAGGACCACCATGTGCAGCAGCATCATAATCACGACCAAAATAAAATGCTCTAATTTCCCCGTTAACCTTACCATTTTTAAATGCATCTTCCAGTGTATCCGCGCCATACACAACTGAACTCATAGCGATCAATGTCGCCAAACTTAACTTTGCTAATTTCATATAAACTCCTCCTAAAAATAGTTTTGTTTCAACTAGTATAAAAACATATTCTAATTAAAATCTCATTTGAATCTTAAATTAACCTTTACTTTGATATATATCTGAAAGTAATAGGGCTAGCACCTTGATTTTTGTATTTATTTGCTAATAAATATTTATTAACGCTAACATGAAGACCTATGATAATTGTAACTACCACAGATCCATAAAAAAAGTTACTTGTTCGTTTTTTAACAATTGGTAACATACAGCAAAACAAAAAGACGTCACCAATACTCTTAATCAATAGTAAAACACTAAAATTAAAGAGAGCAAACTACAAACAGTAAGTCAACAAAACAATAACTAACCGAACTTATATAATCCTCCTTCTAACTATTTTTCATCATTATTAATCTAAATTTATATATTTTCATGGTAAATATACATTTAAGTTGTAGGGAAATTGTAGATAAGTTTTAAATACTTCAATTTTTTTTTATTAATTAAAATATTTTATAGTTAAATGAGTATTGGTTCAGAAAAAGTATTTAATTTGGGGTTATAAAACGAATCGCAGATTATATTGTTTTAACTGAATGAAGTGATTTTTGTATTTTACTATTAAAATAATATAACAATTATGTTCCCATCCTAAAAACTAGATCACGCATAAGCTGATAGTTGAAACACTTTAAAATAACAGTACTTTTGACAGTACTTGTCCACATTAAAATAATTAAAGACTGATATTACTGTAGTTGAAGCATATATTTTAGTCCGGCCTCAGTACCACCCTAACTCCCTAAAATACGATATTCCAAACCTTAAACTTTACTGGTGTCAACGAGGTGTCAATAATTGTCAAAATCATGCAATTATTTTGCCGATATCAACTGTTATTGTTCCCATATAATGATTGCGATTGACTTCATCTGTTTCATTCTATAATCTATGATCTTAAAGTGCTAACAATGTTTGATATTCATGCAATGCAAAATCGTCAGTCATGCCGCTAATGTAGTCAATGACAAGGCGTACCCTATGATACCATTCAAGAAGTTCAAATTGCTCTTCATCTTCGCGATCCAATGCCTTAACATCATTTTGATACGCTACGATCTGCTTGGAAGAAATACGCTTAATCAACCTCATTGCAATAAAGCACTCTATTTTTTCATCATGAAGCAGTGCTTCAAAATCTTTACATGTAAGCTCCAATAAGGGTTTGAAAATATTTAAAAGTCCATTGATAATCGTATAGCCTTGCAACTCTAGCGTTTGAACATCTTTATTTTGATAAATATGCTTCGCAGAAATCGCTTGTAAGATTTTTATCGCTTTGTAGTATTTACTCTCTTTGTCATATTCAAGTAAAGCACTGTTAAATGATCCTTCAAAAATCGCTTCATGATTGTTGATGTAAATATCAACTACGTGATAAACCAAAGAGGTTACTAGCTTTGCACGCACTAATGTAAAAAACATACTAAATTGATATGGCTCATCGTTTTTCTTTGCTTGGTCATATCTCTCTTGAATAACTTCTAAAAGATAGGTTTCCCCCTCTTTATCACACTCTGCTTTTATAAGCTCATAGACTTTATCTAGATTCAAAATGCCTTTTTCGACAGAATCTTCCAAATCAGCGGTTAAATAAGAGATGTCATCTGCAGCTTCCATAATGTAGGTTAGAGGAAATCTACAACCATGTTTGATATTAAGCTTATCTTGAATTTTTTCAATGAAACCTTTCTCGCTGTAGTAAAACCCTGGTTTTTTCATCAGGTAATCAAACGGCTCACCTTTTTGAGGCTTTTCTTCGTATGCACCACGTGTATATTTAACCACAGAGGCTATTTGGGTATAAGAGAGATTGAGTCGCTGTAATTTAGTAATGACACGAGTGGCTTGCGCGTTCCCATCGTAGTTACACAGGTCTTGCGAGAGCGTCACTTTGAGTTTTTTTGTTTTATCAGTGTTTGCAGGAAATGTTTCAATGAAAGGTAGTGCATTTTCTTTTATCCATTTATTGATGGTTTGCTCTGCAAAATGCCCAAAGGGAGGATTGCCGATGTCGTGCAGTAAACTGGTCATCTCTGCAGTAGAAACAAAGGCATTTTCAAGTCCTTTGAGCTCATAGCCCTCCTCTTTTTCAAGCTTACTCAAAATGTTTTTAGCAATAAACCGTGCCGTCTGCGAAACTTCCAAAGAGTGCGTCAAGCGGGTGCGAATCGAAGCATTGAGTTCCAGTGCAAATACCTGAGTACGCTTTTGAAGTCTACGAAAAGCAGGAGAAGAAAGAATGCGCCCACGATCACTTTCGATGGAGTATTCTAGATTTTCAATGGGGTAAAATTCTCTATCGGTGGTTAGTTTTTGTTTATAATCTATCATTTAAAACCTCTCTCAATTTTTGCAATACCCTAACCATCGCCAAAGTATCCAACTCACAGTACTTCAACAACTGCTCACGCACTTTCATTTGCTCGTCCAAACTCTTACCATGTAAAGATGCAAAGGCGTTCATGGCGTCTCCACCATTTTGGATGCCCTCAAGTTTTTTATAGGCTAATTCCATCTCAGGAACAAGTGCAGGAAGGACGTATTTGATGGAGTAACTACCTTGCATACTCGGGGTGACGTAGTGTCCTTTTTGGAATGGAATCATCAAATCTTTGATGTTGTTGTGTAGGTGTATAAGCTTTACATGTAAATCTGGAAACAGCTCGGCAAGTGAGGCGATGACGCCCTTTTCAAAGCTCATATTGTATGTCAAAATGTTTACATGTAAAGGTATGTCTTCGACCAATTTCTCCGCCAAAGCACGTCTTGGGTCGCTTCCTGACTCTGCTAGAAATTCTTTATGCTCCAAAGTGCCATCACGGTGTTCTACATGTAAAGAGTATTGAAACGGTATTTGTTGATAAGGACTGACACCACTCCACAAAGGCACGGCTTGTTGGAAGGTCTCAAAGTCGAGATGATAAATGGGATAGGTGAGTGTTTTTAAAAACTCGGCAATCGCCTCATGGTCGATGAACGTGTGTTGCTTTTTCCAGTTCTCAACCTTTTGCCATTGAATGGGTGTCATTGCAAAGTCTTCGGGTATAGCTTCGATAGTCACGATGTTTTGTGCATAAAGCTCTTGTTGTTTTTTACTGCCAAGGTTGAAGATATTAAAGATGCTGTACTCTGGGATATTTCGCTGAACCCTCCAACAATACGCCTTTGCATCGCACTCATACGGGTCATTGCATTGTTTTCCGATGTCGATATTTGGCTCATGGATTTTATCGTCCAGATACGCTTCAAACATTTCAAGTCTTTTTGGAATTGCAGCTTGCAAATCGCGCACTTCACCACTGACATCGACCACCACAAAAAGCTTTTCAAGCTCCAACGCTTCTTCTCGCACATAGCCAGAGTTGATATGCACCACATGACACGCCCCAACCCTAAACCCAAGGGCTTCTAAAACATACAGCTGAATGGAAACATCATGCAGATAGATAGGCTTCACATCGGTGGAACTCTTCACTTCATACAGCTCTAAACCAAGAGGCGTTTGGCGCAAGATGTCCACCATCACCACGATACCCTCGTAAATAAACGTCGCCTCGTAGATATTTTCCACACCCTCATCAAGATACGCTTGGGTCAGCCTCGCCATGCTTTTAAAATCGTGTGCATCAAAAGGTATCTCACGCCCATCAGGAAACAATTTACACGCCAAATCCCCCACAATATTACCCGTCTCAAACCGTGCTTTGGCACTGGTATCGGGTGAGGTTAAAACCTCTGGTTTGTACTTTTTCAGCCAGAGAGATTTTGGGCATTGAATGGCTCGGGTGTAGAGGGATTTTGAGAGGGTCATGTTATTACTTAAAATCAGGACCTAATTTATCTACTGCAATTATATATTTTCCATCATTCCCATCATGAAGTTTTCCATCAACACTTTTCACCAACAAATATCTGTCATTATTAGTTATAGCTATTGTCATATTTTTTAACAATATATTTTTATTTTCTAATGTTTCAATACTTTTTTGTAAATAAAATGTATATCCAAAATAAGCCATTCCTGTAAAAAACATAAAAGAAATCAGACTAATAAAAAAAACTTTATAGATTATAGAGTTACTCGCCTTTTTATAAAGTTCTGTAGCTTCATTTGCATATTTATTTGCTTCTTTAAAATTTGTGCTTATATGATTTACCACAGTATCCGCTATTGCATAACTTTTAGATTGAATCTCTTTTTGAATTTTTTCATTTATATTTGCTACACTATTATTTAGTTCTTGAATTGATTTATTGAGATTTCTATTATTGAGCTGAAGATTGCTATTCTGTAAATTATAATTCTCAATCAACTTATCAAGATTTTTCTTTACTTTCTTCTACTGAGTCTAAAAGATTTGATGCTGATTTGAACAAAAAAATAATTTTCTCTTTTTCTTCGCTATCCATTAAAGGCTCCTATGCAAATTGTTACTTCTATCTCTTGAACGATTTTGTTCTAATTCGTATTCACTTTTCATAATACTTTCACATTTGTGTTGCATTTCTTTTTTTAAATTCTTTATGCTGCAATTGAAGTTGTTCTATTTGCGAAAATTCTACATAATTAATACCTTTTTTTGAAACAGATACAATTAATCCACCCGTGCCAACTTTTCCAGAACCTTGACATGTTGATACCAAAGACAAATAATGTTTTTGCTCTTCATGTGTAATACCAGATGTAGGATTATTTACTTCAATTGAAATACTCTTAATAAAATTTTCCAAGGTGTCCATTCCTATAGTTCCATTATATGCATCCAAATAAGGGACAATCTTATTTGCACAAATTTTATTAAAAGGCTCAGTTTCTATATACCAATGAATCTCTCTTGATACATATTTCATTCTTTCATTATCTTTCAAAGCTTTTTCTAATTTTTCTACTCTTTTTTTTTCTTTTTTTGATGGATTTTTTGCATTTTTAAATTCTAGTACTTTTACAACCCCAGGAAATTCTAACAACATATCTCCCAATTCTTTATCAGCTGGGGTTTGTTGTAATAAATTTACAATACTTGGTAAATCTACATCTTCATTATTTAAGCCCAATGATATCCCTATATCAAGTCCTAACCCATATAAAAAAATTGCCTATAATTACATTTTCATATAAAGTCATATAAGTTACTCCTGTTAGAAATTATAAATCTATTCTTATTGCACTTTGAAAAAAAGACTGTATCAAACTTTCCTCATCTTGTGTAATTAACTTTATACAAGTCAAATTCTTTTCTGTTCTTGAACAAGCAACATAAAAAAGTTTTTGGCTTGCAATTTTTTTAGTATCACTAATAGTTGTATCGAAAATTTTGCAAAAGTCATATTCATTCCAAAAATACTCATCTAAAACAACAATGACATTTTCAATTCCAGAGCCTTTTGTTTTGTGCATTGTTATATATTCGACTTTTTCACTCATATAATTACAATAATTGACCACTTCTTTAAAAGTAACTATTGGTGAAAACAAGCCTTCAAATAATTTTTCTTTTTTTAACTCTTTTTCTAATTCATTAAATTGTTCTTCTTCAATTTCAATTCCAGCACTTGTCATTCTTGTATATGTATTCTGACCAGAAATATAATTTTCTTTAAATGTTCTATATTCATCATTGTCTAAACTCAACGAAAAAGCTTCTTTTCTTGATATGTAGGCATTAAAGGATTCTGATTTTTTAATTAACCTATTATTAAAAGCATAATGTAGTGCCTCTATCGCACCACCTTCAAAATTTAATAAATATTCAATATCTTCTTTTAATTTTTGTTTATCCGCTATGGTTTTTATAGGGTATCCAACTTTTTTCAATTCAGTCAATATAAAATTATAATTCCCATTTTCATAGGATTGACAAAGTTCTACTAAATCTATAAGTTGTAACTTTATCAATACTTCATCAATATATTCTTTTGGCTCTTGATACCTTTGCGCAAAAGTTTCATAAAGATTTTGAAAATCTACCTCTATTGAAATAGATTTATTTGTTAACATTAAAAATTTTGAATTAGGCTGATTGTTCTTTGCATGTTCGATTAAACTGTTTATTTTTTCGATATATTGACTTTTTGATTTCTTTGGTTGAAAATGCCGTAGGCTTACTATCAACAATAGAATAAAAAAAACTGACAATACCTTGTCTTTCATCCAAAGTAGATTCATCATGCTTTAATTGAACTTCTTGATTTAGTCCATCTGTTCTAATATTATTGATAAATTCTACTACTTGAACAGAACATCTATAATTATCTTCTTTGATTATTTCCTCTAAAGTACTATCAGCTATATAGTTTTGAACATCCCCAATTCCATCTTTATAGATTGATTGCATTGCATCCCCAAATAAACCTACTACTGTTTTATCGTTCTGTGGAAGATGCCTTAAAAAAATTTGTATAATTTTTTCATTGGTATCTTGATATTCATCGATAAAAATATAATCAAATTTATCTTGAAGAATTTTACCAATTTTAGGGAAAGAGCTAAAAAGTTGATATGCGATTTCTAATAACCCATCATGTCCAAAAGTTAAATCATTATAACTATCAAAACGGGTTTCGTTATATTGAATCTTATTGTAGTCTTTTGCTTCTATTTGACTTTTAATGATTTCATTTAATGCCTCAATTCTAGTATTTAAACTTGTATTATATGCTACTGGATTAACATCATAGATTCTTTTTCCTTCTGGCTTATCTATTCTTTCATGCGTTACAGTAAAAAGCTTTTTTGGCATATTTTTCATATACCTTTTTATATTTTTCATGCTCTTGCTTCTTTTGTTCTCTTTCGTCACCGCCGTAAAAATCCACCTCGTTTCGTTCTATTTTCTCAACTTTAAAAAGCTCAAAAATACATTGAAAAATGTTTTTTTATAATCTTTAATTATTGAATTTAAAAAAGAGTGTATGGTGCTAATTGTATATTTATCACCAACTCTTGATTTTATCTCATCAACGGCTAAGTTAGTGTGTGTTATACAAGCAACTTTTTTATTGGGATAGTTTTCAGATATATTTTCTAAGACATTTTTCAATGTTTCTGTTTTACCACTACCTGCACCACCTTGAAGAACAAAACATTTTTTATCTTCAATACATTGTTTAATACTATCAAGAGGCGTCATTTTGGATCCATTCTAAAGCATTTTTTAATATATAAAGGCATTTGCCAGTCTATATTTTTTGATAAAGCCAAATACAATAAAGAGAATGCAAAGTCAGATTTTTTCTTTAATATTTTCTCTGTCAAATCATAAATTCCTGTAGTGTTAGTTAATTCACTTTTATTTTGTAAACCTCTCAAGTTATCTTTTTGATCAATTAACTTAGTCAAATTAACTTTTATAAAAGCATCTTCAAAACTTCTAGCATGATAACTATCTTCACTTATTTGATAAAAAATTTTAATTTTGCTTGCATCAGTAATTGACAAAGTATTATTTTTTAAATTTTCAAACCACTGCGGAAAATCTGCAGAGTTTACATCAGGTGCATGAAAATATTTTTTTTATTGTTTCATTACTAGTATGAGTTGCTCCTTCAACTTCATGTGCGGGATAAGCAGTACTTGATGTATTAGTTGTTTTTAATGTAGTATCTATATCTGTAATTATTAGAGTTTGAATATCTAAAAATCTTACCAATTTATCAAAAGCTTCTGCATTAGCCCCAACTTCTACAATTGAAATATTTTGAGAAGAAATTGGTATGTAATTAGGAATACTCTTCCTCTCTTCATCAAATTTATTAATGTAATAAGGAAGTAACATTTTTTCTGTAGTTCCTTCGATAAATATAATTTTATTGGCAAAGAATAACTCTGATGCTTGCAAAGTCAAATACTGTTCTACAAATTTAAATTCTTCTTCCTCTGTACCATATTGTGCTTTTAATTCAGAATGAAAGTTTTTAATTTTTATGTTTTCATTATTGATATTGAGTAAATATCTTATATCTTGGAAATTACATCTTGCCACGATTTGGGCAGAATGTGTTGTAATGACCGTTTGCAAATTCGATATTTCAAAAAGAACTTTTCTTATCTTATCTATAAATTTGTATTGCATTTGCGGATGAGTATGAGCTTCTGGTTCTTCTATGAAAAGTAAGTTAATATCTTTTCCTTCTTCTTTGAAACTCTTTTTTTTCATTTCTATATCTAAAAGAAGATATAAAATATTCATATATCCCAACCCATTTAAATGTTCTGGCAAATGATTAGAAGCATCACCATAAACAACCTTTGAAGAATTGCTTATTACTTCATTTGATTCCAAGTCAGATATAACTTTTTAAAAGTATCAAATATTTTAAAAAAGTCTTTTTCCCAATTTTTAAAAAAATCTTTTGAATTTTTGTATCATACTCTGTATTAAGAGTACCATCCATGGTTATCATCATTTGATTAATGTCTGAAAAATTTGGGTCTACAATACTTTTTTGATTAAAATATTTCGTAGTCATACTTGAAAGTATTCTTTTGCCTTTGTTGTCATCTGAACTAGAAACATTTCTTTTAGCATGAATAATTTGAAAATTTATTAGATTTTTAACTTGTTTTAAATCTTTCTTAATTAATTTATACCTATTTTCCTCTAGTAAATCTTCATCATTTTCAAATGAATATATGGTTGTTGTCAAAAAATTTTGAAAGTTCTTTTTGATATATCTAGTTTTTTTATCAGGTTCATTAAGTAATTCTAAAATAGGCAGTATTTTTTCTTTTTTGATGCTTACCTCAAACAGTATCTTTACCACATTTTGTTCTGGGTCTAAATCTAAAATAAATTCTGATAGTTTTTCTAAATTATCAGTCCCATCATAATTTATTTCTAAAATCATTTGTATTGATAAATCTTGAATATTGGTAGTATCATTTATGTCATGAATCTGTTCTCGCAAACATAAACTAAAATCATCGTATGTAAAATCTTCATTGCTATAAAATTTCTCAAATAAAACCAAAAGCGAAGTTTTACCACTGTTATTTCTACCTATCAATAAAGATAAATCTTTTTTCACTTCTAATACTGAATCTCTTAATAACCTAAAGTTTTTTATTTTTATTTTTGATATATTCATCTACCTATTCCTTTTTTATTAATTTTTTACAACTCCACAACTCTCTCAAACATCTCTTTTATCTCCATCTCATGGCTTATTAAAAATATCTGTCTGTACTGTTCTTTTATGGTATGAAACGCTTCTAAGATTTCCATTCTTCGGTTTTCGTCTTGGCTTCCAAACACTTCATCAAAAACTAAAAATCCGACACTACTTGCACCGCTGAGTTCACTCAGTGTTTTGGAAATGGCAATGCGAAGCACTAGGTTGGCAAGATCTATCTCGCCGCCGCTGAAGCGTTCTATGGGGTAGCATTTGCCCTCATCGTAGATGAAAAAGTCAAAGTCGTTGTTCACTTCGATGTATTGGTATTTGCCTTTGGTGATGGTGGCGTACATTTGGGAGGCGATTTGTGAGATGCGTGGGGCTATTTTTGAGTTGAGTTTTGTTTTAAACTCGCTGAGGCTGACTTTTATCTTTTCATAGTCTTGCAAATCGTCTTTTTTACTCTGTACTTTTTTAAGTTGTATGTCGTTATTTTCCAGAGCGTTTTGCAAGGTTTTTATCTCGCCCTCATTTTTGGCTATCTTTTCTTTTAGCTCTGAAATAACGCTGTATTGTTTCTCTTTTTGCTTTTGAAGTTCGTCGTATTCGCTTTGTTTTGCGGTGTGTTTTGGCTCATCGTACAGTGTTTTTTGCACTTCCAATTCTTTCTCTTTTGCCTTTACATGTAAAGCTTCTGCACTCTTACATGTAAGCGCCAAATCCTCCCTCACGCCCTGCTCTCGTTTGAGTTCTGTTTCAAGACTTAGAACGGCTTCATACTTTGGTTTTAGCTCCAAAAAGCTTTTTTGTAGGCTTACATGTAAAGCTTCATCGTAAGCGTGTTGTGCGAGTTTGTCTAGCTCTTCTTTATTGCGTTTGCCTTGTTCACTGACTTTCGTAAAATGCTCTTTGGCGTTTGCCAAATCTTTTTGCTTACTGAGTATCAAACTTAGTGCCGTCTCGTTTACATGTAAGGCTTTTTGCGTTTGCTCTTTTTGAAGTTCAAGCTCCGCTATCTGTTTGGTGAGGAGTTCAAGTTTTGCTTTGGTTTTGTCTATCTTTTGACTTTGCGTCTTTTGCACGATGTCGTTGAGGGATGCGATGACATTGTCGTATTCATCGAGTAGTTGTCGTGTACAGGTAGGACAGTTTGATTCTCTACCTAAGCTTTGTAGCTTGGCTATCTTTTGTTGTGTGTCAGATACAACTCGCTGTTCGGCTGAGAGTTCATTTTGGAGTTGTTTTTGCTCTGTTTGCTTACCCAAAAGTTCGGTTTTTAGCTTTACATGTAAAGCTTCATTTTCTTTTTTTTGCCCTAAAAGTGTCTCATACGGTTTGGTTTGTTCTTCCAAATTTGCGATGTCTGCTTTGGCTTTGGTGTACTGGGCACGCAACTGGGTTTGCTCTTTTCTAAGCCCTCTTTTTTTTATCTGTATATTTTTGAGAGTTTCGTGTTCTTTGAGCTTTACATGTAAAGATTCGTACTCTTTTTTAATGGTACTTAAACTTTTAAGTTCTTTGGCTTTTGTTTCTAAGGTTTTGAGCTCTTCGATGAGTTTGGTTTGCGTAGCTAGATTTGAAGTTATAGAGTTTTTGATGAGGGAAAGTTCGCTGATGAGCTTTTGTTTCTGCTCTTTTGTTTTGACAAAAAGCTCTAATTCACTCTTTACATGTAACTCTTGTTTTTTAGTGGTTTCTAGTTCTGTGGATTTGGTTTTTACTTCTTTTTCAAACGCTTGTTTTGTAGCGGTAGTTTCTTTTATCAACGCTGTTTTACTTTTGAGTTCTTCCTCGCCTAAGAGAAACTCTGCACTTGCGGCGATGTCGCGTTTGAGTTCTCTGCTTTTTTCGATAAGTTCATTCTCCACAAAGTCTATCTTTTCAAGCCCAAGAAGTTTGCGTATCATCTTTTTTCGATCTTCATTTTTAAGCGTACTGAGACTAGTAAGTTCTTTTTGAGAGGCAAAAAGCGTATGCAAAAATGCCTCTTTGCTCATCTTCGTTAGTTTCGTGATAGCCACGGTAACTTCTCTCGCGCCACTGGTGGTAAGCTCGCCATTTTTATACAGCTTGGCGTTCGCACTGAGGGCTTTTCCACGAAACTCACGCATGACTTTGTACGCTATGCTCTCAAATTCAAAATCAAGCTCCACTAAAACAGCATCTTTATCACTCGCACTGGCGTTTCGGATGACTTCTTTAAATTTTTTATTTCGAAGCTCGCCATATAGCGCAAAAAGAATGGCTTCAAAGAGGGTTGATTTACCACTGCCATTTTTACCGATGATGCCGATAAGCCCCTCGCCAAACTCAATGTCAAAGGAAGTGTAGCGTTTGAAGTTTTCAAGGTGGAGTTTAGAGAGTATCATCGCTCACCTCTTCGTAGGCACTAAACAAGCCTTGGATTTTTCCTTTGAGTCGCTCAAACTCTTCAGGCTGACTCTCTTCTTTGATGTGTTCTAAAAAGTACGTTTCCAACGAGAGGGCTTCGATGTCATTTAGTGTAGCTTCACCGCTGGTTTGTTTGAACTCTCTTTTGATACTTACATGTAAGGCTTCGCCAAAGAGATTTTTGATGTCACGTGTTTGGATGTCGATGGACTGCAATGGGGTGAGGTTGGTCAGTTTGACTTCGACAAGAGCGTCTTTTGTATCGTTTACATGTAAAGACTCAACGGAGCGCTCGTAGTCTTCACAATCAATCTCATAGGTTTTAATGGGGCGAATTTGTATCTCGTGGTAGTTTACATGTAAAGATTCTTCGAGCGTGACAAGAGCAAAACCTTTGGAGTTTCGTTTGTCGTTTAAACTGGTACGTTCAGTGGAACCTGCATAGTAAACGTTTTCGTGTTTGCCTACTTTTCCAAAGCCATGCCAATGACCAAGGGCTACATAATCCACTTTGGGAAAAAGGCTCTCTTTATCGTGCGGATACACCCACTCGCCAAACTCTGCCATGAGATAGTGCGCACCGACAGAGCAATGAAGCATCATGATGTTGCGTTTGGTTGTATCAATATTTGCTTCGCACAGTTCGATTTGAGAAAGGGCTTTTGTCTCATCGTGCATATGCGGCAAAGTGTGAAAGACGACATCTTCAAACTCAATTTTTTTGTACTCTTGATTGTACGAAACATAAACATTTTTAAAGTTTTCAAATATCTTAAGGATGGGAGAGCTTAAATTGGTACGTGGGGTGGAGTGATTGCCTGCTATCATGATAAATGGGATGTTAAGCGCTTCGATGATTTTGAATTGCTCAAGAGCTAAAGTGATAGCTCGGTTACTGGGAGATGGACGGTGAAAGAGATCGCCTGTGTGGATGATGTAGTCGGGTTTTATCGCTTTAATCTGCTCAATAACTTGCGAAAAAGCATCGTAAAAATCAGCCTCACGTTGATTGATACCGAGCTCATTGATGACATCTAAATCGTTAAAGCCTAAATGCGTGTCCGAAAAATGAATCAGTTTCACGATACTTCTTTATGATTAATTCATTCGATTATAGCCAATAATATTATCGGTTAGAAGAAATTTGTGATGAAAAAGGAAGTATTTAAGATATTTGGAAGAAAAAGAAACGCTCGAACCGGGCAATTCGAGCATTCATCTTAAAAATTGGTAGGTTATTTACAGAAAGGAGGTATGTGTGTTACAAGTGAAAGTATAGACTCTTAGCTTAAACCATACCTCAATGATAAGTTAATACTTATTAAATCACTGCTTCTTCCTTCTCTCTTCGTCACCACCCTCTCGGTATAGCTTATTCTTTTGCAAGTAGGCTTTTATTCCGCGACACTCCTAACTTTCTTTTCCTATCCTGCTCTCAATAAGAAAAGTACATATCCGATGTCACAATGCGTATGGATCATTTAAAAAAGGTGATTGAAAAGTTCAAAACGTACTGATTTTTCAGAATATTTCTAAACTATGATTTAGGATATACATAGTTTAGAGAGCTTGATTGGGAGTATTCTGATTTAAAAAACTAATGACTTCTGTACTTCGCTTGGCAATCCATTAAACATTGTCAGAATGTATTGCAACTTCTTCATACGAAATTTTGCTATAATCAAACCTTGTTTATTTTTACATGTAAAGGCATACGCAATGCAAGGAATTTTATTTGATGATCTTAAATCACTCAAAGAGAAAATAAGTCAAGAAGAAAAAAATGTTCAAGAAAAACTTATTACAGAACAAAAGCAAGAAAAAAGAAAAAAAACTTCATGACCAATTTGAAAAGTTTATGCAAAACTCTGGAGTTAGAAAACTAGACTAATCCATGAGATCATTTTCACGCATTATTGAATTTTCAACATTAGAAACGAAATGTTCATACCTTGATGACTGTAAAACACGCATGGAATATAAGTACATTGAAAATGCGACAATGGAGCTCAATCAAGAACTCATTGAACGTGGGTGGAGACGATTTGGAAACTACTACTCAAGACCACAATGTCAAAACTGTAAATTGTGTTTAAGCCTACGTATTGATGTTATAAATTACAATTTTTCACGTTCTGCTAAGCGTGTTTTCAAAAAAGCAGAAGGTATTCGTTATGTCATTCAAGCACCAACCATTAGCACGGAACATCTTGAGCTTTATGATAAATATCATCGTCATATGGAACAAAAACGAGGCTGGCAATACTACAACCTGAAGCCACAAAGTTACCACGAACTCTATGTAAGTGGCGCACATAATTTTGGAAAAGAGGTACTTTATTTTCAGGGTGAAAAGCTTATCGGTGTTGATCTTATTGACTTTTTAGACGATGGCATCTCCTCGATCTATTTTTACTACGATCCTGATTTTGAAAAACTCTCTTTAGGAAGACTTTCCATCTACGAGCAGATCATTTTGGCAAAAGAGTATGATCTTGAATGGATCTACCTTGGCTATTATGTCAAAGAGTGTCAAAGCCTTAAATATAAAGCGTCTTATACCCCTTATCAGACACTTCAAGGCAATCCAAATTTAGATGAAGATGCCATTTGGATATAATTTTTTAAAACTTGGAATTCTTTTTGCTTCAAGGTAAATAACTTGATACAAAAAGGATGGATAGATGCACCTTTCTCTCTCTCATGATATGCTTGCACTTACAATACAAGAAGATTCAAAAACCTTTTATTTTTTGCAAAATATTGCCGATAAAAACTTTCAAAAAAAGATTGGACGCAAAGATAAAATGATTATTTTTAAAGAGCAAGATGAGTTAGTGCAACGCCGTTACTTTTTAAAATTGATCAGTAAAATTTATTTGCGAAAAACAGGTAATGTCGAACAAGCACGTATCATCGAAAATACAATAGATAAAAGCATCAAGATTTCGCTTCTCAAATCCAATCAAGTCCTTCAAAAAATGAGCATTAATCTCTCCATTGAAGACAATTATGCTGTTGTCTTTTACATGGGGTCACACAATACGCTTTTTGCTTCCTATCTGAAAAGCTATTTTAAAGACCATTTGGTCAGAATTCGCCCAAAAAATGGCACGATTACGCTCTATCCGAACTCAGATATTACTGTGCGTCTTTTAGAAAAACTCTTGGCACAAAAAGAGTTGTTTGGTTGTTTTGTAGAGTTTTCTTATTTTATGGACGATTTTTTAGCCTACAAAAAGAGTTTTGTATCAAAACGTGCTAAGAGAAGCCGACATAACGCCCTCTTCTCTTTACTTGAAGAGTATTTTGGTGTGCTTGGATGTAAAATGGAAGACTCTTTTGATATGATTCGCAGTAACTATCTTACACTGGTAAAAAAATATCATCCAGATAGTTGTGGCCTTTATGATGGTGATTTACATGTAAAGTATGTGGCAAAGTTTCAAGAGGTTCAAAATGCCTATGAAATGCTCAAAATGCACTTCAGGCATGCCGATGCAAAGAGTGCTTAAAATTTAAGAGTGTAGAGTTTTTTACGCTCAGATGAGCTTGCGATATTAAACTGTTGTCGGTATTTTGTAATGGTTCTTCGTACCATTTTGATGTTAAATTTTCCTTCTATCAGTTCTAGAAGTTTAATATCGCTCAGAGGTTTTATTCTACTCTCATTTTTAACAAGTTCAATCATATATTCTTTAATAGCACTGTTCGAAATATCTTCTTCAAGCGCCGTAGCAAAAAACTGTTTTAAAGGAATAACACCGCGGCTACAGGAAAGGTATTTTCCCGCAATGGCACGTGAAATGGTTGAGGGATTACGTCCTAGATCATCAGCTAAGTCTTTAAGTTTCATCGGCTTTATCGCTTTGCCAAAGAAAAAATCGTACTGATACTCCACAATCATCAATCCAATCTTATAGAGCGTTGCTTTGCGCATCTCAAGAGCGTCAATAAGGTCTTTAGCATCTTTAATTTTTTGAGAGACAAAACTATGATTTTCATCAAGTCCTTCAGTGTCGAGAATCACTTCAGGATAATACGCATCATTGAGTCTGACTTCAATTGCACCTTCAAGATCATAGATAAAAATATCAGGAATAACCTCTTTTTCATCTTCCATAAAATCAATTGCAGGAGGGTTGTGGAATCGTTTAATAATAGCGAGGGCATCATGAAACAGTGGTTCTTTACTAAAGGATTCGATAGTCTCAAAGTTGATAATCAGCATTTCTACCATGTCATAGAGTTCATTGTCTAATGAAAGGTCTTGAAGTTGGAATAAGAAGGTCTCTTTTAAATCAAGAGCTCCAATACCCAAAGGCTCAAGGTAAGCAAAGCGCTGTCGTATCTTTTCAACTTCTTCAATTTTCATGCCTAACTTTTTTGCAATTTCGCTTAATGCTGCTATTTCAAAATATCCTTCAGAATTAATATTTTCAATGATTTCATACGCGACTTGTTGCGATTTTTCAGTAGGAAAAAGTGGTGGATTGACCTGTTCATTGAGAACTTGATAAAGTGATTTTTTATCTAAAGTCAGTGCCTCAATGGTATCTGAAACCGATGTTTTAGCCACTTCGGAGAAAAAACTTTTCTTTTCAAAATGTTTTTCAGGTGTTTCTGAACCTGATTTGACACTGATAAAAGGATTTTCTTGCACAAAGGGTTCTAATGTTTCCACCAAACTATCCAAATTGGCTTGAAGTATAGGAAGCCAACCTCTTAGCGTTGAGGAGAACTTTTGTTTGGTTGTTTGTGTGCTAGAAACCCTAAGTTTCAAAACCAATCTCCTTATCTATTAAAACCTGAAATCTTCACCAAGATAATACGTCTTCACCAGTTTGTTTTGAGCAACTTCTTCACTGCTGCCACTGGCTAACAGTGCGCCATCTTTGAGTACATACGCCCTATCACAAATAGCGAGAGTCTCGCGTACATTATGGTCCGTAATCAAAACACCAATATCCAGTTTTGCGAGCTCTTGTACAATGCCTTGAATATCAGCAACAGCAATAGGATCAACCCCAGCAAAAGGTTCATCAAGAAGGAGAAATTTGGGTTTTAAAACCAATGAACGCGCAATTTCACAACGACGTCGCTCACCACCACTAAGGCTCACACCATTGCGTTTACGAATAGGTTCAATATTGAGCAAGTTTAAAAGCTCTTCCACGCGCTTCATTGCTTCCTCTTTATCGGGATACACAATTTCAGCGGCAAGCATAATGTTCTCTTCCACACTCAGGTCTTTAAAAATACTTGATTCTTGAGGAAGGTAACCAATACCTAATTTTGCTCTTACATGTAAAGGTATTTGAGTGACATCCTGATTATCTAGAAAAACAACGCCAGAGCTTGGAGGGATAAGTCCACAAATCATATAAAACATGGTTGTTTTACCCGCACCATTGGGACCTAAAAGTCCTACAACTTCGCCACTTTGAACATCAAGGGACACCCCTTTAATAATTTCTGTTTTTTTAATCACTTTTTGTAATTCTTGAACTTTAAGCGTATGCATTAATATGAACCTTATAATTGCGTTTTAAATCCATTGTTTCGATATCGATTGTACTATACTCAACACCAAAATGGTGCAGTAATTTTTCAAACTCAGCATCACCCCATTCAATGAGATGGTAACCTTCAACATCTAATTTTTCGATCAATCCACTTTGCAAAAAACCATTACTTCCACATTGGTAAATGTCATAATGAAACAGTTTTTCATCATACTCATGCAAAATCGAAAAGGTTGGCGACGAGATTGCTTCTTCAAGTCCTAGTGTTTTAGCGAACGCTTTAACGAAAGCGGTTTTTCCACTTGCGAGATTCCCTCGTAATAAAAGCACACCTGAATTCCCAAGTTTACTTTTTATCTCTTCAGCAAAAGCAATTAAGTGCGCTAAATCACACACTTTTTCATAACATTGATTCATATAAGATAAGAGAGCTTAATAATTTCGCCCAGTTTATCCCATGCTTTTTTGCTTTCAATGGCATCTTTCATGAGCGCAATTCCTTCTTGTATATCTCTCGCTTTTCCATCTAGCACTAAAGCACAGGCACCATTTAAGAGTACAACATCACGTTTTGCACCCTTCTCATCACCTCTTAAAATTGAGCGCGTAATCTCAGCATTTTGGATGCTATCACCACCTTTAATTGCCTCAAGTGGAGCAAAGGTAAAGCCAAATGCTTCTGGATTGATTTCGCCTTCTGTGATGATTTTATTTTCAATCATCGTGTAACGCGTTGGAGCCGTAATGCTCACTTCATCCAAACCATCGAGAGAACTTACCACCATGCTTTTCATTGTGCCAAGCTCACGTAACGCTTTGCTAAAACGATCAATGTAATCGACATGAAAAACACCAATCATCTGTTTTTGAGTACCCGCAGGATTGGCAAGAGGTCCTAACATATTGAAAATCGTACGGTGTGAGAGACTTCTTCGAATGGGCATAATATGCTTCATGCACGGATGGTGATTCATTGCAAACATGAAAACAAAGCCGCACTCTTCAAGCATTTTGATCTGTTTTTCAGGTGTTAAACTCAGGTTGAGTCCTAAGGCTTTAAGTACATCGGCACTGCCAGAGAGTGAAGTGGCAGAACCGCTGCCGTGTTTGGCAACTTTGCACCCAAGTGCGGCTAAAACGATGGATGTTGTTGTGGAGATGTTAAACGTTCCACTTTTATCACCGCCCGTACCTACGATGTCAATCAATTCAGCTTTCAAGTGTGCTGGAATATCGAGCTTAATGCTGTGTTCGCGCATCACATTTGCCGCGGCTGCGATCTCTTCAAAACTCTCACCTCGATCGTAGAGTTCGACTAAAAATTGTGCTGCTGCTTCGGAACTTAGTTCATTTTCAAAGAGCGCATTAAACTGTTCATAGGCCTCTTGGTAATTCATTACGCTTCCCTTACGTATTCGTTTTGTTTCGTTTTTGGAATGGTTTTGGCTTCAGGAATTTGTAAAACTTCGTATTTCATTGCTTTTTCAAGATAATTAATCGTAATAATATCACCCACTTTGACATCTTTTGCAGGCTTTGCAATGGCATTGTTGATGCAAACAACGCCATTTTTACACATATCTTCCGATATGGCGCGACGTTTGGTGATATTCACGCTGTTTAAAAATTTATCGACTCTCATACCCCATCCTTAGGATTTAATGCTCATTCTATCAAAAGAATATTTAAACTTGCTTTTTTGACTTTACATGTAAAAGCCTCTCTAAAGCATAAGCAAAGTTTTTACAAACTTGCGCTACCATCACGCAATTCTATAAATTCTGTGAGGATTCGTATTATGAAAAAAGATGTTAAAAAAGTAGTTTTAGCCTATTCAGGTGGACTTGATACCAGTATTATTTTAAAATGGCTCCAAGATGAGTATAAATGTGAGGTTGTTACCTTTACAGCCGATATCGGTCAAGGTGAAGAGTTAGAGCCAGCGCGCAAAAAAGCCATCTCTTTGGGCATAAAGCCAGAAAATATTTTTATTGAAGATTTAAAAGAAGAATTTGTTAAAGATTACGTATTCCCTATGTTTAGAGCCAATGCCATTTACGAGGGTGAGTATCTTCTTGGAACATCAATCGCAAGACCTTTGATCGCAAAACGTCAAGCAGAAATCGCAGCACAAGTGGGTGCTGATGGCGTCAGTCATGGTGCTACGGGTAAAGGCAATGATCAAGTTCGTTTTGAGATGGGATATTTGAGCATGAATTCAGATCTTGTCATCATTGCACCGTGGAGAGAATGGGATTTAAATTCTCGTGAAAAACTGCTCGCGTATGCAGAAAAAAATGGTATCAAAATTGAGAAAAAACCGGGTAAATCACCCTACTCTATGGATGCAAACTTGCTTCATATCTCGTATGAGGGACTTGTTCTTGAAAATCCAGCAGCAGAGCCAGAAGAAGACATGTGGCGATGGACGGTCAGCCCTGAAAAAGCTCCTGATCAATCCGAAGTGATTGAAATTACCTATGAAAAAGGTGATCCAGTCGCACTAAACGGCATTAAATTAAGTCCTGCCACAATGCTTACCAAACTCAATGAGCTTGGCTGTAAACATGGTATCGGTCGTATCGACATCGTTGAAAACCGTTTTGTGGGAATGAAAAGTAGAGGCTGTTACGAAACACCGGGTGGTACGATTATGCTTCGAGCGCACCGTGCCATTGAGAGCATTACACTAGACCGCGAAGCGGCACACTTTAAAGATGAGATCATGCCAACGTATGCGAAAACCATTTATAACGGATTTTGGTTCTCTCCAGAGCGTGAGATGATGCAAGCAGCCATTGATAAATCGCAAGAAACCGTAAACGGCACCGTAAAACTTAAACTGTATAAAGGCAATGTTTCGGTCATCGGAAGAGATTCTAAGACCAACAATCTCTTCAGTGAAGCATTCTGCACCTTTGAAGAAGATGAAGTGTATAACCAAAAAGATGCAGCGGGCTTTATTAAACTTAATGCCCTACGTTTTATCATTAGCGGGAAGAATAAAAGAAATCAAGGCAAAGCTTAAACCCCAGTGGATAAGCCAATTAACGATGAATGGAGTGAAGAAGCGATGATGAATTTAGTCAAAACCGTAACAAAAAGCTGCGAAGTCAGTGGAGAAGAGTTACATGTAATGCTAAATCTCAGAGCGCAAAAAAGGCTCGATTTTGTACTTATTGATATCAGAGAGATGTATGAGTATTCTGAGTCAAGCATCAGAGGAACAGACATCCTTATGCCAACTTCAACCATTCATCAACACATGGACGAACTTAAAAAACTCGCCAATAAGCTTTTGATTTTTTACTGCCATATTGGTGGACGCACAACACAAATGATATTTATTTTACGAAGAATGGGCTTTTCAAACATTGCCCAACTCAGTGGTGGCATTGATGCCTTTCATGGTGAAAAACTGAAAAATGCTCCATTTCCCAAAAATATTCGATCATGATAAAAGGAAAAAAATGAAAGTATTATTGATTAAAGATGTTAAAGATTTAGGTAAAAAAGGCGAAATCAAAGAGGTAAAAGACGGTTATGGTCAAAACTTCCTCATTGGTAAAGGCTTTGCGCTTTTAGCGACCAACGAAGTCATGCGAAAATATGAATCAGATCAACGTAAAAAAGCAGCTGCGGAAGCTGAGGAAATTGCAAATCTTAAATCCATTGAAAAGAAACTTGGTGAACTTAAACTCACCGTTAAACGTAAACTTGGTGCAAATGGAAGTCTTTTTGGTGCCGTTACCAAAGACGAGATTGCGCATGAACTCAAAGAACAATACTCAATAGATATTGATAAAAAAACTGTTGAACTTGAGCAAGCGATCAAAACAACCGGTAATTTTAATGTGAGTATTAAGTTAGGGCACGGTATTCACGCTACCTTAACACTTATTATTCTTGGAGAATAACTTTTATGTTTGAAGCAACCACCATCCTTGCATGTCGCGGTGATAAGAAAGCAGTTATTGGCGGAGACGGACAAGTCACCTTTGGTAATACCGTGCTTAAAAACAATGCCACTAAAATTCGTAAACTCTATAATGGCAAAATCCTTGCAGGATTTGCAGGAAGCACTGCTGATGCATTTAACCTTTTTGATATGTTCGAAGGTATTTTGGAGCAAAAAAAAGGTGATTTGTACAAATCAGTGATTGAATTTTCAAAAGAGTGGCGTAAAGATAAAATGTTGCGTCGTTTAGAAGCGATGATGATTGTTTTAGATTGCGATCACATTTTCATTTTGAGTGGTAATGGAGATGTGGTGGAACCAGAGGACGGTAAAATCGCAGCAATTGGAAGCGGTGGAAACTACGCCATATCGGCTGCACGTGCACTGGATCGCCACACAAATCTTGATGAAGAAACGATCGTAAAAGAGAGTTTAAAAATTGCTAGTGAACTTTGTATTTACACTAACGATAACATTAAAACATATGTTTTAGAGAGTAAAGAAGCATGAATTTAACACCCAAACAAACTGTTGCCTACTTAGATGAGTATATCATTGGGCAATTTAATGCAAAAAAATCTATTGCTATTGCCCTTCGAAATCGATACCGAAGATTGAAGCTTGAAGGTGAAATGGCAGAAGAAGTGATGCCAAAAAACATTTTAATGATTGGCTCAACAGGTGTAGGGAAAACAGAAATAGCACGTCGTATGGCAAAAATGCTCTCTCTTCCTTTTGTTAAAGTGGAAGCGAGTAAATACACCGAAGTTGGCTTTGTAGGACGAGATGTTGAATCCATGGTGAGAGATCTAATGATGGCTTCCATTAACCTTGTCAAAGCGGAACACAAAGAGAAAAATCAAGACGATATTGCTCTACATGTAGAAAAAGCTATCATCGAAAAGCTGCTTCCGCCACTTCCTAAAGGGGTTAGCGAAGAGAAAAAAGCAGACTATGAAAAAAGTTATGAGAAAATGCGTCAAAGACTTCGTGATGGTGAACTCGATGATCTTAAAATTGAAGTAGAGATTTCGCAAAACAGTAATGATTTAGGGGATTCTTCATTGCCACCTGAAATGATTAAAGTACAAGAGTCTTTTATTAAAATACTAGGTACAGGTCAAGGTAACATTAAAAAAGAGATGAAAGTGAAAGATGCCAAAGAGGCACTTAGAATTGAAGCAAGCGAAAAACTTTTGGATATGGAAGCTGTTAAAAGTGAAGCCAGAGAGAGAGCTCAAAATGGTGGTATTATTTTTATTGATGAGATCGATAAAATTGCCGTAAGCTCTTCACAATCTCACCGAAGTGATCCAAGTAAAGAAGGTGTTCAACGCGATCTTCTCCCTATCGTTGAAGGTAGTGATGTCAATACCAAATATGGAAGCATTAAAACCGACCATATTCTCTTTATTTCAGCAGGTGCATTTCATCTGAGTAAACCAAGTGATCTTATCCCTGAATTACAAGGGCGTTTTCCTCTCCGCGTAGAGCTCAGTTCATTGACAGAAGAGGTTCTCTACCAAATTTTAACACAACCTAAAAACTCACTTTTACGCCAATACCAAGCACTTTTAAAAACTGAAGGTGTTGAACTTGTTTTTGATGATGATGCTATTGCTTCGATTGCAAAAATTGCGCAAATTACCAATGAAAAAACAGAAGATATTGGAGCAAGAAGATTGCATACCATTATTGAAAAAGTATTAGAAGATATCAGTTATACAGCCGATGAGCATTCTGGAGAGATATTACATGTCACTAAAGAACTAGTTCATGCTAAACTAGATGCCATCGTAGAAAGCGAAGATAGTAGTCGCTATATTTTATAAGTAAAGAAGACAAATGACTGAAAAAACAAAAACAGGGTACGTAGCCGTTATTGGCAGACCCAATGCGGGTAAAAGTTCCCTACTCAACTGGCTTGTAGGTGAAAAACTTGCAATGGTTTCACATAAAGCGAATGCAACACGAAAACGTTTAAATATCATCGCAATGCACGAAAATACACAAATTATTTTTATTGACACTCCTGGTATTCATGAACAAGAACGTTTGTTAAACCAATTTATGCTTGAAGAAGCAATGAAAGCTATGGGTGATTGTGATCTCATTCTCTTTTTAGCTCCCGCAAGCGATGCCCTTCAGCACTATGTAGATTTTTTATCCCTTAATAAAAACAATATTCCCCATATGGTTCTCCTTACAAAAACAGACAGTGTTTCTCAAACAGCACTTTTTGACAAGATTACAGAATATCAAGCCTATCAAGATAAATTTGTGGCACTCATCCCTGTTTCAGTAAAAAAAGGAATCTCACAATCCTATCTTTTAGAAGCGATCTCAAAATATATGCCAGAGCATCCTTATCTTTATGACCCTGAAATTCTTACAACAGAGCGCTCACGTGACATTTATAAAGAGCTGATTCGAGAAGCAATTTTCGAAAATACGAGTGATGAAATCCCCTATTTTGCGGATGTAATCATTGATAAAGTAGATGAAAAAGAGACAATCGATAATATTTATGCTACTATTATTGTTGATAAAAAAAGTCAGAAAGGTATTGTAATTGGTAAAGAAGGTCAAACGATCAAAAGAATCGGTTCTAGCGCTCGTTTGCTCATTGAATCCTTGTCACAAAAACGTGTCTTTCTGAAACTTGTTGTTGTGGTGAAGCAGGGTTGGAGTCAAGATAAAGAAATGTTGAAGAAAATTGGTTATATAGTAGAATAAAGTTACTGTAATATCATCGTTATCATAGAGATATAATTATTTAAAAGGGGTTTTTAAAATGGCCGTAACTGAGGATAGACGTTTGAGCTCAGAAATTGTATCAATAGACCCTTTATCGCTCGTCTCCTATACCTATTCAAAAAAATGAAATCAAACTTAACAAGCTAGAAAAAAAGTGATAAAAAATGCGTTTTATACCTCGTATCTGCAAACGCGTGATGTTATAAGTGCTACTATTGATGTAAGTCGTAATATTCCTGACAGCGATCTTAAAGATGCTATTGAAATAAAAGTGTATGATGAATTAGCCCTAGATTCTGCTATTGAATATTCTATAAGTTATATCGAAACTGAATCAAAAGATTCTAAAAATCGCTCTTTTAATGTTTTTATTATTGATGCAACACTTATTTATACAAAATTGACACCCATTAAAGAAAAAACACGATATATTGATTATGTAACCTCGGCGCCTTTTCTCATAAAATCTCTTTACCGTAAAAATTTTATTGAAGCAGATGGTACACACTGTTTTGTTTATTTTCAAAAGACAGATGCCTTTTTAGTAATTTATAAAAATGGTGAGTATGTTTATTCAAAATCACTTCATTATTCACTCAAAGAGATCAATGAAAAATTTTGTGAGCTGATTGGAGAGCGTGTTGATGAAGAAGATTTTTATAAACTTCTTACTAACGAGGGATTAAGGGCTACTAATAGCCAATATCAACAAAGCTTAATGCAACTTTTTGGTGAAATATTTCTCTATATTAATGATGTCTTAGTCTTTACAAAACGTTCTTACAATATAGATTTTATTGATAAAATCTATTTAGGATCAGAAATTGGTACTTTTTCAGGTATTGAAGAATATGGAAAAAGTTATTTGGGATTAGAATCATATGAGTTTAATTTTAGTATAGCGATTAATTCTAAAGAGTGGTATATTGATCAAATTCACATCTTGATGATGCTCAGTGCACAACTTTACATTGAAAATCCAGATGATAATCTTAATTTTTCCATTTATAAAAGACCTCCTCCCTTAAATACAGAGCTTCAGGAAAATTTCTAGGTATTATGGCTGCAAGTGTTATTATTAGCCTTGCATACCCTGCTTATCAATTTGCATACCATACTTTTTTAAGTTTGGTCATTGTTAAACAGACAAGTGAGTATAATGAATTATACAAACAGACATCTGATATTAGACAACAACTTTCTCTTTTAAAAACTGAAAAAGAAAAAGTTGATGGTTTGGTTAAGAATGAAACAACGAAGTTTGAATTTAGAAAAAAGCTTTTGGGCGAAATTTATAATAAAAAAATATCATATCCTATGAAAGCGTTAATGCTATTGGAAATATTTCAGCTTTCAAATCAAAATGGTTGTAAAGTTGAGGCAATTGAGTTTAAAAAACAACAACTTGATTTTTTTGTTCGAAATAAAAATGAAAAAAAGATTACAGAATTCATTAAAGATTTAACCGCTCTAAAAAAATATAAAGTCAATACAGAAAAGATTATACAGGATGACAAGATTAAACTTTATACCAGTAAAATCTCTATAGGATTGAACAATGAATAGTATTGATTCACTTTTAGATAAAATTGATCTTTTTTTTAAAGATAAAAAAAAATAATGAAATTTACTTAATTTTTGCAATGGCCTTTGTCGTCATTGGATTTATTTTCTATAGCTATCTTTATCCCGTAACAGAAAAAATATTGAATCAGTCAATGAGAAGTGCAAAAGATATTGAAAAGAAGTTGCATGATGAACAAGCTTATTTATCTTCTGTATCAAGAGATGGTGATGCAACTTTTTTAATTAAAAAAATTAAAGTCAGACATTGAAAATTCAAAACTCCTTTTAGAAAAAACAATTTATATGAATGACTACGTTGATAATAAACTCAAAGAGCTCTCGTATCTGTTATTCAATGATGAAAATTGGGCAAAATTTCTTAATACAATTAGTCAATTAGCACAAAAATATTCTGTTCGTATTAAAGTTATTGAAAATAAAATCAATGAACCGAGCATTCAAAAAATAGAGCAAATTTTAACTCTAAAAGTTTCTTTTAATGGTTCTTTTGCAAATACAATGAAGTACATGAATGCTATTGAAGAGAGTGAATTGGTTGTTGATATTTATGAGCTCAACTGTACAGGTCAAAAAGACATTGAAGGTCAATTCAATATCGCTGTTTGGGGGATGAAATATTGAAAACTTTAGTGAAGCCTATTTTAGGATTATTAGTCATACTTACCATTATAGAGGCACAAGACAAATTACCTTCAAGCAGTGAAGTTAAAGAGTATGATAAAATTTTTGAAAAAATTGCGGAGAGAAGATCCGGTGCTGATTCGATTATGATTGATAAGCTCGAAAATCCTTTTATTATTCTTTCTTCAGAACAGAATGCAAGTGAAAGCAATGCAACCGCACAAGCGCCTGCTTATGTTTTAGAAGCAATTTTTAATCAAAAAGCAAAAATAAATGGTAATTGGTACAAAAAAAATGATCTTGTAGGATCTTATATGCTGATAAAAATTACATACAACAGTGTTATTCTCCAAAATGAAATTGAAAAAAAAAGAACTTGTAATAAGGACAAAAGATGATAGCAATATTAAAATATTTTCCAAGTAAAATTATTGCATTGGTTACAGTTTGCACGATTGCTCTTTTGCCTATACATATACATGCAGCAGAAAAAAAATAATCGCGCATCATCATGTGAGTATCGTACATTTAATATCAAAACAAACAACAAAGCAACAGGCTTAGAGCTTTTAGGGGAGCTTGCAGAAGTTTGTGATTTTAGTATTGTTGTCAAAGATACTGAAGCAGAAAAGGTGCTTGCTAAAAATCTTAATGGGGTTAATATCAAGAATCTCTCTTTAGATGAAGTTTTTCAAATAATTATTCAAGATAATGACCTTTTTTATACCTATGATAAAAATTATTTAAAGATTTCAGCTTTATCCACAAAATCTTTTAAAGTAGATTACATTTCATCAATCCGTGAAGGTAAAGCAGTTATCAATGCTTCAGTTGATGCCACACCGACTGAAACAAGTACAAGTGGTACAAAGAATACAGTTTCACAAGGGCAAAATACAATTTCTTCAAATGAATCTTTTGATTTTTGGAAAACTATTGCAACAGAACTCACCTCAGTTCTAAATACCGGAGGAGAAACGTATAAAGCACAATCACCTATCATCAATGTAAATGCGGGCATGATTACAGTTACAGCTACCAAAAGACAATTAGATCGTGTCAGTGAATATATAGATGTACTCAAAGAGAGGCTTCATAGGCAAGTGTTAATTGATGTTTCAATTGTCTCAGTATTATTAAATAATAGCAATACATCAGGTGTTGATTGGAGTAAGTTTTCTTTGAATATCGGAAGTAACTCTATTTTTAACAATAGTAATCAAGGAACATTGTCTGCTAGCAATCCAAATACTTTATATAATTCTGCTAGTACTGGCACAGCAAATGCTTCGAGTAACCTCAATAATTTAACAGTTGTCAATGATGTATCGTTTTCTATTGCAGGACTGATTGATTTTTTAGGTTCAAGCGGCGAAACAAAAGTTGTATCAAGTCCAAAAGTCTTAACAATGAACAATCAACAAGCGCTCATTACTATTGGTGATAATGTTAATTACCGTGTTCCTGAGACGACCAATGCCGCAAGCACAACAAGAACTGCTACTTTAGCAACAACCTATACCAATTATTCTATTTTTATTGGTGTCCTATTAAATATAACTCCTGAAATTTCGGAAGATAATGAGATTATTCTTAGAATCAATCCGTCTGTTAGTACGTTTAAATACTCTGCCGATGATGTTAAAACAACTGACCCTAGGGTTATTGCGCCAGATACTTCTGAAAAAAAACTCTCAACAGTTGTAAAAGTTAAAGATGGCTCAACGATTATTTTAGGAGGACTTATAACAAATACTAAAGGAAAACAAGACTCTAGTGTGCCATTACTCAGTAGTATTCCTCTTATTGGAGAAGCCTTTAAACATTCGGCTGATACATTGTCCACTAATGAACTTGTTTTTGTCATTACCCCACGTATTATTGGAGCAAAAGGCACGGATAAAGCAACACTTAAAGATCTTGGATACAGTCAAAAGATAAATGAATAGCCATTATAGTGACCTTAAAACCATCTTTGTTGATGGTGAAGTTTTTGATTATATCAATCTTGATAAGTCTGCAACAACGTATGATAAGTTGGTGCAGACTTTAGATAAACCCCTAAAGTTAATCCTTTTTTATGGCAAGCCCGGAACTGGAAAAACTTTTTTACTCCAAAAAATTTTTAATGATTTAAGAACAAAAAAACGGATTATTTTTTTTCCAAGACCTTTTTTTGAAGAAAAAGTTTTTATTGATGCCTTGTTTGAGCATATTTTTGCAAAGAAATCTCCTGGATTTTCAAATTACAATGAATTTTTAGCACTTTTAAGTAAGCATATCACATCTACAGATCAATCTATTACAGTATTAATTGATGAAGCGCAGCTCTATCCAACAGATTTGATTGAAAAAATCCGTCTTATGGCAGATTCACGTTTATTTAAATTTTTATTTACGGTTCACAAAACAGAGAGAGAAGATGTTCTAGCTAAAGACTATTTTCAGACACGTATTTGGGAAACAATTGAAATTGACAATGCTTCAAAGAATGAAATTAAAACATATATTGAAAAAAAACTCTTGTTCCATAATCGCTTTGAATATCTTAACCTTTTTAAAGACAAACATTATAAACTTATTTTAAAAGTTACGGATGGAAATTTGAGAACAATTAATAAACTGATGTACAAACTTTTTGAAATTTTGGAATATTATGATATGCATCAACCCTCCCTTATCAAAACGAATGCTTTACATGTAAAATATATTGAAATGGCAGGTATAAGTTTAGGAATGATCCATGCTTAGTGCTATAGAAATTATGGAACTCGAAAAAAAAAAGTCTTCAAATATAGAATTAAACAAAGAGTACATTACATCATCGTAAGTATAATTATTTTACTAATAGGTGCTACTGCCATTTTCCTCTATCCTACGATGGTTCCCTTGACAGATACCAATGCATCATTATCTAATAATGTTCAAACAATAGCAGAATCAATCAAACCTCTTGATACTAACATTACGGGTATTCAACAACAGTCCTTAAATGCTTCTGATGTAAATATGAGTGTAAAGAAATATACTCCTCCTCTTGTTGTAGAGGAGCAAGAGAATCAAATACTTTTTCTCCAACTTCCAATTATTAACAAAAATAAAGTAGAAAAGAAGTCCTCTTATGTACCTGAGATTGCTGAAAAGAAGTCAAGTCTTGGCATCCAAGAAGAAGATATTGACAATAAAGTTTTAATGCGAAAAATGCCAACTATTGATGAAGAAAATTTTTATCGCAATAAAGAAGATAAAGTTGACACAGCTCTTTTGCCCCCACCTCTTATGGATGAACAAAAACCCAAGGGTCTTATTAAAATTGAGACACATGAGGTGAATTCCATACAATACCTGAAAGATAAATTTGAAAAAACACATAACATTACCTTTGCATTAATGCTTGCAGAAGAATATTATGCAATGAAAAATTATACGGAATGTAATAAATGGGCTCTTATGGCCAACAATGCAGATCCTGATAGTGAAAAAAGTTGGATTTGGTTTGCTAAATCTAAAGTTAAACTTGGTCATAAAGAAGATGCTGTCCTTGCGCTTCAAGCCTACCTAAAAAGTAATAAATCAAAAGCAGCTCAAAGTCTACTGAATCAAATTAGTGTAGGTGAAGTTATTGACTAAATGAATTTGTTTTCTTTTTTTAATAAATGGTACAATAGAAAAAATTTATAAATAGTGGTAAAAAATGAATGATATTACAACAACACTTTTAACATATCTTATTCACAACCGTATAATTGATGAACATAGTGCTGCTAAAATAAGAGAAGAAACACAACAGAATAATCATAAAGTATTAGGTGAAATTCTTTTAGAAAATAATTTTTTTACAAAAGAAGATCTTCTTATTTTAGTCATTGAATTTTTTAAAAAAGGGTATCTAAATTTAGAAGATGTTAACGCTAATTTTGCAATTGACAGTGAAAAGTTTTTACAATCTTTGGCTAAAAATCTTAATTATGAGTACCTTGATCTTGATTCAATAGACATTGATTATCGTCTTGCCTCAAAACTTCCTTTTGCTCAACTCAAGAAATTTAAAGCACTCCCTATTAGAGAAGATGAAATTAATATTTTTGTTGCATTAAAAGATCCATTGGACATCAATGCTCAAGAAGGCGTTCAAAGAATTTTTCCACGAAAACTACTCAAAGTTATCATTGCAGAGCCTACACAAATTGATAAATACCTGATTAAAATGGAGTTAGGTGAAAGTATCAAAGGACTCATTGGCGAAATTCGCAAAGAGATTACTTCCAGTGCTGCTGAAAATCCACAAGAATCTTCTGGGATTTTAAAACTCATAGAAATTATCCTTAAAACATCTATTTTGGCACGTGCTAGTGATATTCACATTGAACCAACAGAGAACAATTGCATTGTTCGTAGCCGTATTGATGGAATGCTCACAGAAACATTCATTTTTGATAAAGATATATACCCTCCTCTGGGCTCACGGATGAAGTTGCTTTCCAATATGGATATTGCTGAAAAAAGAAAGCCTCAAGATGGTCGTTTTTCAGCTACGATTCTAGGCCGTGAGTATGATTTCAGGATCTCTGCGCTGCCTACAATTAATGGAGAATCCATTGTAATTCGTATTTTAGATAAATCTAAAGTGATGATTAAAATTGAAGATCTTGGTATGCATCCTAATAACTACATTAAGTTTGCACAAGCTATGAAGTCTCCCTATGGTATTATCTTAGTTACAGGGCCAACAGGAAGTGGTAAAACCACAACGCTTTATGCGGCTTTAAATGCTATTAAAAGTGTGCAAAGTAAAATTATTACCGTCGAAGACCCAGTGGAGTACCAACTCAATTTAACGCAACAAGTGCAAGTTAATGAAAAGGCTAATTTAACGTTTGCAACGGCATTACGTTCTATCTTAAGACAAGATCCAGATATTATTATGATTGGTGAGATTCGTGACACTGAAACCCTTCGTATTGCAGTGCAAGCAGCACTTACAGGTCACTTGGTTTTTTCAACACTTCATACAAATGATTCAATCAGTGCCGTTACAAGAGTTGTAGATATGGGAATTGAACCGTATTTAATTAGTGGATCATTAATTGCAATTGAAGCACAAAGGCTAGTACGTAAATTGTGCCCTTATTGCAAAACTAAATATACACTACCAAAAACTGCTCATGATGAAATTAAAGATATGCTTCCTGAAAATTTTCAATTTTATAAAAATAATGGTTGTGAAAAATGTTCACAAACAGGCTATTTAGGGCGTGAAATGATCTCTGAAATTCTTCCTATAAGTGAAAAAATTTCAAGTATGATTGCACAAGGTGGCAGTAAAAGTGATATTAAAGAGCAGGCAATCAAAGAAGGCTTTGTCGATATGTTCCAAGATGGTATTACCCGAGCCGCACATGGCATTACAACGCTAGATGAAATCATAAGGGTGGCAAAAGAATGAAATATTTTGAAGTAAACTACCTATTCAAAGGGCAAAAGACTAAAACTGTTGTCAAATCGCCCACACGTAATGATGCAATATCAATAGCAAAATTGAAAATACCAGGCGTAATTTTAAATATTAAAGAAACTTCAGCCCCCCTTGAAGATCAGTTAGGCGAATTAAAAGACCAAATCATGAATGCTCTCTTTCGCAAAAAAATAAAAATGCCAAACCTTATTGCTGCAATGAGACAGCTCAGTGTTATGACCAATGCTGGTATCTCTATTCATGATAGTGTTAAAGAAGTTGCAAATGCTACCGTAGACAAGACACTGAAAGAAATATTTAACAGCGTTAATGATGATCTAAACTCTGGACTTAGCCTTACGCAATCATTGATGACATATCGCAATGAAGTAGGTGACGTGACCCTTGCTATGGTTGAGTTAGGTGAGAGTACAGGAAATATGGCAGAATCTTTAGAAAAACTCTCAGAAATTCTTGAAGAAATTGAAGAAAATAGACAAAAATTTAAAAAAGCGATGCGATACCCTATTACGGTTGTTATTGCAATTGCTGTTGCTTTTTCAATACTTATGATCTATGTTGTCCCAAAATTTAAAGAAATTTTTGCTCAACTTAAAGCGGAATTGCCCCTACCAACCAAAATCCTTCTTTTTATGGAAAACCTTATTAATCATTATGGTCTCTACCTTCTATCTGGCATTATTGGCACTATTCTACTATTTCAGTATTTACTCAAAAATAATGAAGACTTTAAGAAAAAATTTGATATCTATATTCTTAAGGTCTATTTAATTGGAAATATTATTTTTTATGCAACACTGAGCCGTTTTTGCCTTGTTTTTACGGAACTTATTCGTGCAGGTATTCCTATTGCGGATGCGCTCGATACAGCTTTATTAACGTTAGAAAACACCCATCTTAAAAAGAAACTTTCCAGTGTTAAGATCTCAGTACAAAGAGGTATTTCCTTAACAGAATCATTTCGTGATACAGGACTTTTTGAAGGTATGCTTATTCAAATGATTCAAGCAGGTGAACAAAGTGGTACTCTGGATAAAATGCTGGAAAAAGTCACCCTTTATTTCAAATCACGTTTTAGCCAAATTATCGACAATATCGCAAGTTATATTGAGCCTATTCTTTTGGGCTTTATTGCAGCTATGGTACTTTTGATGGCCTTAGGTATTTTCATGCCTATGTGGGACATGGCAAAAGCTGTTAAATCATAAAAGAGAGAATTTTGCCTTATATGGTTTTACATGTAAGGCAAATTGGGTCTAAAACTCTTTAGGAATTGTGCAATCTAATTGATCTTTGAATGTTTCACATGCGAGCGTAATAAGTTCTTTTTGCCCTATTTTTGCAATTAAGCAAAGTGCCCCTAGCTTTTTACACCATAAACGTTCAACTTTAATTTTATAGTCATCTTCTTTAATTTTTGTAAAAATACTCCAACTTCGAATACTTTTTTTCTCTTTATATTCAAGAATCTCAATAATTTCTTTATCATCAATTTTGCGTTCAATGACAGAGCGTAATTGTGTTTCATTCAATCCTAATCGCCATGCTTTATAGCCTAAAACAATAGCACGAGCACGATTGGGTGTATTTGTTTTAAGTTTATCAAAACTGACACCAAAATATTTAAGTGCAACAATAATATCTTTTGCCTTAAAAATTTTGTCTCTTTCAATAAACTTAGGTGGGTTACTGTTTTCCAAAAAATATCCTTTAGTATAGTTACATTAAAATGGCCAAATGGTTTCCATGAATTTGGCACCCCATGGCTTAGTCGTAGTTTGATCTATATCACCTTCTGTTTTGTAAAGAATTTTTGCATCCGCAATGTATTTTGAATCAATGTTGTTATTTTTATCAATGTCATAAGGTCGAATAACGCCACTCACTTGAATAATTTGCTTTTCACCATTAATCAATAATTCACGACTACCCTCAATAAAGTAATGTCCATTATTTAAAATCTTGATGACACGAGCTGAAATAGTCGTACTAAAGGTTTCATTACGAGTATTGCTTCCGTTGCCTGTAAAAGAATTATTGGATCCCGTCGTAAAACCAATATTACCAACATCATTTAAATTTTTTGATACTGTACCTAAAACACCACCACCTGCAGCAGTGGTAATACCAGCACCAAGAGAATCACTACTTTGTTTTGTTAAAGCTTTTTTACCCGTAGATGTTTGTGCTGTTTTTTCAGTAATGGTAACAGTTACAACGTCATTAACATGCATTGCTTTAAGATCGGCAAATAAAGGGTTATCACCTTGTCCAAAAAGGCTACCTGCATTAGAAGGCATTGATTCATTCACTTTGGAAGGCGTCTCATCAACGTATACAGGTGCTTTCATGCTAATTTTTGGATCGGCTGGATGTACTGAGCAGCCTGCCAAAAAAAGAGCGGCTATAAAGCTACATGTAAAAACTTTCATACGACTCCGTTTTATTCTATTTTTTACTATTATACTATAAAATACTCACCTCTAAAGTAAATTATGTTCTAAGGAAAAAAGATGTCAGAACTAAAGTCAAAACTTCAAGATGATCTAAAAGATGCGATGAAAACCAAAGATACTTTTAAACGTGATGTTATCCGTTTTTTAATGAGTGCACTTAAACAAATTGAAGTCGATGAACGTAAAGAACTTAGTGATTCTGATATTGTAAAAATTATCCAAAAATCACTCAAGCAACGCGAAGACGCCTTATCTGCTTTTAAAGATGCAGGAAGAGAAGATCTTTATGAAAAAGAGTTGGCAGAAGCAACCATTTTAAAAAGTTATTTACCGCAGCAACTTAGCGATGAAAGCCTTAAAGTCATCATTCAAAAACACATTCTTGCAACTGGAGCAACGAGTTTAAAAGAAATTGGTAAGATCATGGCTGGAGTTCTTGCTGAATGTGAAGGTGTAGCTGATGGTAAACGTATTAATACGATTGCGAAAGAACTTTTGAGCTAAACAAGAAGGTTTACATGTAAAGATTTTCTTTACATGTAAACACATATTTTACGAGTGATGCTTTTGGATCATTTCCAAAGTTTCTATTGCAATTTCAAGCTCTTCATTGGTTGGAATAACCAAAACTTTTACTTTGCTATCGTCTGCACTAATCGTTCTAATTTCACTTGATCGAACGCTATTGAGGATTGGGTCTATTTTGATGCCAAAATTCTCCAATTTTTCACAAGACTTGAGGCGAACATCATTTGCATTTTCGCCAATACCTCCTGTAAAAACAATACAATCTACCCGACCAAGAACAGCAGAATAGGAACCAATATATTTTTTAAGGCGATAATTGAACATGTCGTAAGCAAGCTGTGCTCTTTCATCACCCTCCTCTGCCATACGTGTAATTTCACGCATATCATTACTTCCGCATATTCCTTTTAATCCACTCTCTTTATTGAGCATTTTATCCAGTTCATCAAGAGTAAGTCCACGCTTACGTGCTAAATAGAAGAGAATAGCTGGATCAAGGTCACCACTTCGTGTTCCCATAATGAGCCCTTCCAGTGGTGTTAAGCCCATCGATGTATCAATACTTTGACCATTTTCAATCGCTGTAACACTTGCTCCATTGCCTAAATGAAGCGTAATGGCATTAAGTGTATTGATGTCTTGCTTTAAATATTTTGCTGCTACTTTAGTAACATAATAGTGCGAAGTTCCATGGAAGCCATAACGTCTGATGCGTAATTCCTCATAGTATTTGTAAGGAATAGCATACATGTAAGCATAGTTAGGTAATGTCGAATGAAATGCGGTATCAAAAACAGCCACTTGGGGAACATTAGGGCTTTGATGTACCGAAACTTTCATACCAGCAAGATGACCTGGATTGTGCAATGGTCCAAGAGGAATTAAACGCTCAATCTCTGACATAACATAGTCATCAACCATTGCTGGTTCCTGAAACGAAGAGCCCCCTTGTACAACACGATGACCAATCGCATCAAGATCATTAAGGTTGTGAATAACACCTGATTGAATCAATGCCTCACTCATCCATGTTAAGGCTGCATCATGATCGTGGATAGAGCATTTTTCTTCTCTTTTTTGCTCATCACCCGCTGGCTTTTTATATTTTATTTTAGCCATTGACTCTTTTTCGCCAATTTGCTCAATCACTCCACTGGCCAAAACCTCATTATTGGCCATATTGAAAAGTTGATATTTGACAGAAGAACTACCCGCATTTAAGACTAAAATTTTCACTTATTAGCTCCATCATTGGTTTGTGCTTGAATAGCTGTAATGGCGACGGTATTGACAATATCTGGAACTAAACAACCTCGGCTAAGATCATTAACGGGCTTTCGAAGTCCCTGGAGTACAGGACCAATGGCAACAGCACCTGAACTTCTTTGAACCGCTTTATAAGTGTTGTTACCCGTGTTAAGATCTGGAAAGATGAAGATGGTGGCTTCACCAGCGACTTTACTATTTGGTAATTTTGTTTTAGCAACAATAGGATCAATGGCAGCGTCGTATTGAATAGGTCCTTCTACCAAAAGATCAGGTCGTATTTCTTTAACAATTTTAGTGGCTAAACGCACTTTTTCAACCTCTTCACCCTTCCCTGAATCACCTGTAGAATATGAAAGCATTGCAATTTTTGGTGATATACCAAATATCTTAGCCGTGTCTGCAGAAGAAATAGCAATTTGAGCCAACTCTTCTGCATTTGGATCTTGATTAACCGCACAATCACCGTAAACCAAGACTCTTGTATCTAAACACATAAAGAAAAGACTTGAAACAATAGAGATACCTGGTTTGGTTTTGATAATCTGAAGTGCTGGACGAATCGTCTCTTGAGTTGTATGAATTGCACCAGAGACCATACCATCAGCATAACCTAGGTAAACCATCATTGTTCCAAAATAATTTTTCATCATCATACTATCACGAGCAACATCTAAGCTCAAACCTTTGGCTTTACGCATTTCGTAAAAAGAAGTGACAAACTCTTCCATTAGAGGTGATGTTAAAGGATCAATGATAGTCGCTTTGCTTATATCAAGTCCAAGTGTTGCACTCTTGCGACGTACTTCTTCTTCAACACCGAGAAGGATAATATCAGCTACATCACGACGTAATAAAATCTCCGTTGCTCGAAGAATACGCTCATCATTACTCTCAGGAAGAAGAATTTTTTTACGATTTCTCCTTGCGCGTTCAAAAAGAGCATACTCAAACATAATTGGAGTAATAGAACTCGTGGTGGATTCAGTATCAATACTTTTTTCGATTTCTTCAATATTGACATTCGCTGAAAAAAGTCCCATAGCCAATGCAATTTTGCGTACACTTTGTGGTGTAATTGTCGCTGGAACATTGGAGACATTGACAGCAGTATCAAAAGTACCATTGTCGACACTTAAAATAGGAATGGAAAGGTCTTTAAACCCAGCAATAAGTTTGTTAATGGATTTATGAGGCATCATCCCTGCAGTCAACAAAATGCCGGAGATATTTGGATAATTATTAGAAAATACGGTACTAAGACATCCTACGATAATATCCGATCTATCCCCTGAAGTTATGACCAAGTCACCATCTTCAATATATTCTAAGAAATTATCAAGTTTCATTGCAGCGATTTTACTCTGCTTGACAACTCTACGTAAATCTTTTTCTTCACCATAGATATGGGAACAACCTAGCTTATTTTTTATCTCAGCAACAGTCGGAGTGTCAAGCTCTGGCACCTCAGGTAAAAAATAGACAGGAACATTTTGAATTGGTTTAGCGCGATTGAGCTCTTTAAGCTCTTGAACCTCTTGGTCACCTAAACGATTGACAAATGTCGCAAAATGTTGGCATCCAGCACCCTTAATGGCATCTGCCTCAATAGATATTTCATCCAACACCTCTTTAACACTTTTTTGCTTGCCTTTTAAAACACTGATAAAAGGGCTACTCAAGTTTTTAGCGATTGAAAGATTAATATCAAAATCAAGAGTTTGTGAAAAATTCGCTTGGTTAAGTCCTTCAATGAGTACAAAGTCATACTGGCTCTCTAAAATTTTGAATTTATCAATAAGATTTTCCAAAACTTCATTGTATTTATTTTCAGCAATTAAACTTTCAACTTCATGAACAGTGTAACCATAAGTAGCGTTATAGTCCATTTTAAGGGCATAATATTCCAGCATGAAATCAATGTCTTTATCAACTTCATTCGCATCTAAAATAACCGGTCTAAAAAAAGCAACCTTACCAAGACGCCCTTTTAATAGTTCCATAATGCCCATCGCTACAATCAAACTGCCTGCGGCAGGTGCAAGCGATGAGATATACAAACTCTTACTTTTCATCTCACTCCTTTTAAATTGATTGCCCATCATACTTTACAACAGATAATAGGAATATAAAAAGGATACGATTATTAGAGAAAAGTTGGTGCATCATTGGAGAAAAGTATCACATCTCCTGCATATGTCTGTTCTGATAAGGTCTCTTGGAGCTTTGATTTATCGGAAATGATAATTTTTTGAGCTTTATGAATGTTATCGTGTAAAATAGTAACGTTTATTTTACCTGTAATCATGACAAGATCAAAAACATCATCAATTTTTTTGGCAAGTATCCTATTCGCTTCTTCTGTACTTTCAACAATACCTGGCGTAATAATAACTTTACGCCCTTGATGCTGTGCAACCAGATTATAGGAACTTAACATGCCTTCTAAATTACCATTAAAACTATCATCAATAATGAGCTTTCCACCTGCTTCAATTTTTTGAAGACGATGCTCAACCCCTTCTAAATGCGATACGGCAGACCTAATCTCTTCAATAGAAAGACCCAGTGTGCGTGCAACGTGAATGGCTGCTGCTATATTAATCGCATTAAAAGCACCCAAAAGTTTACATGTAAAACTCTCTTTTACGCCATTTAGGAGCATTGAAAAACTTAGCCCTTGCAAAGAAGCCTCAACATCACTAAGCTCAGCGCCAAAAGAAAGAATAGATTCTGATCCTTTGACATTGGTACTTTCATGCACAAATGCTTTTTCAAGCCTAGAGGAGTGAAGGAGTTCCATCTTTGTATTTCGGATATTTTCCAATGTTTTAAAATACTCAATATGTTGCTCGCCAATACACCCAACAACGGCAATATGTGGATTGACAAGTCTCGCAATTTCATCAATATCTCCACGAGCTCGAGCACCCGCTTCAACAATATAAACATCACATTGTTCAGGCAAATCGTTGTTAATATCCTTAATAATGCCACCTATTGTATTGACACTACGTGGTGTTTTATAGACATTAAACTTTGTGGAAAGAATTTGTGCTAAAAAGTTTTTAATACTGGTTTTACCATAACTCGCTGTAATGGCAACTACTTTTAACGCACTGTTTGCCATCAATTTTTTCTGAGCCTCTTTTTTAAAGCTAAGAAAAAGCATCTTTTCATAGAACATACTTGCTATTTGCGCCACCATTAAAGGAATAATGACACCTAACTTCAAGCATGATGCAACCAATACCGTACACAAAAGATCTTGAAAAAGAGTCGCTAAAACTAAAAAGAGAAAAATCGCTTTACTCGTGCTGTCCAAACAAGTTTTTTGTCCATTTTTTTCTGCCATATGAAAAGGGAGATCAAAAAAAAGTGCAACAAAAAGAGAAAGTACAACACCGTTTAGAAGGTAGTAACCTACTAAAGGAACTAAAAAGTAGAACACGTGCCAATCATAACGATTGTAATGAAATACAATACGCTCTAGCCTATAACTGTACCATTGCATTGCTATTATAAAGTAGTAGCTAAGCCCTAAAATAAAACAGAGGTGAGTGATGCTTGTAACCATTATTTCCATGCTCTTTATCTCTTCTCAAAATCATCAAAGATCATACTTTCAATCTTCTGACATGTAACGTCTTGAACATCTGAAAACATTGAACCATCATAGAGTTTACTAATAAAAAATTCCAAATCTTCCTCATAAGCAGAGTTAATCACAACTTCAACACTGCCATCGGCACTATTTTTGACATACCCCACATAATTCAATGCATGCGCTATATCAACAACAAATCGGCGAAAATTAACACCTTGTACGCGTCCTGTTACAATCAATCTATAAGTACTCAAAATCCAAACTCCCCAAGTGTCTTTTCGATCTGTTTTGCTTGATTCATAAAAAAGAAATGATCACCCTCCATCGGGTAAAAGTGACTTCCCTTAATGAGAGAGTGCATCTTTTCTCCACAGAAAAGTGGCATTGCACTATCCTCTTTGCCCCAAAACAGAAACGTTTTTGCTTTACATGTAAGAAATTGCTCACTAAAGTCTTCATTGACGACCCGCTTGATAATTTCGTACATGGTTTGGCTCATCCCTTCCACATCTTTGGTCGCGAAAAAGCGGTAAAAAGAGCGTGGAGCAAAGGGTTTTAGCAGTTTAAAAAGCGCTATTTTTAGTTTGACTTTCAAAGATTTTGGTGGAACAATACCAGCACTTGAGAGCAAAACCAAGACCTCTGGTTGCAGCAATGTTGCCACTTTACCACCATACGAGTGTCCCACAATGATAAGAGGTTTTACATGTAACGCTTTTAAGAAGACAGATACAATGTCTGAGTAAGTTCCTGTAGTGATGACATCATGAATTGAAGAGTGCCCAAAACCAGGAAGATCAAGATAGAGATGCTGGTACTGAGAAAACGTCTTCCCAAATGCTTGCTTCATAATCTCTTTATTACTGCCCCAACCATGTAAAAAAGAATGGTTTGCGGTTGGTTTTGGTTTAACAACTCATACGATAATTCGTAAGAAGTATTTTGAAATACGATCTCTTTCTTAGCCATCACTCTTCTTTTTCGTGTTGGCATAGATTTTTTCCAAAATATTAACGGCTTCACTCATTTTTTCGTATTCATCCACCGTGATCATAACCGCTTCAAAACGGTTATTTTTCACGATGACCACACGTTTACTTTTCCCTTTGGTAATACTACCCAACACAGAACTAAAGTTGCGCACCATGTCTGTTGCAGTCATTATCTCGTTTTTAGCATAGGTCATCGATTCGAGCCTTTGTGCAAAATTTTATGTAATATCCTACATAAACAAGACTTTTACTTACCTTTAGCTGCTTGAATGGAGTTGATATAGCGGTATTCTTTTGGAATCGTGATACTTTTTGGCAACCATTTTGAAAGATTTTTAATTATTCTATCAAAATCATCAAAAAGATAATTGGCCATACTACCAGGAATTGGGTTGATTTCATTAAGATACGTCATTCCATCAATCACAAAAAAATCACAACGAATAAGTGCCCCTAAAAAAAGTGGATCATAAAGCTTCATAAATGCGTCACGAATTCCTTCTTCTGCTTTGATATCTAGTGCAGCCTCATTCACTCTTTTTGTACGAGAAAAATCTAAATATTTTTTATCGAAATCTAAAAATTCATCTTTTTGAGGTTCTTCTATAATAGAAAAGTGGAACATATCGGTTTTACAACCTGCAAGATTGTACTCTTTTACACCACTTATAAACGGTTCTATTAGGACACTATCATCAAATTCAAAAGCAACATCAAGTGCGTATGCAAGCTCTTTTTCTTCTTTAACAATCCCTATTCCAATAGAACTTCCTAGTCGTAGAGGCTTGACGATAAATGGATAAGCAATTTTAATTGATGCACCACTTCCTTTACGAAGCACTTGGTAGTCTAATACATTAACCCCCACTTCCTTGGCATACAGCTTTGTAAAAAGTTTGTTATAACTGATACAACTACCTTCCATCCGAGGCCCAATATAGGGTACACCAAAGAAATCAAGCATAGAACTAAGTTTTCCATCTTCTCCGTCCATGCCATGCACGAGGTTAATCATGACATCGAACATTATTTTCTCTTCACCCAACATTTTTTTAGCGTAAAAACCACCTTGCTTAAGATAGAGCAGTTTATCTTTTTTATATTCACCACTGCTAAAACGTTTTGAAGTAATTTTATCGGTTGGAATCAAATAAAAATTACGGTAATAATCACAAAATATATAAACAATGTCACTTTTTAGCACTTTTTTGAGAGCAATGGCACTTACCACGCTAATCTCATGCTCAAAACTTTGGGCGCCAAACAAAACGGCTACAGTCATTTTCATCCTTTATTTAACTAAGCTTTCTAAGAGCTTCTTTGATAAGTGTTTGAGTATCTACCCCTTGACAAGTACTCAATGCTTTCTTAATCATCTCTTTTTTAAATCCAAGACTTTCAAGGGCTAAAGAGGCTTCAATCATACTACTCGAGTTATGATCATCAGAACTAAGTTGCAACGAAAAATCACTCAGTTCTACTAAAATACGTTTGGCACTCTTGGGTCCAATGCCAGGAACTTTTTGAAAAGCTTGAACATTTTGACTCACCAAGGCTTGTGCAAAATCATCGGGACTGAGCGTCGAACAAACCGCTAAAGCCGTTGATGGTCCAATGCCATTTAGTTTAATCAGTGTGTCAAATACTTTTTTCTCATTTTCGTCGATAAAACCATACAAACTGTGCTGATCTTCTCTGATAATTTGGCTTACATGTAAAGAGATTAGTTCACTACTGATTTTTCCAAGACATGACAATGAAACAAACACTTTATACGTTAGACCAGCAGCTGTTTTCACATGGACAAACGTCACCTCTTTTTTAACAACTTTTCCTTCAATACCCACAATCATTTGCTACTATACTCCGCGGAACGCATTACTCTATGCTCGCCATTGCCCATATCTTTAAGCGTAATTTCACGTACAATTTCATGCTCTTTTGGGTTGTAGGTAATATCTTTGGGTGGAGAAATGAGTCTAAATCGTACTTCATTAAACTCTTTCCAAGCAGAATGGTTAATAATTTTGGCAAAGAACACTTTATTTTGGACTTGATTGAGCTCTTTACGATACTCTTGCAACTCTTCTTTTTTATCTTTAAAGGTCTGCAAAAACGTATTATAGTCAATCACTTTTTCTTGAAAATCTTTGATCTTAGCAAAAAGTGTCATAGGCGGTTCAACGCCATTACGTTTAAGCTCCATAATCTTATCTTTAACCATCTCTGCCATGGGTTTGTTTTTATCGATAAACTCTTTTTTAGAACTCAGTTGTCTTGGATAAGCTTTGAGCTCTTCTTCAATTTTTTCAATCTTAGTATTAATCGTATCAATCATTTCATTGAACTCTTTTGTAACACTTGGATCAATAATAAGTTTATTGTTATTGCCTTTGAGTTCTGTTATTTCGATAAGATCACACGCTGTTATTTTTGCATTGGAAAGAAGATTGTCAATTTTCACACTATTGGCAATAATTTCGCCACCAATCATCTGTTTAACATGCACCGTATGACCAATGACTTTTCCACCTTCCAAACGATCAATTTCGATGTCTTGACCATTGGCTTCACCACGATGAACTGAAATAATAATTTTATCCGCCTCAATATAGGCACTCTGATGTGTTTGTCCACCAATTTCAGCAATCTTTGCTTTAATTTTAGCACCACTTCCAATGTTGCCTTGAACATGCACTTCGGAAGTTTCAACACTCATACCAGCACCTATGGCATCTTTAAGAATATCACTTTCTTTGATATTAATTTTGATGTTTGATCCCAAACTTGCATCGATAGAACCCGTGGATCTAAAGCTGATTTCGTTGATCTCCATTTGATCTTGTATATCATAAGTGCCTTTGTCAAAATTGACATATCCACCGCGATTTGCAATATATTTGATACTGGTTTCGCTCTCTTTTTTAACGAGATTAGCCGTAATGGCAATGGGTGTATCATTTGACTTGCGAGGCTCTTTCACTGGCAAAAATGCTCCTCTACAGTTACGTCCAGGAGTCCCAAGCTGCGGTTTAATATATTCAATAATACATTCATCTTTATCGACAGCTAATACGTATCCTCGTTTAGCATAGTCAATTTTGCCATCGGTACTTTTAGCATTGATTTTCTTCTTATAATGATAAATAAGATCATCATTGATGGAAGGTATCTCATCCACGCCTTGACAGACAACAAAGGTCTGATTTTGATCGATGATTCCATTCACCCGAATATTAGCTACAATTTTTTTGACTTCTTTGTACATATTCTGATCGCGAATACCTACTAAAATACCTGCTTTAATCTTTTTGATCTGAATATCTTCGATTATTTTTTCTTCAAGTTTTGAGGTATATTTGACATCATGGTTTTTTGCAACCATTGCAATAATCTTGGTTAAAGTTTTATTTCCACTGAGTGTTATATCAGGAAGAATCGTATGATCTTCTTCTTGATCGGCAATTTTGTAAATTTCAACACGATAATGCTGTGTTAGTTTGAGATTGGGATTGAGTAAAAAGTTATCATCCGATAAAAGCTTTAACTCTTCTTCATTCATCTCATTATTTTCACTCTTTTCATCACTGTAGTACGTTGTTGTACGTAGAAGCTTAAAAGAGAGTTCAGAAGGCTTCAGATGACTTGCAATAGCAACATTTTTTAGTTCTTTGATGACGTTAATAGTGTCTATAACAATAGATTTAAATTCAGACACGTCACCATCATTTTGTGTACCCGTATCCGTATTATGACCTTTAATCTTATCAAATAGCCCCAATGTGCACCTCTGTTTTTTGAATAAACTCTCAATTTTGCTCTAATATCGACAAATGTTGCTTATAATGTTAGGAAATCTTAGCGAAAAATAGATAAAAATATTGTTTAAACCATTTTTTGATAAGATACGCAATGCTTATTAAATCATTTTTCACAAACAGTATTGGAACCCTTGTTTCTCGTATATTTGGCTTTATTCGCGATATACTGAGTGCTTCAATTTTAGGAGCAAATATCTATAGCGATATTTTTTTTCGTGGCGTTTAAATTTCCTAATCTTTTTCGCCGTATTTTTGCAGAAGGCGCTTTTACACAGAGCTTTATCCCGAGTTTTATTAAAACATCACGTAAGGCACTTTTTACCTATACTATTTTCTCACGCTTTTTACTTTTTCTTATTATTTTCTCATTGATTGTTACACTTTTTAGCGAATCTTTTGCCAAAATAATTGCCTTTGGCTTTGATGATGAAACGGTAGCACTCTCAGCACCTTTTGTTGCTATTAACTTTTACTATTTACCTCTTATTTTCTGTGTCACCCTTTTTGGGTCATTGCTTCAATACAAGCACCATTTTGCCGTTTCAGCATTTTCAACAGCACTCCTTAACATCGGTATGATAGGTGCCCTCCTTCTTTTTCAAGGGTATGATCGTAAAACGATCGTTTATGCTTTAAGCTATGGTGTTTTAGTGGGTGGCGTATTGCAAGTGATTGCCCATCTTTTTGCACTTAAGAAAGAGCGTTTTTTTAAATTTTTAGCGCTGGGTTTTAAGTATCGTCATAAGAGAGATGCGGCATTAGAAGAGAGCAACAAAAACTTTAATCGCTCTTTTTGGCACTCTGTTATTGGAAATTCAACACCACAAATCGTCTCTTTTGTCGATACAACACTGGCAAGCTTTTTAGTGACAGGTAGTATTAGTTATCTCTACTATGGGAACCGTATTTTTCAACTTCCATTGGCTCTTTTTGCGATAGCACTCACCACAGGAATTTTTCCAAAAATTAGCCGACTCCTCAAAGCCAATAAAGAGGAAGAAGCTTCCAATTTACTTTCTCAAGGCTTTTGGATTTTAGCGTTTTTACTCACAACATCAACATTGGGTGGTTTTATCCTCAGTGAAGAAATTGTTAAATTACTGTTTCAACATGGTTCTTTTTCGACTCAAGATACAGCTAATACAGGTTTTGTTTTAGCAATGTATATGATAGGACTGATCCCTTTTGGTTTAGCAAAACTCTTCTCCCTTTGGCTTTATGCAGGGATGAGACAAAAAGAAGCGGCCATTATCGCAATGTATTCACTCATTGCCAACCTAATCTTTTCCTTTAGCCTTATCAAGCCTATGGGCGCTGCAGGCCTTGCTCTTGCTGGATCGCTTTCAGCGTTTGTTCTACTCTTTTTTACGCTCCGATCATTTGGGCTAGGAAAGTTTTTTGCTATACTATATACTAAAAAATTAGCTATTTTAGTCATACTCCTTGTTGTAGAATGGGGTGTATTACTCTATGTAAAGGAACTTATGCATGTTTATTTATGATTCAGTACAGAAGAAAAAAAGTATCGTTTATTCCTATTCAAGAGAATGAAGTTAAAAATTTATGTCTGCGGTCCAACTGTATATGATGATGCTCATTTAGGACACGCAAGAAGTGCTATTGCTTTTGATCTTTTACGTCGTGTATTTATTGCTCTTGGTTATCACGTAACGTTTGTTAAGAACTTCACTGATATTGATGATAAAATTATTAACAAAATGAAAGAGAGTGGAAAGTCACTTGAGGAGATTACCTCTTTTTACATTGAGCGCTACAAAAATGAAATGCATGCTTTACATGTAAAGGATGCGGACATTGAACCAAAGGCGACGGAGACGGTGTCGGAAATCATTTCGTTTGTGGATGAAATGCTTCGCAAAAAAGTCGCTTATGCAACCAGTGATGGGATCTATTTTGATACCTCAAAAGATGCCAAATACCTTAGCCTCAGTCACCGCAACATTGAAGAAGATGCGAGTCAATCACGCGTCGAGCAAAAAGAAGAGAAAAAAGATCAAAAAGATTTTGCATTGTGGAAATTCTCAAAAGCCAATGAACCTAGCTACTCTGCCCCATTTGGTGTAGGACGCCCGGGATGGCATATTGAGTGTTCTGCGATGATTGAAAAACATCTTGCGAGCAGTGGCAATTTTCAGATCGATATTCATGCAGGAGGTGCCGATCTTCTCTTCCCACACCACGAAAATGAAGCGGCACAAACCAGATGTAAAAGTCATCAAGAACTCGCCAAATACTGGATGCACAATGGCTTTGTCACCATTAGCGGCGAAAAAATGAGTAAATCACTAGGAAATAGTTTCTTTTTAAAAGATGCACTTGCCATTTACAGTGGCGAAGTGCTTCGCTTTTACTTGCTTGCAACACATTATCGTGCGAATTTCAATTTTTCCGAAGAAGATCTATTAAACACCAAAAAACGCCTTGATAAACTCTATCGATTGAAAAAGAGAGTTTTTGAAAACATACCAAGTGAAGTCTCGGCTCCTTTTAAAGAGGCAATGCTGGAAGCACTCAGTGATGATCTTAATATTTCCAAAGCCCTTGCAAGTTTGGATGAGATGATCACTTCAGCGAATGAAATGCTCGATCTTAATCCTAAAGATAAAGCACTCAAAGCAACCACACATGCCAATTTACAATGGATTGAATTGCTCCTAGGCATTGGACTTTACAATCCTTACATGTACTTTCAAATCGGTGTTAGTGACGCTGAAAAAGCGGAGATTGAAGCATTGATTGAAAACCGAATAGTTGCCAAAAAAGCCAAAGATTTTGCAAAAGCAGATGAAATTCGCACACTACTAGAGTCCAAGCAGATACAACTCATGGATACAGCGATGGGGACACAGTGGGAAAAGGTGAACTAAATGCTCGGTATTAAAGGTGTATTAGCCCGTTTTTCTCCTTTTTTTAAGGACTATATCCCCTATTTTCTCTTAGCGATTTTTGGAATGCTTCTCTCCAGTGGAGGAACTGCCTATTCAGCGTATCTTGTAAAGCCTCTTTTGGATGAAATTTTCATTGCCAAAGATAAAGAGATGCTTGAACTTTTGCCCTATGCGATTATCGCTGTTTATGCACTCAAAGAAGCAGGTCGTTATACACAAGCGTACTATACCGCCTATATTGGCCAGGATATTATCAAACGCTTTCGTGACATGATTTTGGAAAATCTTTTAAAACTTGACCTCTCCTTTTTTCATGAGTACCGAACGGGCGAGCTGATCAGTCGTAATACGAATGATGTAGAGCGTGTTAGAACCGTTGTCTCCAATCTCATTCCTGAATTTCTAAGCCAAACGCTGACTATTTTTGGCTTGATTGGTGTTGTCATCTACCAAAGTCCTGAACTTGCTTTTTATGCACTCATTATTATGCCTTTAGCAATCTACCCTTTGAGTGTGCTTTCTAAAAAAATGAAAAAAAGTCTCACGTCAATCGCAAGAAAAGTTTCGGATATCACAGCAAAACTCAGTGAAATTTTTAACAATATTGAGATTATTCAAGCCAATAATGCACAAACATACGAGCACGAACTTTTCAAAAAAGACAATGAGCGTTACTTCAAACTGACGATGAAATCGGTTAAAGTCAATGAACTTGTCAGTCCTGTAATGGAAACATTAGGTTCTATTGGTGTTGCCGTAGTGATTCTCGTAGGTGGTAAAGAGGTTATTGAAGGAGGTATGAGTGTTGGAGCATTTTTCTCTTTTTTAACAGCTCTTTTTATGCTTTACACACCTATTAAGAGAATATCAGGACTTTATAACAAAATGCAAGATGCATTAGTTGCCAGTGAACGTATTTTCTTTTTACTAGATCAACGCTCATCTATCCCCGTTGGAACAAAAATGTTACCTTCTAAAATCGATACGATTTCTTTTCATAATGTCTCTCTCTGTTATGGCGAAAAAGAAGCTTTACAGAATGTGAGTCTTGAAGCAAAATCGGGCGAAATGATAGCTCTCATTGGTGATAGTGGTGGAGGGAAAAGCTCCTTAATGAATATGCTGATGCGTTTTTATGATCCAACATCAGGAAGTGTTTGTATCAATGGCATTGATCTTAAATCTTTTGATCTTCACGATTTACGTCACAATATTGCCATGGTAACACAGCGTGTTTATATTTTTCATGATAGTGTTGCTGCCAATGTTGCTTATGGTAAAGAAATCAATGAAAATAACGTGATTGATGCTCTGAAAAAAGCAAATGCTTACGAATTTATTCAAAACCTTCCTGAAGGTATTCATACGCATTTGGATGAATTTGGAACGAACCTTTCAGGAGGACAGAGGCAACGTATTGCCATAGCCCGTGCCATTTATACCAATCCTCAAGTGCTTATTTTAGATGAAGCAACCTCGGCACTTGATTCTCAAAGTGAGCAAAAAATTACGGAGGCGATTGAAAATCTCATCAAAGATAAAATTACTTTTGTCATTGCCCATCGCCTGAGTACCATCAAAAAAGCAGATAAAATTGCGCTTCTTAAACATGGTAAAATTTGTGCCATTGGAAGTGACGAGGAGCTATTGGCTAACTCCCAAGAGTATCTTAAGCTCAAAGGTTTACAGCACTAGAAAAGGGCTAAAATCAACCATCTTTTATCTTTAGTGGAGTATAATCGCGTACTTTATATTGAAGGAAATAGAAGATGTTTGATTATTATGGCCTGATGAAAAAATTCATGTTTAACTTCTCTCCTGAGAATGCCCACCATATTGCAGAATTTTTCTTTAAGAATGGTGCCACCTATGCTCCTTTTATTCTTTCACCATTGGCTGAGCATTTTTTTATTCATGATAAACGTTTGGAACAAACTATTTTTGGTAAAACATTTTTAAATCCTCTGGGTCTTGGTGCAGGTTTTGATAAAAATGCAACGATGATTCAAATGCTTACCGCTCTTGGATTTGGTCATATTGAGTATGGAACGATTACGCCTGAGCCACAAAATGGCAATGCAAAACCAAGGTTATTTCGCTACGTAGAACAAGAATCCATTCAAAATGCAATGGGATTTAACAATGAAGGTATGTATAAAGTCGGAAAGCGTTTAGAGTCACTTTACCCATTTGCAACACCTTTAGGTGCCAATATTGGAAAAAATAAAACGACTACGGCTGAAAATGCGCTCAAAGACTATGAAAAATTAATTAAACGCTTCAAAGATTTAAGCGATTATTTGGTTATTAACATCTCTTCTCCCAATACTCCAGGTCTACGGGATTTGCAGAATGAGCAATTTATCAAAGATCTTTTTGTGATGGCAAAAGAGTTAACCTTAAAACCGGTACTTCTTAAAATTGCACCCGATCTTGAAATCAACGATGCTTTACATGTAAGCTCTGTTGCATTAGAAAATGGGGCAGCGGGCATCGTAGCAACAAACACAACCATCGACTATTCTTTGATTCCCAATGCAAGAGACTTTGGAGGTCTCAGTGGTAAGGTACTCACTGAAAAAAGTTTTGTTATGTTTGAAGCACTTGCGAAAGAGTTTTTTGGTAAAACGACACTGATTTCTGTTGGAGGTATTGATTCAGCGGATGAAGCCTATCGAAGACTTAAAGCTGGGGCAAGTTTGATCCAAATTTATTCAGCATTTATTTTTAAAGGACCATCCCTTAACCGTGCAATCAACCTTGGTATTTTAGAGCGCATGGAAAAAGATGGATTTAGTCATATTAGCGAAATTATAGGAAGCGATAGGAGATGATAAACAATGAAACAGATACTACTATTTTTAATATTTTTAGGAGCGTTAATGGCTAATTCTCTACCTGAACATTTTAGCAAAACATTGGAGAATGGGCTTCAAATTGTTGTTATTCCCATGCACAATAAAAGCGATGTCATTACAACAGATATTTTTTACAAAGTTGGTAGCTGCAATGAAATTATGGGTAAAAGTGGTATAGCTCACATGCTTGAGCACCTCAATTTTAAGTCAACCAAAAACCTTAAAACAGGTGAATTTGATGAAATTGTCAAAGGATTTGGTGGTGTCAATAACGCCTCAACAGGTTTTGATTATACACATTACTTTATCAAAAGTTCATCCAAAAATTTACCAAAATCATTGGAGCTTTTTGCAGAACTGATGCAAAATCTTAAACTCACGGATGAAGAGTTTCAACCAGAGCGTAATGTTGTTTTAGAAGAGAGGCTATGGAGAACCGATAATTCACCTATAGGTTATCTCTATTTTAGACTTTTCAATAATGCCTTTACCTACCATCCATACCATTGGACACCCATTGGTTTTATAGACGATATCAAAAATTGGAGTATTGAGGATATTCGTAGTTTTCACGCTAAATACTATCAACCGTCCAATGCTATTGTTGTGGTTGCTGGTGATATTGAACCTGAAGATGTTTTCAAAAATGTTACAAAATATTTCGGTGAAATTAAAAATTCTACACCTCTTCCAAAAGCACATCATCAAGTAGAGCCACAACAAGATGGAGCAAAACGTCTTTTCATTAAAAAAGAGAGTGAAGTAGAAATGGTAGCAATTGCCTATAAAATTCCAAATTTTTTACATGAAGATCAAGTAGCACTTTCCGCTTTAAGTGAGCTTTTAAGCAGTGGTAAGAGTAGTAAACTGCACCGTATTTTAGTGGATGAGAAAAAACTTGTCAATCAAATCTACGGCTATGCGATGGAAGCAAAAGACCCTTCTGTCTTTTTATTTTTAGCTGTGTGTAATCCTGGCGTCAAAGCTGAGAGCGTTGAAACTGAAATACTTAAAATTATAGAGAGCCTTAAAAAAGGTGATGTCAGTGATAAAGATATTGAAAAAATTAAGATCAATACAAAGGCTGATTTTATTCATAATTTAGAAAGCTCTAGCGATCTTGCAACACTTTTTGGTTCCTACTTTGCAAAAGGGGATATTACACCCCTTTTGAACTACGAAGAAGGTATTAACAAGCTCAAAAAAGAAGATATAATTAAAGTTGTTAATAAATATTTAGTTCCACAATCATCTACTACCGTTATATTAAGAAAGGATTATTAAAATGCAACAGGCGTTACAAGGAGCAATGACCGCTCTTATCACACCCTTTAAAAATGGAAAACTCGATGAAGTTCAATATGCAAAACTCATAGAAAGACAGATTAAAAATGGCATAGATGTTGTTGTCCCTGTTGGAACAACAGGTGAAAGTGCAACACTAGATCATGATGAACACCGCCGTTGTATTGAAATAGCAGTCGATGTTTGCTCACATAGTGCTGTCAAAGTTCTTGCAGGCGCTGGAAGTAATGCAACCCATGAAGCCATTGGATTGGCTAAATTTGCACAAGCACATGGAGCGCATGCTATTCTTTCTGTAACACCATACTATAACAAACCAACACAAGAAGGTCTTTTTCAACATTATAAAGCGATTGCAGGTTCTGTTGATATTCCTGTGTTGTTGTACAATGTCCCAGGACGTACAGGATGTGATTTACTCCCCGATACCATCTTTAGACTTTTTGGTGCTTGTCCTAATATTTTTGGTGTCAAAGAGGCAACAGGCTCGATTGATCGTTGTGTAGATTTACTCGCACATCAGCCGCAACTCTCTGTCTTTAGCGGTGAAGATGCGATCAATTACCCTATTCTTTCCAATGGAGGCTCAGGTGTAATTTCCGTCACATCAAATATTCTACCTGACCAAATTGCAGAGCTTACACACTTAGCGCTTAAAGGTGATTTTCATGGGGCAAAAGCCATTAATGATTCACTGTATGAGATCAATAAAACACTTTTCTGCGAAAGTAATCCTATTCCTATAAAAGCGGCAATGTATATTGCTGGTTTGCTTGAAACACTGGAATATCGTTTGCCTCTGTGTGCTCCAAGCAACGACAATATGAAACGCATTGAAAATACACTTAAAAAATATACGATTAAAGGATTTTAATGAAGGGAAAAACACTTGTCATTAGCGGCGGTACCAGAGGTATCGGTCAAGCCATTGTTCATGAATTTGCCCAAGCAGGTGTGAATATTGCATTTACGTACAATTCAAATGAAGCGTTAGCACAAGAGCAAGTGAAAGATTTAGAAGAAAAATTTGGCATTAAAGCCAAAGCATATCCTCTCAATATTTTAGAACCAGAGACCTATAAAGATCTTTTCTTGGAAATTGACAAAGATTTTGATCGTGTAGACTTTTTTATCTCTAACGCGATCATTTCTGGTCGACCAGTTGTGGGTGGATATACCAAGTTTATGAAACTTAAACCTCGTGGTATTAACAACATCTTTACAGCAACGGTCAATGCTTTTGTCGTGGGTGCACAAGAAGCGGCTAAACGTATGGAAAAAATTGGAGGGGGAAGTATTATCTCTCTTTCATCTACTGGAAATCTCGTTTATATTGAAAATTATGCAGGTCATGGTACCGCAAAAGCGGCTGTTGAGACAATGGTTCGTTATGCTGCAGCGGAACTTGGTTGTAAAGGTATTCGTGTCAATGCTGTGAGTGGTGGGCCTATCGAAACCGATGCTTTAAGAGCTTTTACTAACTATGAAGAGGTTCGTGATATCACCGCTAAACTTTCACCTTTAGGTCGTATGGGGCAACCACAAGACTTAGCTGGAGCTTGTTTATTCCTTTGTTCAGATAAGGCATCATGGATTACAGGGCACACCATGCTGATTGATGGTGGTACAACGTTTAAATGATGAATCTTCCAAACCTTCTAGCCTCTATGCGTATTGGCTTAGCACCCCTTATGTTTATTCTTTTAGTCAATCGTGATTTACCCTTGTTTAAGGGCTTACATGTAAGTTGGTTAGATTACTTTGCTGCACTTATTTTTGTTATTGCGAGCGCAACAGATTTTTTTGATGGCTATATTGCACGTAATTGGAATCAGAAAACACAACTGGGTGCTATTCTTGATCCACTTGCTGATAAAATGCTTACCTTAGCGGCATTTTTGGGACTGATGATGATTGATCGGGCTAACCCTTGGGCCATTTTTCTTATCCTAACACGTGAATTTTTTATTACAGGACTTCGTGTAGCGGCAATGGGTGAAGGTAAGAATATTGCTGCGAGTATGGCGGGTAAAGTCAAAACTGTTTTTCAGATGATTGCCATTGGCTTTTTAATGATGAACTGGCCTTATGCTGAGTTACTTTTATGGGTTGCTGTTGGACTTACATTGTACTCTGGTTATGAATATATCATTGGCTACACAAAAAAAGAGAGCAACTGATGGGTACACTGACCTCAATATTGGTTCTCTCGTTTCTCATTTTTTTTCATGAATTAGGACATTTTCTTGCCGCTCGATTTTTTGGTGTTCACGTTGAAGTTTTCAGCATTGGATTTGGAAAAAAGATCTTTTCAAAAATCGTTGGTCATACAGAGTATTGTCTAAGTCTCATTCCGTTAGGTGGCTATGTGCAGATGAAGGGACAAGACGATCGTGATCCAACAAAAGTCAGTTATGATGCTGACAGTTATACAACCAAAGCACCATGGAAACGTATTATTATCCTTTTTGCAGGTCCCTTTGCGAACTTCTTACTTGCTTTCTTGCTTTTTCTTGCTGTAGGGACGATGGGAGTAACAAAATTTGCTCCAATTATTGGTAAAATTAGTCCAAACTCCCCTGCTTTAGAAGCAGGTCTCCAAGAGAATGACCGCATTGTAATGATTAATAACGAACTCATTGAAACTTGGGATGAAGTGAGTATACTCATTCAAAAAAATAGTGGTTCAATGCAAATGAAAGTTGAGCGAGCAGGAAGCGTACAAACGATTGTTTTGTCACCAAAAATTAGTGAATACAAAAATATGTTTGGAGAGACAAAACAGAAAAAAATGATTGGTGTTCTCCCAAGCGGTAAAACGATTGAAATGGTTTATAGCATCAGTGAACTTCCAGGATTTGCTTATGAACAAACCATAAAGGCAACCACACTTATTTTAACCAGTCTTCAAAAACTCATTGAAGGGGTTGTTTCACCTAAAGAGTTAGGGGGTATCATCTCGATTGTTCAAGTCACTTCAGAGGCGAGCGCTGCTGGTCTTGTGGCGCTTTTTGCATTGACGGCACTTATTTCTGTTAACCTTGGCGTTCTCAATCTTTTACCAATTCCTGCCCTTGATGGTGGACACATTATGTTTAATGCCTACGAAATGTTGACCAAAAAAGCACCCAGTGAGCGTGTACTTACGGCTATGACGTCAATGGGATGGATATTTTTACTCAGCCTTATGGCTTTGAGTATTTTTAATGATATTTACAGGCTAACCAATGGAAACTAAAAATTTTGTAAATACTTTGGATGATATTCTCACACGCGTTGAAAAAGCGCGTTTGAGTGTCGATCAACACTTGATTGTTAAGATTGTTGCAGCAAGTAAAAGCGCTGATCCTTCTATGATTGAAGCGATGTACCATGCAGGTCAACGTTGTTTTGGTGAAAATAAAATTCAAGATATGAGTGACAAAGTTCATGCACTTTCACGCCTCCCACTTGAATGGCATTTTATAGGACGATTACAAACCAACAAAATCAACCAACTCATCGATTTAGAGCCATCATTGATGCACTCTCTAAGCTCTTTAGAGCTTGCCCAAGAGATCGACAAACGTTTACATGTAAAGAATAAAACCATGAACGTTCTGCTTCAAATCAACAGTGCCTATGAAGAACAAAAAGCGGGTGTTCTGCCTGAGCAAGCAATCGAAGTGTATGAACAAATCGTGCTTACATGTAAACACCTTCAGCTTAAAGGTGTCATGAGTATTGGTGCACATACCGAAGAGTGCGCTGTTATTCAAAAGAGCTTTGAAACCACGCATAAAATCTTTGAATCACTCCAAAATTATGGTGCGAAATATTGTTCAATGGGTATGAGTGGAGATTTTGAATTAGCAATTGCCTGTGGTTCTAACATGATTCGTTTGGGAAGTATTTTATTTAAATAGATGTGCTAGAAGAAGAACAACAAATTGTATCGCGACCTGTATTTTTTGCTTTATACAGTGCGTCATCAGCATGTGATATTAGCGTATAAGGTATGTCTTCATCTGTTAATGTTCGTATACCAATACTAACCGTATGATGTTTATGGGTCGAAAAAACACCTGTATGAATTGCCATTTGAATACGTCTGGCAATATTTAGTGCTTCATCTTCATTACTCTGTGGACAAAGCACTAAAAACTCTTCTCCACCCCAACGTCCAATCCTATCATCAGAGCGAATACTTCGCTTAATAAGGTCTGCCATTTCAATCAAGACTTTGTCACCAATAGGATGACCAAAGGTGTCATTGATGATCTTAAAAAAATCAAAATCAATCAATAATATAGAAAAAGAATATTTCATGGCTTTAGCACGCTCAACTTGCATAACCAACTCTTTTTCGATCTTCATTCGATTGTACATTTTGGTAAGAATGTCTGTTTCTGAAAGGTACAATAACTCTTTAGTATATTTTTTGAGCTCATAATAACGCCATAGAAACAATAGACCCAAAATCATAAACCCAAAAACAATTTTCAAGAGTAAGCTATAATCGTAAACGGTTTGAGCTTTAATTGCCACATATTTATTGACAATATTCGCTCGATCTTCAGCACTAATGGTTGCAATACCTTTGTCTAAAATGTCCCGAAGCATCGGTTCACTTTGTATGACTCCCATGCGCATTTTATTGATATAATCGGGTAATTGCCCTGCAATTTTGAGATTAAACATTCCTTCTTTTTTCAGTGTATACGCTGCCACAATGAGTGAGCGCATTGCGATGTCTGCTTTTTTATTGGAGACCAGTTGGAAAGCATCCATTTCAGAGTGCGTGGTTATAATGTTGAGATTTGGATACTCTGTGCGAACAAGCTCTTCCATCGCTGTTCCTGTGGGAAAAACAATGCTTTCATTGACCAAATCATGAGGATCACCAATGAAAGAGTGCTCTTCTCGAGTAATAAAAACATTGGGATCACTAAAATGTGGTTTTGTAAACAAAAGCCATGTATCTCGGTAAGGAGATTGATTGAGAAAGCTAATGATTTGACATTTACCTGCTTTGGAATACGCAATACTCTCGTCCCAATCTTTTGTCGGCAAAACAGTAATCTTAAGCCCAATGCGTTGGGCAACCAGATGCAAAAGATCAGCACCAATACCTGTATAATTCCCTTTTTGATCTATCATCTCAAAAGGTTCCCAATCGGGATCAACACAGACGTTAACAGTGCCTAGTTTTTTAAGATAAGTATTTTCATCTAACGATAGTTCAACACCAAAAAGAGAAAATGGTACGAAAAATATCATCATTATCCAAAAATACATTTTGTATTTTCCGCCTTTCAATTCTCTTTATTGATAGAGTATAACCAATTAATACGCTTTAGGTGTTAAAAGTTTTTTATAGTACGTCTGTGTTAAATGCAATGCGGCAATAGGATTGTGCCCCAAAACACGATCTTTGACTACAAGATACGTTGTGGTTGCTTTCGCATATTTGATAAACAATGAGTCATGTCCAACACACAACCCCATAATCACATTCAGATCTGTCTTTGCTTTATTGAGGTATTTGGCTTGAAGAATAGGATTACACATCGGCTCAAACGTGTTTGGGCGAATTTTTTGCTCTTCTTCAAGCCCAATATCGCATTTATCACGAGAACCTACTTTACAAATTGCCATAAAAACATCAAATCCATTGACTTTAAGAATCTCAGCAAAAATTTTGGACTCGGCAGCTAAGCCAACACAGGATGCAATACCAATTTTCTTTGCACCAATGCGTCTTGCAAAGGCTAATATTTCTTCAACACGTGTTAATTGTCCATAGTATTTACCTTCAATATCAGCAGCGGCCAGTGCAATTTTGCGATCCATTCCCTCTTCTTCTTTATAACAGGCAAGAGATTCTTCTAGCATCTGCTCATCAACATTGGTTGTTAAACAAAATTTAGGATATCTACTATCATGTTTATGGCAATTCAGTGTTCCACATTCAGCGCAACTGAGTTCTTTTTTCTTCTTCATTCATTTTCTAAACCTTTAGAATTTATAATGACAATTATAACGTAAGCAAAAGACTAAAATTGACTGTTTTCGATTTACATGTAAAGATATTTGCCATATAAACTGAGGTAAACACCCAGTAATTCTTTAAGACCTTGATTCAAAAGTGCCGTCTCTTCTTCATTAAAAAGAAATGCTAAAAGTTTACCATGTAAAGATTCTCCAAAAGCAACTAAACGCTCAGGTGTAAAGTTTTGAGTATCTTCTTTACCTAAGATAAAGAAAAGAGCAAGAGCACGGTTGAGTCCAGCAACATAGGCTAATAGGCTCTCATAGATGCTCATTTCAACAGGTTCTAGTTGTGAGAGAAAAAGCTCTAAAGAGACACTCAAAAAACCTTTCTTTTTAGGAAAGTTTGCATGAAGAAGAGTCATAAAAAGAGTTTTTTTTGCCTCTTGAAGTGGCTTTGGAATGAATGATTCAAATAAAGTATCGAGTGCTTGAATTCCCTCTTTAAAACTAGAAGGAACGCTCAATCCTTGTCGTGACATCAAAGAGGCAATCTGCGCTTGTGTCAATTTAGTCGGTGAGTACACCTCTAAGTCGGCAAGGTTTTGAATCAATAGTGCATAAAAAGTTCGCTCTTGCTCGCTTTCACTTTTAGCTAAGTATTCGGTTAGGTAAAGGATCTCTTTTTTCATGCCCCTATTCTGCCAAAGAGGAACTGAAAAAGTGCTATAATGCCAACTCTTTTTAAGGAGCATACATGATTCACCTCTCAACTTTTTTTTGCAATTTATGTCAAATTCTTTTTTATTATGACACCATTTTTTTGTTACGACCATCTTTTTGTCGATGACCAAAGGGATTGATGAGAGTGATAAAAAGCGTCTTGCAGTTAAAGTGACATTGGCTATTTCTATTACATGTCTTATTATTCTTTTTTTCGGAAAATATATTTTTGAACTCTTTGGCATTACCCTTGATGCATTTCGTATTGGAGCTGGTGCTCTACTTTTTTTAACCGCTGTTGATTTGGTTCAAAAAGACATTAATGCAGAACCAACATGTAAAGCCGATATCTTAAAACATGCCGTTGTGCCTTTGGCAATACCAGTTACCGTAGGACCAGGAACCGTGGGTGCTTTAATGGTTATGGGAGCCGATATGGATGGTTTTGAAGATCTTATCTTAGGCTCAAGCGCACTTTTAGTGGCTATTTTTAGCATTGGGTTATTATTGTATCTCTCAGGGCATATCGAAAGGCTCATTGGACGCACGGGACTTGTTGTCTTTAGTAAAGTAACAGGGCTGGTTCTTTCTGCACTCTCAGCTCAGCTCATTTTTACAGGTATCAAAAATTTCTTACATTAATCTTTACATGTAAAAAATTCTGCCAATAAAAGTCGATAAGCTTCAGTAACATCAAAACAATCGCCCAATCTTACGAAAACCAATAAAATAAAGCACGCTCCCGACTACTGTTACCCCCAAGAAATACGGGTAAAGCTCCAAAATAGGTGTTCCGCGAAAAAAAAATACTCTCCGTTCCTTCGATGTAATACCGCAGTGGCGAGATGAGTGAGAACTTCTGCAACAACGGATGCATCGCATAAATGGGTGTCCACGCACCGCTGAGAAAAATGAGAGGAAGCATGATGACGATGGCAAGTTGTGCGACTTGCATGACATCTTTAGCAATCGCTGCAATGAAAAGTCCAATACCAGCGCCTGTAAAAGCATAGAGAAAACTGAGCAGTAAAAAGGCAAAAAACGAACCATTAATTGGCGTATTAAACACTCCAAAAATCACAAAGCCCACCGAGATAACAATGCCCACCATCACAATAATCACCTGTGAAAAAGACTTTGCTAAAATGATAATTTTTGCATTCACTGGCATCAAAAGCATAATATCCCATGTCCCCTCCTCTTTCTCTTTCACAAACACGACGGCGGTTAAAATGACCGATAAAAGCGTTGTGATCGAGAGCAGTTCTGTCAGCGCCATAAAAGTGTGGTTGTCGGCGTTTTCATTAAAGAGTTTGTGGGTCACAAGTTCCACAGGAAAGGAATGTGCTGTGAAATTAATCGCGATATTTTGCAAATAACTTAGAGCTGTAAAGGCTTGTGATGCTGCTGTGGCATCGAGTAAAACATTCAAAGTAGTCGCATGTTTTTTACGAAAATTTTGCTCAAACGTATCATCAAATACTAAGCCTACCATGATCTCTTTATCAAATACCGCTTGAGAGAGTTTTTCTTGTGACTCAAATAAAACGGGTTCTAAAAATTCAGGCGCATGGAAGTAACTCAAAAACTTCTGGCTCAGCCCTCCTCCGCTTGCATCAATATAGCCAACGGCGATATTACGAGGTTTAAGTTCAATGCCACTGCCAGCAATGTAAACTTCAAAACTAAAGGCGTAAAGAACAACAAAAACCAACTGCCATGAACGTATAAAGCTCAGTAACTCTTTCCCCACAACAGCCCAAAATATTTTCATTTGAGCTCCTTTTTAAGTAAAAAAACTTCCAAGAGTCAGCATAAAAAAAAGCATAAAAAGGCCAAAATAACAATGTACATTACAGTTTTAGATGAAGCCAGCCCTTCTCCCACTAAAAAGACATCGTAAAGAATATGGTTGTAGTACATCACCGGAAAAATGTGCGCTTCATAGCGTGAAACACCAATCATTGAAGAGATCGGCATCAAAATACCTGAATACAAAAATCCAGGAATGATGGTCACAATGACCGTTAAAACCACCGCTACAATTTGCGTACTGGTTACGATAGAAATCAGCATCCCAATGGAGAGACTAATCATCAAATAGAGCTCAGACGTGAGCCAATAGAGCAAGAAACTACCTCGAAACGGCACTTCAAACAGATATGTTGCCCAAAGAAAAAGGATAAAAATATTGATCGAATGCAGTAGAAACACGGGGATCAGCTTAGCCGCAATAAACTCCCCTTTTGAAAGTGGTGATGCATAAAAATTAAAAATAGTCCCTCGCTCTTTCTCTTTAACGATCAAAAGGGCAGCCAAAATAGCTGGAGCAATGAGTAAAACAAGCCCAATAAGTCCTGGAACGATAGCATCTTCATCACGCATTGCTTGGTTAAAGAGTGTCCTCTGGTTGATGCTAATCGTTGGAGCATTGCCTCCTAAGCGCTCAAACATCTGACTGGCAGCATCTAGGACAACACCTTTGACATAACTCTCCATTGTTGAGCCTCGCATCGGGAAAGCGGCATCCACAAAGACACCGATTTGGGTAGATTGCCCATGTAAAAGCCGCTTCTCAAAGCTCTCAGGAATGATGATGAGAATGTCACTTTTAGCTTTATGAATTTCATCAAGCGCCTTAGCTTCACCTCGTTTTTCAATGGTAGAATCAAAGTATTTAGAGTGTTCAAACTTACTCACAAGTAGCTGTGAATAATGACTCTGATCGTTGTCAATAATAAGTGTACGTGCACCCGTTACTTCCATTCGAATACCATACCCAAAAAGTACCAATACCATCGTAGGTAACAAATAAACCATAATAATTAGGCGAGATCGTACAATCTCCGTAAGCTCTTTGAGCACATAGGCCTTGATGACACCCAATTTCATCGGTAATACTCCAAGAAAATCTCCTCAAAACTTTGCGCTTTAGGGTGTTTGGCGTAAAACTCCGCAATCGTATGATCGGCGATCTTTTTGCCTTGACGCAACAATACGACACGATCACAAAATTCGGCTTCACTCATATAATGGGTGGTGATCAAAATAGCGATTTCCCAGCGCTCTTTAAGAAGTTTTAATAGCTCCCAAAATTTTGCTCTTGCAATGGAATCAACCCCAGAAGTAGGTTCATCTAAAAATAAAATAACTGGTTCATGCAAGAGTGCGGAAGCGATCGAAAAGCGCTGATTGATACCTAGAGGCAGTTCTTGAGGCATCGAGTTTAGAAATTCATCAAATCCAAGTTCTAACGCATAACGTGCAATACGGCTTTTGGCAACATCGTTTGTAATACCCCGCATCGATGCAGCATACAGTAGATTTTCCTCAACACTCATATCATTGTAAAGTGCAAAATGTTGACTCACATAACCAATGCTCGCTTTCAGTGCTTGTCTATCTTCTTGCGTTTGAATGGATTTTCCAAGAAGCGTTAACTCTCCTCCATCAATCGGGTAAAGTCCTAAAAGCATTTTGATAAATGTCGTTTTTCCTGCACCATTTGCACCCAAAAGTCCTAAAATTTCACCTTTATGAAGTGTCATATCGACATTTTCATTGGCAATAAAACTACCAAAAATTTTGGTGAGTCCTTTGGCTTCCATAACAATATCGGGTAAATCAATGGTTTTTTCTTTATTGGTAATCTCAATGAGGGGCATTTTTCTGCCTTTTTGAAGGGCATTAACAAAAAAGAGCGCTTCAAGACTCGGTTCGATATGTCTTTCCTCTAAAGCACTCAGACAATAAGTCGCATGTAAGGTATGAATGCAAGGTTCTTCTGTTGTGATACCCTCAACATAACTCATTGATCGAACAGAATCTATCAATTCACTTGAAGTACCTTGCGCAATGATCTCTTGCTCGTCAAAGAGTAAGATTCTATCCATCTTAGCAGCTTCTTGCATGTACGCAGTGCTGATGATAGAGATTGTTCCTTCAGACTTGCGTATCTCATCAAGAATTTCCCAGAGCTCAATACGGCTCAATGGATCAACACCTGTGGTCGGCTCATCCAAAAGGAGTAGTTTGGGACGGTGTAAGAGTGTACAGATCAGTGAGAGCTTTTGCATCATACCACCACTCAGTTTTCCTGCTTGACGATCTTGAAAGGCATCCAGACCAGCCATTTTTAAAAGACGTAGCTTGTAGGCTTCAAAGACACTGTCTTGATAGATATTGTGAATATTGGCAAAAAAACGAAGATGCTCATCAATGGTTAAAAGTTCATACAGCACCAACCCAATACCCTGAGGCATCAGTCCGATGGAGGCTTTAAGCGGTTCAGCCTCTTTAGGTGAATGGTATGTCACTCCGTTAAATGTGACATCACCTTCAAATGGAATAACCCCTGCTATAGCATGAATAAGAGAACTTTTACCAGCACCATCCGCACCAATAAAGCCGATGATCTCACCCTCTTGTGCAGATAAATTTGCCCCAGCAATGCCTAAACGTTTTTTTATGATGGACACTGACGTTATGAACGTTTAATTCCATACTAGACTCATTCAGGAACGTTGTTTAAACTCTTTGGTAACCCTTTGCCATCCATGGAGACAACACCAACAGCAGGAATGCCCAGTTTGAGCGTTGGTTGTGGTGAAAGGGGTTTTACATGTAAAGCAAAAACCCTTTGAATGCGATCACTCGGAACACTGACCTCTTTGGGAGTAAACTCCGCTTTTTGCTCAATGCGCACGACTTTAGCTTGGATGGGTTCATTGGGTTTTCCATCTAAAAAGATGACGGCATCATTGCCAACCTGAAGGTTTCCATTTTGTTTGGTATCGACAAATATTTTTAGATAAAGGGAGTTTGGATCAAGCAAGGTAGCAACCACACTTCCAGCCCCGATGACTTCACCTTGATTGGCAATTTTTTCCACGACAACGCCATTCACAGAAGAACGCAATATCATCTCATGTAAGATCGCTTCGATTTGAGTTTTAGACGCTTCTAACGCTTTCAGGGATGACTTGAGTGCCTCGATACCTTGTTCCAAGGCACGTAATGTTTTTTGATGCGCTGTTGCTTCGATGAGCTCGCTGTTGGCAACATTGATTGCAAGACTGAGTTGCTCTCTTTTTTGTTGTAATCCTGCCAGTAAATCGCCACTGGTTTGGAATTTGAGCGCTGCGGTTTCCACCTGACGCTTTTCGATGAGATTGTGTTCAAACAAATTTTTCATACGCTCAAGATCGTGCTTGTCTTGCGCTAAAATACTGGTTTGTGAGGCGATATTTTTATCAAGTTCTGTGCGTTGATGTTGTTTAATAGAGAGATTGTCCTTGGCTTTTGAGAGTGTTTCAGGAATGGTTTTGGAAGCAATTTCAAGCTCTGTCTCTTTGGCGTTTAACTCTTGTGTTCGTGCACTTATTTGGGCTTCTATTTGTGCCTTTTGCGCTTCATATTCCTCGCTTGCAAGGACGGCTATGTTTTGACCTAGCTCAACGTGTTGCCCTTCTTGAATGTTTAAAGTAGAAATACGCCCTGCATACTTGGCATTTAAATTTATCAAATCACCATCCATACGTCCAGAACCTTGAACTAAATTGGCTGCAAGCGTTGGAGCAATGAGTTTATGGATAATAAGTCCCGAAGCAATTAAGACCAAAGCTAAAATAGCCACACCTAAACGATACTGTTTGAGTTTTTCTAACATTCACGCTCCTTGGTTGAAGAGTAAACTATTATATAACTTCTTTGGTATATTTTTACCTAAATTAAGAGCAATTTAACGCTATTAGCAATACTATTAACACTATAATCATGATGTTTCGCAAGGACGGTTCATGCGACGTTTACTGCTACTTTTATTTCCTTTGTGTCTTTGTGCACAAACATACACGGAACTTTTAAATTTGTTGGAGAAAAGTAATAGCTATAAAAGTGCTAAAGAACTTGAAAGTGCTTCAGAATCACTCTATCAAGCAGCACTAGGGAAAAACCTTCCAGCCTTGGATGCTACACTGAGCGCCATTGAGTTTAATGAAATTCCTAACATGACGCTCCATCTTCCCTCTTTTCCTGTTACCAAAGCCGATGTGGGGACACGTAGACATCTTGAGGGTGCACTCATTTTAAGTTATCCACTTTTTACGGGTTTTGCTATTTCAGCAACCATTGATAAAGCCCGCTTAGAAAATGAGCAAGCAATGCTTAAACTGACCAATCTGAAGCGAAATCTTGCCATGCATGTCACGCAACTTTTTAGCGCTATTATCGCTGAAGAGAGAGTTATTGACGCTTTAAAAAGCTCAGAGCTTGCCATTAATCAAGCATATCAAAAAGCCAAAGGATTTTACACCAATGGACTTTTGGCTCAAAGCGAACTCTACGCGATCGAAGCTAAAAAATATGATATTGAAGCGCAACTGCTTCACCATCAAAATCAAAAAAAACAGCTTCTCAACCAACTCTCACTGATCGTCAATACCAAAATAGAAACGCTTCAAGCAAATACCCTTCAAACCTTTGAAATACCCAATGGTGATGGAGCAAAAGAGATCGCCTTAAATGAACGTGAAGATTTACATGTCATGGCAAAAGCGATTGACGTCGCACAAAGCAGTGTTGAGCTTGCCAAAAGTAAAAATTATCCCACCATTGCGATGGTGGGTGTTTTGAAGGGGCAAGGTGACTCACTCGAGCTCAATGGTGATGGCTATACCAATGCTGATAAAAGTTATGTAGGATTGAGTGCTTCATGGAATCTATTTAATGGCTTTAGTGATACACATACCATTGATGCAGCACGCGCTTCTAAGATGTCTGCTTTTTTCAATTTAGAAGAATACAAGCAACAAGTCGCCCTTGAAGTGGAAAATACAGAGCTTGAGATTAAAACACTTAATGCCGAGCTTCAAAGCGCAAAACTCGAAGAAAAAGCCAGTGAATCCTATACCAACCTTACACAAGGACGTTTTGATAACCAACTCATCAGTGCCGATGAACTTAGCCGTGCTATTGCCAACTTGGCAAGTACAAAAGCTAAAGTAGCAACCCTACAAAGTGAACTATTTAATCAAAGTGCACGTCTCTGGCTTGAGTGTGGTTGGGGCATTTTTGAAAAAAAAGTCCTCACTCAACAGTGAGCCAACCATCTTTACATGTAAAGATATTTTTTAGTGAATACTTGCTTTTAGCATCTTATAAATAGTCGGTGTGCTCGCGAGATCAATTGCTTTAAAGCCATCTAAATTCGCGATGGTTGTATCAGCATGAGATGCCAACAAAAGCTTTGTCATTTCCTCTTTCCCTGAACTGGCACAGTACATCAATGCCGTTACACCATTGTCATTTTGATTATCCAGTTGGATACCCGCTTTTACCAAAAGTTCCACACAGGTGAAGTCCCCACCAAAACAGGCATTCCAAATGGCGGTATTGCCATCAATATTTTTAAGTTCCAGATCCACTCCCGCTTCGATGAGCTCTTTGGTAACGGAAATATTGGCTTCCCGCACTGCTTTCATCAGTGCAGAGTTACCATACTTACCAACGAAATTTAAATCATTGGCATCATAGCCATTAGCTGAAAGCCAAAGTAAAGTTTGCTCACTCATGCGCCCATCCAAGTCTCATGTACGTGCCCTTTTTTCTTGAAATGAATCGCTTCATCAAGCTTTGTCTCAAACATCTCAAGATCAAATGCATCTTCAACATCCTTGGTGATCTCTTTATAGACAAATTGACCATCTTTGTTGATGATAAAAAGAGATTTTGCACAGAGTGTTTCATCAATATAAACCCCAAATTTCTTTGAAAATTCTACAAAATCAACAGATGAATTTTCTATATTGACCTCTTCTTCTAATTTGGTACTACAGATAAGATAAATAAATGCTTGTTCTTGGTATTTCTCAATGATGTTTAAAAGCTCTTTACTCAATGAATTTTGAAAAGGTAAGGTGATCATCACTTGCACTTTGGTTGCCATCATACCGATGACTTTCATCTCACCATTGAGCATTTCTAAAATGATTGCAGGAGCCTCTGAGCCTATTTTCCGCTCATTTTTCAATAATGGTTTGCTGACACCTTTGATGATTGTTTCCATAATCACTCCTTAAAAATTTAAAGGAGTTTATGCAAAAGGCATACCGTAGTCACAAAACTATTACATGTAAAGCGTAGTAGCAAAAAGAAGTTACTACGCTCTACATTTTTTACGCTTTTGGATGGATCATTTCAGAAGGAATGACATAACGATCAAACTCTTCTGGTGTCAAAAGTGAAAGTTTCACACATGCCTCTTTAAGACTTGAATGCTCTTTATGCGCTAATTTGGCGACTTTTGCTGCATTTTCGTAGCCGATATAGGGATTAAGTGCCGTGACGAGCATTAATGAATTGTTAAGATTGAACGCAATCTTTTCGCTATTGGCTTCAATACCTTCCACACAATGTATTCTAAATGACTCCATCACATCGCTCAAAAGCCTGACTTGTTGCAAAAAATTGAGGATAATAACTGGTTTAAAGACATTGAGCTCAAAGTTTCCTTGACTTGCACCAAAGGCAATAGCAGTGTCAGCACCAAATACTTGACAGGCGACCATCGTGACCGCTTCAGCTTGAGTCGGATTGACTTTGCCTGGCATAATGGAACTTCCTGGCTCATTTTCAGGAATAGAGAGTTCACCGATGCCACATCTTGGACCTGAAGCCAACCATCTAATGTCATTGGCAATTTTCATCAAGTTTGCTGCTAAGCCTTTATTGGCACCACTTGCAAAGACAAGGGCATCATGGGAAGTTAAGGCATGAAATTTATTGGGAGCTGAGACAAAATGTTTCCCTGTCAGTTTGCTCAGCTCTTCACTGACAAATTCGCTGAGTTTGGGGTGCGCATTAATACCTGTTCCTACAGCTGTGCCTCCAATCGCAAGTTCACGTAAAGATTCCAGTGCTTGTAAAATGTGCGAAGAAGAGTGTTCTAACATACTTCGATACCCGCTAAACTCTTGTCCAAGCGTCAGGGGTGTTGCATCTTGTAAATGTGTTCGACCAATCTTAATGATGCCAGCAAACTCATTTTCTTTCGCCTGTAGTGCTTCCTTGAGCTTTTCAAGTGAAGGAAGCAGTTGCTCTTCTATTTCAATAACACTGGCAATGTGCATGGCTGTTGGAAACGTATCGTTTGAGCTTTGAGACATATTGACATGATCATTAGGATGGATGAGTTTTTCTTTTCGGAAATCTCCTCCTAAAATCTCAGTTGCACGGTTAGCGATAACTTCGTTTAGGTTCATATTGGTCTGTGTACCACTGCCTGTTTGCCAGATGGCAAGAGGAAATTCACCATCAAATTTGCCAGCAAGAATTTCATCACACGCTTGAACGATCGCCTCTGCTTTTGTGCCATCCAGTTTTTTCAGTTTTTGATTAACCGTTGCTAAAGAGCGTTTTAAAAGAGCAAAGGCTCGGATAAGCTCTTTTGGCATCTTTTCTGTACCTATTTTAAAATTTTCCAAACTTCTCTCAGTTTGAGCTCCCCAGTAACGCTCATTAGGAACTTTGATCTCACCCATAGTATCTTTTTCAATTCTATAATCCATAGTAACTCCTTTATCTCATATGAGTCATTATGGCACAGGCAAGTTTTTAAAAAAAATCTCTCTTTTTAAAAATTACATCAAAATTCTATCATTCATCTTATATTTCAATGCCAAAATAGTGTTTAACCACATAACCAATACCAAATGAGATCAGCGCAACACCAAAGGTAATATAAGACATTTCACGCACACGTAGCCAAAACGACAAGTCTTTTGCGACCGAAATATAAAAATTGTATAAAAAAATGGTTAAAATTGCTCCAATAAACATCCAAATAATCGCTACGGATATCTGATTTATGATAAAAAAAGGCGCAACAAGCAGTGCTGTTGTCAAAATATACGAAATGCCTGTATAAAGAGCATACGTTAAGGGTTTGACTTCATCCCCTATATTTTCTTTGGATTCCAAATAGGCAGAACCTGCCATCGACAGTGCTGCTGCAATACCCATAATAAGCCCTGTAACACCTACCACAATACTTCGATCAAATGCCAAAGCAATACCACTGAGTGTTCCCGTTAACTCAACCAAGGCATCGTTCATTCCTAAAACAATAGCACCGGCATAGAGGAGCTTTTTGTCATGTAACATGTCAATGAGCTCTATTTCATGGTGCATTTCCTGTTCAAAAATACCTTCTGCTTTTGGATCGATGGCGATAAGCTCTTGATAAAATGCTTTAGCACCCTCTTCACGTTTCTCTAAAAATTTTAGCGTAAAAGAGATACCCACAATTTTGGAAAGTAAAAGATAAAAGAAAACAACGTGAGGACGAGGTCGTTGTTCTTGATTCGTATAGGTTTTGAGATAGAGGTAATGTCTTTTCTCTTCTTCAGCAATTTTGTGAAAAATGGTTTGATTGGCTCCATTTTTATCAGACTTGGAGAGCATACTGTAAATTGTAAAATCATCGAGTTCATTTTGTTGCTGCTTCAATGCCTTTTTAACGTTTATACCGTGTGTCATCTTAGCTCCTTTGCCATTTAATGCTCAAACATTATACTCCACTTTCAAACTAAAATTTTTACATGTAAAAGTATACATCAGTTTGATATGCTATAATGTCACCTCTAAAATGCGGGTGTAACTCATTGGTAGAGTGTTAGCTTCCCAAGCTGAAAGTAGCGGGTCCGATTCCCGTCACCCGCTCCACATTCAAAACTTCCCAAAGGTCTTTCGTGAGAGATAAACTCCAAAAAATAGCGCGCCACCCTGCCACACGAAAAGCCCTTAGCGATATGAAACCTAAAAAAACTCTTTGGAGTGCTTTAGGAATTATTCTCTTTTTTATTGCTCCTGAAATCATCGCTTATTTTTACGCAACAGACATTGTTCATTTTGCACAAAATGGTTTGGCAATGCATCCAACAAGGATTGAGAGCTACAATTATGACCTCCTCATTTACCTCTTTGAAGATGGTGTAAGCTGGTTCAATCTTAGTTTCGGAATTGCTTTACTGGTTTGGTTGTTTTTCTAAATATAACCCAAGGCATAACGCAAGCGTGTTATACTAGAACTACCACTTCCTGTAAGGAAATTCTCATGGTTAATGTTCTTATCTTAGAAGATGATCCTATTATCGCACTTGATATTAAAAGTATTGTGGATGATTTAGTAGGGTTTAACGGTTTCATTGCTTCAGATATGCCCAGTGCTTTGAAAATTGCGCATAAACATACCTTACATATTTTACTGGCAGACATTCATATTAAAGGGCTAGTGGATGGCATCGATACGGCTAGAACGTTACAGCACCTGTACCATTCGCAACTTATCTTTTTAACATCTTATAGCGATGAACCTACATTAGCGAGAGCTTCAGAACTGAACGTTTCTGGTTATATTTTAAAGCCTTTCAGGGAAGAAGATTTGGTGGCTTCTTTGAAACTATGCGCTTTAAAATTAGATGTTGACCAAGTACTTTTAGACATAGGCTATGGGTATATCTACGATACCAAACTCCAACAGCTTTTTCTTCACGATACACACATTGTTCTAGCATCCAAAGAGCAACAACTTTTTTTACTCTTACTCAACAGTAGAGGCCGTGTTGTTCCGCTATCGTACATCGATGATGTCATTTGGTATGATGAAAGTGTCTCCAATACAACCAGGCGACAGCTCTTGCACCGTATTCGCACCAAACTACCCGAACTCACTTTTGAGATTGTCAAATACAGTGGCTATAAGATGAATCTTTAGCGCCACGATATAAGGCATTGTGTTCCTTTCTCACTGCTTTTAAAATTCACTTTACCGTTCAATTCATCTTGTACCAGTCTTTCAACCAGTGAGATTCCAAAGGAGCTTTGCTGGGCATTCACATCAAATCCTCTTCCATTGTCTTCAATTTTTAAGATAAATGTAGCCTGTTCTTTTTCAAGTGAAACGATGATGGTGCCACCTTGTTCATCAAAGGCGTATTTGAGTGCATTGGTGACCAGCTCATTTACCACTAGCCCACAATAGATCGCTTGATCAAGTAGTAAACTCTCTTTCGCATTGATCTCAATTTCAATGTGCGTATGGGGATACCCTCGTTTGATTTCAGCGATCAGTTCTTCAAAGTAATCATTGGCATCCAAGGCTGTGATGTCCTGATGCGCATAAAGAATCTCATGAATTTTACCAATGGAGCGGACATTTTGTTCTGCTTCAGCTAGCATGATTTTACCATCAGCATCCAAGTATTTACGCAGTTTTAAACGGTAGAGTGAAACGATAAACTGAAGATTGTTTTTAACACGGTGATGCAATTCCCTCACTAAAACCTGATATGTTGATAAAGAACTTGCAAGTGTTTTAGTGTGGTTGAGCCTTTTGGAAAGAATGATGGAAAACACAAGTCCCTCAAAGACCACGCTCAACTCATAAAAGTACCAGTATTCTCCGTTGAGAGGAATGTAGATTCCCATATTGTAAAGTAAAAATAGAAATGTCCCTGTAGTATTTACACCCCAACTCACTAAAAAATAGATACTATTCTCTTCTTTTTTATAAACCAGATAAACCGCAATTGCTAAAATATAGAGTGAAATGAGGCACATATAATACATAATCCACTCATAAAGATCATAACTGCTAAACAGAAAGATGAAAGCAAAACCGACAAATACTAGAATCAAATATTTAAAGCTGAGATAAATTTTTGTATAGCGTTCAATGTGCATAAAATCTAGTATAAAAAACAATACAGAAATAGGTATAGCAAGAGTATACAAGGGTCCTAAATACGTATCAATAGCAGACCATGCAACCATATTTTTATTGGAAAAAAAAGGCTTCATAACAACAAAAAGCATCCCTGTATATGAAAGAGCATTGTAAAGTGTCACACCTATATAGAGGATATACATAAAATAAACACGTTCTTTTGTAAAAAAATTAATAAACATATTATAGACAAGGAGCGTTCCCATAATGGAAAACAGGAATGTTAAAATCAGCTGTTTATTTAAGTTTTTTTTCCACAACACATCTTCACTTTCGGCATAAAGGTTAAAGTAGGTTGCACAACTGTTACTGAGCACTTTGAGATAGAAGCTTTGCTCTTCTAAAGGGTTTAATTGAATTAAAAAAGAATAGTCTAAAGTATCACCAATAGGAGGAAGATACATCACACCACGGGTATAAACATCCCCACTACTTGTGTATAGCACAATACTATCGAGCATAGAATTGTTTACATGTAAAAAGCGTTTGATCACTTCATGGCTATCATTTTTAAGACTAAAGTGCAGCCACACAGCTTCATCGTCGGTATATCCTCGTGTGATAAAGTTGGAATCATACGGTCTAAAAAAGTCCTGTGAGGGAACATCTCCTACTTTAAACTTTGCATCTTGCTCGATATAAATTTCTGCATGTTCTAAGATAGAGACATCACTCCTCTGCCCTATCTCAATAGGAGCTGCCGACAAAGAGAAAATACACAGACACCACAGAAGAAATTGTTGCATTGTTACCTACGCCTTTTTTCTAAAAGTATACCTTGCGTACGATAAATTTTATAAATAATCGTACATCTTTCAAAATATAACGCCACACGTAACGCGTGAAAGATACAATATATTCAAAGAGAAATGTCACAACCAATGATTCCCATTGAGTTGTAATTTTAGTAAAAACATCCTAAAATCATAAGGTAAACAAATGCGTAACGCTTATCTACAACTATGTGACTACGGTTCACGTTTTCGTATCCTCAAAGGCGGAAAAATATCGTTGGTAGTATCGGCTTTTATAGCCAGTACCACACTGCTACACTCTGCACCCTTGGGTGGAGTTGTCACCAGTGGGAATGCGAACATTATTCAAAGCGGAACCACCACCACCATTCATCAAAGTACCAATAAAGCCTCTATCAACTGGAATACCTTCTCCATCGGATCATCCGAAACCGTTAACTTCAATCAACCCAATGTCTCTTCCATCACATTAAACAGAATCGTAGGTAATGAAAAAAGTGTGATTGATGGAGCACTGAATGCTAATGGTCAAGTATGGATACTTAATTCTAATGGTGTGCTATTCGGTAAAAATGCCTCTATCAATACCTCAGGACTTTTAGCTACCACCCAATCCTTAAGTGACGCAGACTTCCAAGCAGGAAACTATAGTTTTAAAGGTGATTCAACCGCTTCGGTCATTAACTTAGGAACCATTGATATTAACAATGGCGGTTACGCATCACTGCTTGCCAACAGTGTCTCCAATGAAGGGACGATTAAAGCCATTAAAGGAACCATTACGTTAACGGGAGCTAATGAAGCCACCATTAATCTTAATGGAAACTCCTTAGTTAACCTCAAAGTCGATAAAGGTGTCTTAGATGCTTTAGTGGAAAATAAAGGAGCGATCATCGCCGATGGTGGAAAGATTTATCTTACGACCAATGCTGCGAATGAACTCTTAAAAGGTGTCGTGAACAATACTGGTGTTATTGAAGCGAACTACCTAGATGATATCACAGGCACAGTAGAACTCTATGCCCATGGTGGAACCACCAACCTTACAGGAACCATTGAAGCAAATGAGGGCTTTGTTGAAACCAGTGGAGAGGCTTTACATGTAAAAGATGGAACACGTATTAAAGCCAAAGAGTGGTTGATTGATCCTGTGAATGTCACCATTGATGCGGCGTTAGCCACAACCCTTGAAGGGCAACTTGCACTAGGTGATGCCACTATCACCACAACCAGTGCAGGAAGTGATACAGGTGACATTACAGTAAATTCAGATATTACATGGGCAACCACCTCACAATTAACACTCCATGCCGACAATGCCATCTACGTCAATGCCACCATCGCTAATACCAATACAACCAATGGTGGTGTCTACTTTAATGCAGCTAATACAACGAATAAAGTTGTCTTTGGAGCCAATGGCAAAGTGATGGTCTATAACCCGTATCAACTCCAATGGATTAACACCGCCTTAGCGGGAAAGTATGCATTAGGTGCCAACATTGACGCGTCAGGTACTCCTTGGAACAGTGGGGCAGGGTTTGTACCGATTGGAGATGATACTAATCAATTTACGGGAACATTGGATGGAAAGGGCTATACAATCGATAACTTAATGATTAACCGTTTATATACCGATAATGTAGGACTCTTTGGTGTTATTGGCCCAAGTTCAACCATTAAAAATATCGGGCTGAGTGATGTTACTATCACTGGAAGTAATAAGGTGGGCGGATTGGTGGGGTATAACAACGGTGGAACGATCGCCAATGTCTATGCAACTGGAAGTGTTCATGGGAATCTTAATACTGTTGGTGGATTAGTGGGATATAACTCTTCTGGAACTCTTTCCAATGTCTATGCCATAGTCAATGTGCATGGAAACAATACTGTCGGTGGACTCGTGGGAAGCAATAAGGGAACGATCACCAACGCCTATGCCGCAGGAGGTGTCAATGGTAGTGGTACTTTAATTGGTGGGCTGATAGGTTATAATTTTGGAACTATTTCCAATAGTTATTGGGACATTGATACCAGTGGAAAAACAACTGGCATAGAACTGAACCAAGGTTCGGCAACGCTTACGGGCATTTACAGTTCAACTTCTACGATAAATGCCTTTACTCAAGCAACTTATACAGGGTTTGATTTCAGTAATACAGGCGCTTGGTATATGATAGAGGGCTCTACTCGACCATTTTTACGAAGCGAATACTCTACGACCATCACCAACGACCACCAACTTCAACTCATGGCAATGAACTTAAGCGCGTCATACACTCTATCTAACAACATCACCTATGCAAACGATGGCATGTGGAGTAGCACTGGGTTTGTACCGATTGGAGATAGTACCAACAACTTCACGGGAACACTTGATGGAAAAGGCTATGTCATTGATAGTTTAACGATTAATCGCTCAAGTTCAGATAATGTAGGGCTTATTGGCTATGCAGGAACAGGGGCTGTGATTGAGAATATCGGGTTAACCAATGTAAATATCATGGGACACAACTATGTTGGAGGATTGGTGGGATATAATAATTATGGAACCATATCAGATACTTACGCTACTGGTAGTGTGAGCGGAACTACTAATACTGTTGGAGGATTGGTGGGATTGAACTATCAAGGAACCATTACCGACTCCTATGCCATGGCTAGTGTGAATGGACCGTTTCAAGTCGGAGGATTGGTGGGAATCAATTATGGAACGATTACCGATTCCTATGCCACAGGTAGTGTAAGCGGGACGAATCTTGTCGGAGGATTGGTGGGATATAACTATCATGGAACCATTACCAATGCTTATGCTACAGGCGGTGTGAGCGGAACGAATGATGTTGGTGGATTGGTAGGATATAACGATACTGGGACCATCATAGCTAGCTTTTGGAACACCGAAACCAGTGGACAGAGTAGCTCTTCAGGTGGGACTGGAAAAACAACCGCAGAACTTCAACTCTTTAGCACTTTTGCTGATGTAGGCTGGGATATCATTAATGGTACAAGCGCAACCCCCTCTTTAAGTATGGGCGGAACACATGCTTGGACAATGTTACCGGAGACAGTAAGTTATACCCTTTCAACGATCAATTTAGGGTATACATACAGTGGTAACGCTGTTAACTTAAGCTCTTTATGGAGTGCAATTACTCTTTTTGGTTCAAACCATGCTTCATGGGTCTATGGAACAGACTATGTCTTCTTAGATACAAATAGCAATGTTGTAACAAGCTATACCAATGCAGGAACATACAGCAATCTTTATGTTGATATCCTTAAAAATGGCTATACAGAAGCTAGTAGCGGTAACACAAAAGGGTCTCTTACCATTGCCAAAGCCAATGCAACAGTAACAGCCAATTCTGATACGAAAACCTATAACGGATTAACCCAATCCATCAGTGGCTTTCATGCCACAGGCTTGGTAAATAGTGAAACCGAAAGTGTCTTAAGCGGTGTGACCACCACGGGTGGTAGTGGAACCAATGCCGGTGAATACACGCTTACGGCTAGTGGCGTGGATGGAAACTATAACTTAACCTTTGTCAATGGAAAACTCACCATTGCCAAAGCCAATGCAACGATCACTGCCAATTCTGATACGAAAACCTATAATGGATTAACCCAATCCATCAGTGGCTTTCATGCCACAGGTCTGGTAAATAGTGAAACCGAAAGTGTCTTAAGCGGTGTGACCACCACGGGTGGTAGTGGAACCAATGCCGGTGAATACACGCTTACGGCTAGTGGCGTGGATGGAAACTATAACTTAACCTTTGTCGATGGTAAACTCACCATCACCAAAGCCAACGCAACAGTAACAGCCAATAGTGGCTCTTTAGTTTACAATGGACTGAGTCAATCGTTGGGCTTTGGTGCCACAGGACTGGTTAATGGTGAAACTAAGAGTGTCTTAAGTGGAGTCACTGCAATAGGCGGTACAGATGTAGGAGAACATACGATAAGTCTTAATGGCGTTGACACTAACTATAACCTTACTTTTGTCAATGGCTCTCTTACTATCACACCTGCCTCTTTAACCGTGACTGCTAATAATGCTTCAAAAACAAAAGATGGCTTAGCTTACAGTGGAGGAAATGGTGTGAGTTACAGTGGTTTTGTAAACCATGAAACCGCTTCTGTTTTAGGAGGCGCTCTTAGTTATGGTGGCACCGCTCAAGGCGCTACTACGGAAGGAACCTATGTTATTAAACCTATGGGGCTTAGCAGTGGTAACTATACGTTAAGTTATGTAGATGGTGTTCTAATGATCACTTTAGCCCCTACAGTTTCTATTTCTCATGAACCCAATATTGCGTATATCGAAAATGGGGTAGCCGTTCGACCTCCTTTCTTTAATGAACCAACACGAACTTTGGAAATACCATCCAATAATACACCATCAGAATTGGTAAGACTAGAGGTATTGCAAGGGATGCTTCATACTGCAAGCTCAGGTGATACCCGCGTACCATTATGGTCAAACTCACTCATTCAATTGGTGAACGGTGGCGTGCATTTACCAGACGGCGTAGAGCAACAATTTTTTATGGCACAAAGATAAGAGGAATAGACGATGAGAACATTAAAACTAAAAAGCATTATAACCCTATCACTCGCAACAAGCGGACTCCTCTTTGGCGCCGCACCCACGATCGGTGATATAGAAAAACAAGTCCAACCACTCAAAGAGGTAGACCGTGGGATGAATAATGCTATCCCTTCCATCCCCACACAAGAACTAAAACCAGTCATGAGCGATATGGGAGGAAAGAGTGTCGAGATCAAAGGATTTAAACTCACTGGCGCTTTACATGTAAAACTAGAACTTCTCCAAGAACTGTTAAAACCCTACGAAGGTAAAAGCTATACGTTAGGTGAACTCGAAAAGATAACCTCTTTGATTACCCAAAAATACAGAGAAGAAGGCTACTTCGTAGCACGAGCGTATATCCCTAAACAAAGTATAAGTGAAGGTATCTTAGAAATAGCCGTCATTGAAGGAAACTATGGAGCCTTTTATCTTAACAATAGCTCTTTAGTCTCTGATACCCAAGTTCAAGCAATGCTTGATGCTATTAAAGGCGATAATATTGTCAGTACCAGCACCCTAGAGCGAGCCATGCTGATCATCAATGATACTCCTGGTGTGAAAGTCACAGGAGCCGATGTTAAACCAGGAGCAGAAGTAGGAACATCCGACTTTGATATGACCACTGAAGCCACGAATCCTTACAGTGCTTATATTGTAGGGGATAACTATGGCAGTAAATACACAGGACGTTATAGAACCAATGTAGGCTTAAGTGCTAACTCTCCTTTGGGATACGGAGATAAACTAGGCATCAATGGCGTAATGTCTACAACAGGTGATCTTAAAAATGGAAAAGCTTACTATAACTTCCCACTGATGAGTAATGGTCTTAGAGGTGAAATCAGTGCATCAAGAACAACGTACTCCTTAGCAGAAGAGTATGCCGCTTTGGATGCACTCGGTCATTCAACAACATTGGAAGCTTCTTTGATTTATCCGATGATTAAATCACGCCAAGAAACCTTTGATATTAGTTTAGGCTACGCCCATAAAAACATGAAAGATGAAGTGCGCAGTACCGACACGGTGACGAAAAAAGAGTCCAATGCGGCTAATCTAACTTTAGCCTATACACGAAGCTGTATGCTCTTTGGTTTAGAAAGTTCAACCAATGCAAGCATGACACTGACCCAAGGTAATTTAAGTTTTAAAGATGATGCTGCACGTGCCCTCGATCAAGCTGGAGCACGAACGGATGGAGACTATACCAAAGTCAGTGGAAGTATTGAAAAAGCTATTTTATTTAATCCCGAATACTCCCTTACCACAAGCCTAAGATTTCAAAAAGCGCTGGGCAATAAAAACCTTGATGGTTCAGAAGACTTCTCCTTAGGAGGAGCGTATGGGGTAAGAGCTTTTCCAGATAGTGAGCACAGTGCAGAAGATGGTTACCTTCTAGGAGCAGAACTCTTCTATGCCCTTCCAAGTGTTGAAGGTGTCGCTCATAAAGCGAGTATCTTTGCCGATACAGGCTACGCTAAAATGGAAAACCCAGTCGCCAATAGTGAAAGAAGACAGCTCTCCGATATCGGTCTAGGCTACCAAGCAAACTATAAACAGTTCTTTGCGAAGGCTCAACTCGCTAGAGTGGTAGGTGGAGAAAAGGTCACCAGCGAGTCTGATCACTCTACAAAACTCCTTTTACAAATCGGGTATGTTTACTAATGACTCTTCGCTTCGCTTGCTTTACATGTAAAGCAGTTCGCTCTTCAGGTTTTATCCCGAAGAGCTTGAAGTTTCAGAGTTTAGCGAGCGCTTCTTTGGCGTATTTGATCCCAAGTTCATACGCTTTAATATTATCAGCATGAACTTTTTCTGGTACTTTTGAAAGCATTACATCACGGACTAAATCGTGTGCTAGAACATGTGTCATCTCAACGGTAATTGCCAAGGCAACGACAGACTGAGTAATAACATTTCCAACCTCTTCTTTCGCAATGGTAATCAATGGAATCTCAATAATCTTCCATTTTTTACGATCTTCCTCGTTAACAGTAACCAAGTTTGGTTCAATAACAATGAGACCGCCTGGTTTTACACCGCCTTTAAACTGGTTAAAACTTACTTGCGCTGTAGCGATCATAAACTCGATCTCACCTTCATTAGCATATGGGAAAAGGATCTCGCTCTCATCGAGCAAAATATCAACTTTAGTAGGTCCACCACGTACTTGAGAGGTATAGGTAGAGGCTTTTACACCATATCCACCCTCTTTGATCTTTGCAACTGCCAAAATTTCACCCGCTAAGATAACACCCTGACCACCTACACCTACAAAACGTAATTGTCTTCTCATCAGGGGCTCCTTATAGCTGTACTGTGGTTTTATTTTGTGCTGCGTAAATGACTTTGTCATATGCATCACAGTATTCGAGTTTGCCCTCTTCTTGTTTGAGGATACCTGTTGGGAATTTATCCACACGCTCTTCATCGCTTAAAAGGTCAAACTTTTTCTTACCCACAATGCGACCTTCAATCCATTTCAGGTTCTGAACTGCTTCACCCATTTTGTTCTTGCGTCCAAGGTTAATATGGCAGTTAGAGAACACATCAAAGAAAGAGTATCCTTTATGAGAAAAACCTGCAACCAAAACTTTTTCCAGTTTTTGTGGATCCAAAACAGATTCACGAGCAACAAATGTTGCGCCTGCTGCATCAGCTAATTTTGCAGCATCAAATGTCGGATCAACGTTACCGTAGTTTGCTGTTGCTGTCCACATACCTTGTGGTGTGGTTGGGCTCGTTTGAGAGTTGGTCAAACCATAGATAAAGTTGTTAATAAGAATATGGTTAAGATCGATGTTTCTACGACACCCGTGAATGGTATGGTTACCACCAATGGCTAAACCATCACCATCCCCAGTGACAACAACAACGTGTTTTTCAGGATTGGCAAGTTTAATACCTGTAGCATATGCAATCGCACGACCATGCGTTGTATGAACCGTGTTACAATCAATGTAAGAACTAAAACGTCCGCTACAGCCGATACCAGAGACAATACAGACGTCATTCATATCCCAACCCATTGTATCGATTGCACGAATAACAGATTTTAAAATTACACCATCACCACAACCCCAACACCATAAGGTTGGCATTTTATCTACACGTAGATATTTATCGTAATTAAATGCCATTACATCATCTCCTTAACTTTAGCAACCATTTCAAGTGGAGCGATTGGACGACCATTTGCTTTATGCAATGTCGCAAAATCATCTCGTTTCATCACACGCTGAATCTCTTCTAAGTATTGTCCCATATTAAGCTCAGTGACCATGATTTTTTTAAATCGCTTACCAATCTCTTGGAACTTAGCAACAGGACTTGGCCAGAGCGTAATTGGTCTAAATAGACCCGCTTTGATACCATCTTGACGAAGTTTCATCACCGCTTCTTTAGCCCCTCGGCTGATACTTCCATAGGCAATAATACAGACATCCGCATCATCTAGCATAAACTCTTCGTAATGCACTAAATCATCAGATTTTGTTTTAATTTTATTGACCAAACGCTCAATATTGTACTCACAAATCGTTCCATCTTCGGTAGGAAATCCCATGTCACCATGATGTAAACCTGTTACATGGTAATGATAGCCTTTAAAGAAAGGATTTAAAACCGCAGGTTCTGTTGGAGCGGCTGCATAAGGTTTATAATCTTTTGGATCGCCTGTAAATTCGGCACGTTTTACAACACTTTTCTCAATCTCTGCAAGATCAGGAAGAATGGCTTTACCGTGCATGTGTCCTAATGTTTCATCTAAAAGAATAAAAACCGGTGTCATGTATTTTTCAGCAATGTTAAATGCTCTAATAGTTTCAGTATAGGCTTCTTCTAAACTACCAGGGCAGAGTGAAATAGAAGCAAAATCACCATGGGTTGGGTATTTTGCTTGACCGATGTCTGCTTGAGAAACACGCGTTGGAAGACCCGTGGAAGGACCACCACGCATAACATTGACGATAACCAAAGGCACTTCCGTGATAAAGCTATAACCAATTTGCTCTGATTTAAGAGAAATTCCAGGTCCTGATGAAGCTGTCATCGACTTGGTACCACTCATTGAAGCGCCAAGTGCTACACAGATACCAGCGATCTCATCTTCCATTTGAATAAATTTTCCACCAAATTTTGGAAGCAGTTTGCTTAAATCCTCAGCAATTTCACTTGAAGGCGTAATAGGATAGCCTCCAAAAAATTTACATCCACATTCCACTGCCGCTTTTGCTACTAAGGCATTGCCGCTTGATATTACTTCTCTTGCCATCAATGATCCTTATGCGCTTAGTTTTCTAAATTTATTTTGTTTCACTTTTTTCAGCTCTCTCTTTAGAGGCTTCTGAAAGCTTCGCAAACTTAAATTCACTTTTATCTGCTACATAGATAGCAAAATCTGGACAATGTAATTCACAATCTTTACATCCAATACAGGAATCTGGAGCTACAACCTCTATCATTGATCCCAATGTCGAGTTAGGTGCTTGAATCATTCCCAAAACACCTGCTGGACACATACTGACACAAATATCACACGCTTTACACCTAGAGACATTAACCCATACTGGTGTATTACTGGGTGCAGTAATTAAACCCATTCTTCATTCTCCTTTATCTTAACTCTAAATATCAAATGCTTAGTAAAAGACTTTACTAGATTGTACAATAGTGTAACATCTAGCAGACTTAATGTATTATTTTTTCAAAACCTCTGCGATCTTTTTCCCGATCTCAGCAGGTGATTTGACGACATGAACTCCTGCTTTTGTAAGCGCATCCATTTTTTCTGCTGCTGTTCCAGCACTACCGCTTACAATCGCACCGGCATGTCCCATACGTTTACCTTTTGGTGCAGTTTGACCCGCAATAAAAGCAACGACAGGCTTTTTAATGTGCTCTTTAATAAATTTTGCTGCTTGAATTTCAAGATCGCCTCCGATCTCACCGATCATAACGATCGCTTCCGTCTCAGGATCTGCTTCAAACAGTGGAAGAAGTTGCAAGTAAGAAAGTCCAATAATAGGATCACCGCCAATACCTACAGCGGTAGTAATACCAAAGCCTTCATTACACACTTGGTTTGCACCTTCATAAGTCAATGTGCCTGATTTACTAATCAAGCCAATATTTCCTTTTTTGAAAATAGAACCTGGCATAATGCCGATTTTACACTCTTCCGCCGTGATAATCCCTGGACAGTTTGGTCCAATGGTTTTCATCCCTTTTTTAACGGCATACGCTTTGGCTCTTTGCATATCACGAACAGGTGAGCCTTCTGTAATAATGACAGAGAGTTCAATACCTGCATCGGCCGCTTCTAAAACTGCGTCCCCAACAAAGGCAGGTGGAACGAATACCATACTAACAGTTGCACCAGTTGCCAAAACAGCTTCACGTACTGTATTAAAGACAGGTTGACCCAAATGTTCTGTGCCACCTTTGCCCGGTGTTACACCGCCAACGATTTTCGTACCATACGCCAAACACTGTTCAGCATGAAAGCTACCCTCTTTACCCGTAAAACCTTGAACAATTACTTTTGTATTTTTATCAATCAATATGCTCATAATTAGTTTCCTTTAGCACACGCAACGGCTTTAATTGCGCCATCGTTAAGATCAGTTGCCGTAATAATATTTTTGATGTTGGCATTTTTTAAGAATTTCAGCGGCTTCTTTTGCATTTGTACCATCCAATCTAACGATCACAGGAACGTGAACATCGACCAGTTTCGTTGCTTCCAAGATACCATTGGCAATACGGTCACAGCGTACAATACCACCAAAGATATTGACAAAGATTGATTTGACGTTTGGATCTTTAAGAATGATTTCAAAGCCTTTAGCAACGGTTTGAGCATTCGCTCCGCCGCCCACGTCGAGGAAGTTTGCAGGAGTGCCTCCCACGTAGTTAATTGTATCCATCGTACCCATCGCAAGACCAGCACCATTGACCATACAACCAACATTACCATCGAGTTTAACGTAGCTCAATCCATACCCTGAAGCTTCACGCTCTATGGGATTTTCTTCACTTGGATCGCGCATTGCTTCAATGTCAGGATGTCGGAAGAGCGAGTTATCATCAAAACCCATCTTGCCATCCAATGCGATAAATGCACCACTTTTTGTTTTAACCAAAGGGTTAATTTCGATCATCTCTGCATCATTTTCCATATACACTTTGTAGAGTGCTGCTGCAAATTTAATAAAATTGCTGATCTCTTCTTTTGCAAGTCCTAAACCATAAGCAAGTTCTCTGCCATGAAAGGCTTGAAAACCGATAAATGGATCAACGGCTACTTTAATAATTTTTTCAGGAGTTGCTGCTGCAACTTTTTCAATCTCCATACCACCTTCGCGTGATGCCATAATCACTGGCATTTCACGAGCGCGATCCAAGACAATTCCAAGATAAAGCTCATCAGCAATATCAGCACCTTCTTCAATGTAGACTTTTTGAACCAGTTTGCCCGCAGGTCCAGTCTGATGTGTGACCAAAGTCATACCAAGAATTTCATTTGCAAGTGTTTTCACTTCATCCAGGCTTCGGGCGAGTTTTACACCACCACCAAGACCACGTCCACCTGCGTGAATTTGAGCTTTTACCACCCAAATAGAACCACCAAGTTTCTTTGCGTTTTCTACAGCCTCTTCAACGTTAAAGGCGACATAGCCGTTGGGTGTGGGAACATTGTATCTCTTAAAGATCTCTTTTGCCTGATACTCATGAATATTCATAAAACCTCCCTGCTTGACTTAATTTAAACTTTCGATTCCAAGACTCTATAGTTATCTGAACATCATAATCAATAAAAAACTCAACTATATCTTTTTTTTGTCTCTCGTTTAAGTTATAAAATTCTATTTGACGGGGAAAAACTCATTTTTACGTAATGTTTCTAATAAAACATTAACAGAATTCACACTTTTTGCAAATTGATGTTGTTCATTTAAATTGAGTGGTAATTCTACAATTTCTTCGACACCATTTGAGCCCAAAACAACGGGTACGCCGTTAACGGTATCATGGTAGCCATACTCACCATCCAGTAAGACAGCACAAGGGAAAACAGCACGTGAATCACTCAAAATAGCTTCAATCATCTTGACAGTTGAGTTAGCGGGGGCATAATAAGCTGATGTTCCCATATAACCCACAATTTCTGCTCCACCATGACGTGTTTTATCAATAATCTCATCAATTTCAAGATCACTGAGTAAATCCGTAAGCGCTACACCGTTGACAGAAGAGTAACGGGGTAGTGGAACCATATCATCGCCATGTCCACCCATAACACTTGCCGTTACTTGTCCGTAACCAAATCCAAGTTTTCGTGAAATAAATGTTTCCATCCGAGAACTGTCTAAAATACCTGCCATACCGATAACACGCCCACGTGGATAGTTACCTGCTTTAATAGCAACATAGGTAATGGCATCTAATGGATTAGAAACGGTGATGACAATGGCATCTGGCGAATAAATTTTTACTTGTTCAATGATACCTTTGGTAATTTTCGCGTTAATCATTAACAAATCATCTCTGCTCATACCAGGCTTTCTTGGACTGCCTGCAGTAATAACCACAATATCACTGTTTGAAATATGCTGATAATCGCTTGAGGCACTAATCAGTGTATGGCTACCCTCAGGACTCGTCGCTTGAGAAATATCAAGGGCCTTACCAATGGCAACACCCTCAACAAGGTCTATCATCACAATTTCGCGACAACTTTTACGCATCGCGAGCCAATAGCAAATCGTTGCTCCAACATTTCCTGCTCCGATAATAGAGACTTTTTTTCCTTGTGACAATGAGACTCCTTCTTTACATGTAAATCAAAAATTACGCTTTGAGCTCACCCAAAGCTTTATTTAACGTAGCACTAGGACGCATCGCTTGGCTCGTTTTTTCAAAATTCGGGATATAGTATCCACCCATATCAACAGGCTTGCCTTGGACAGCATTGAGCTCATGAATAATTTTTTGTTCATTGGCTTTGAGTGTCTCAGCGAGTGGTTTAAACTGCGCTGCAAGCTCTTTATCATCATTTTGCGCAGCCAACGCTTCTGCCCAATACATTGCTAAATAAAAATGGCTACCACGATTGTCTAACTCACCTACTTTTGACGATGGTGATTTGTTGTTATCTAAAAACTTACCAGTGGCAGCATCGAGTGTTTTTGCCAAAATAGAAGCTTTTTTATTGCCAACAACGTTATCAAGGTGTTCAAGTGAAGCGGTTAATGCCATAAATTCACCGAGTGAATCCCAACGCAAATGATCTTCTTCGATAAATTGTTGCACGTGTTTAGGAGCCGAACCACCAGCACCCGTTTCAAATAAGCCACCGCCACTCATGAGAGGAACAATAGAGAGCATTTTAGCCGATGTTCCTACTTCTAAGATAGGGAAAAGATCGGTGAGATAATCGCGTAAAACGTTACCTGTCACTGCAATTGTGTCTAACCCTTTTACAATACGTGCAAGGGAAACATTAATTGCCTCTTCTGGTGTCATAATTTTAATGTCAAGATCTTTAAGATCGTATTCTTTGAGGTATTTTTCAACTTTTTTAATCATTTCTCTATCATGTGCACGAACGGGATCGAGCCAGAAAATAGCGGGTGTTTTACTGAGTCGCGAACGATTGATAGCCAGTTTTACCCAATCACGAATCGGTGCATCTTTTGCTTGGCATGCACGGTAAATATCACCTTTTTCAACACTGTGTTCCATCAACACATTTCCATTAGCGGTATCTACAATACGGACAACACCATCAGCTTCGCATTGAAACGTTTTATCGTGAGAGCCATACTCTTCTGCTTTTTGTGCCATTAAGCCAACATTAGGGACTGAACCCATTGTTTTAGGGTCAAGTGCACCATTTTTCTTGCAAAAATTCATGGTTTCTTCATATATGCGTGCATAGCAGCGATCAGGAATGAGTGCTTTGGTATCGTGTAAAGCTCCATCTTCGCCCCACATTTTGCCAGACTCGCGAATACATGCTGGCATAGATGCATCAATGATCACATCGCTTGGTACATGTAAATTGGTAATGCCTTTCTCAGAATTAACCATTGCAAGTTTAGGACGTTTGGTATAGGTATTCATAATATCTGCTTCAATCGCCGCTTTTTGAGCTTCTGGAAGCGTAGCAATTTTGGTATAGAGATCACCTAGACCATTGTTGGCATTGACACCAATCTCTTTGAAAAGTGTGGCATATTTTTCAAAAACATCTTTAAAAAACGCTTTCACTGCATAGCCAAACATAATCGGATCACTGACTTTCATCATGGTAGCTTTAAGATGTAACGAGAGAAGGATGCCACTTTTTTTAGCTTCGTCCATCTGTGCTTCAAAAAATGCTGAGAGCTTTTTGTTGCTCATATACGTTCCATCAATAATTTCATCTTTTAAAAGAGCAAGTTTTTCTTTTAAGACAGTTGTTTTGCCATCTTTTCCTAAAAGCTCAATGCGCACAGTCATTGCTTCTGGTACCGTCACTGACTTTTCATTGCCGTAAAAGTCACCCTCAGTCATATACGAAACATGAGAAGCAGAGTCACTGGTCCATTTTCCCATACGATGTGGATTTTTACGGGCATACTCTTTGACACATAATGGAGCACGTCTGTCTGAGTTTCCTTCACGAAGGACAGGATTTACTGCACTTCCAAGAACTTTGGCATAACGTGCTTTGATCTCTTTTTCAGCTTCACTGGAAGGATTTTCTGGGTAATTAGGAACATTATAACCTTTCTCTTGAAGCTCTTTAATGGCTGCTTGAAGTTGTGGTAAAGAGGCACTAATATTTGGAAGTTTAATAATATTGGCTTCTGGCTGATTAGCAAGCTTGCCTAAATACGTTAAATCGTCATTAACCTTTTGCGCTGCCGTTAGGTTTTCAGGAAAATTTGCCAAAATACGACCGGCCAATGAGATATCTCGGATTTCGATCTCAATGTTAGAACTTGCAGTAAATGCCTGAATAATCGGCAATAAAGAGTACGTCGCAAGAGCGGGAGCCTCATCGACTTTCGTATAGATGATTTTACTTGTTTGTTGAACCATAATTACCCCTTTTTTTAACTAGATTTTGTTAATGCTACCAGTTTCTTTATTTTGCTTTATTAAAGTTACGTCATTAATTTTTTATATTTTCCAAATGTGTCTCATAAGTCTGTGAAAATGTGTGTGTACCATTATTTTTATTTTTCACAAAATAGAGATAATTCGTCTGCTTTGGAAAAATAGCGGCGAAAATCGCCTCCTTACTCACACTGCACACAGGATTAGGTGGCAAACCTTTATACATATAAGTATTATACGGCGAAGTATCTTCACGAATACGCTGTGGTGTTATCTTTGTATGAGAATATTGCCCATAGTTTAGCGTACCATCCATTTGAAGCTTCATATCTTTTTTAAGACGATTGTAGATAACCGATGATACCAAAGGCATCTCTTCAGCATTGGCTGCCTCTTTTTGAATAATGGAAGCAATAATAAGAAACTTTTGCCATTTTGCTTCATTAAACTCACCAAAGATCTTTTCGAAAACATCTTTATGGTACTTTTTAGCATTGGCAAGTAAAAAATGCACCAGATGTTTTTCATTAATACCTACAGGAATATAGTACGTATCCGGTACAAGGAATCCTTCAACATAAGGAGTTGCAAGGGCATATTCTTGCATTAATTTTTCGTAGGAGAGATCAAATGCAAGGGCAATTTGGACAAATAAAAGCTCCTTAGTCTCACCGGGAATGTATGTAACAACCTTTAACGGCGCTTTAGCATGAGAAAGCTTGTACAGAAAATCACCCCGAGTAAGAGGACTAGGATTGATACTCACCCACCCTGATTGTGGTTTACCAATAATATACAGAAGATATTTATCCACTTTATCATGTAGGTCAAAATTTTTATCGACCATATATGATATAATTTGCCCTATTGAGCCTTGTGGCACAAAAGCAACTGAGCTAGAAGTCATAGGTCTGGACAAGTGAAAGAGAAGTGAATACATGATTATTAAAGCAACATCACATACTATTAGGAATATTTGGATACTTTTACTATTCATAGTTCTTTCTGTCGTAGCATTAATTGGGACCTTAGTAAATGGCATTTCGATCGATAATCTAACATTACCAACGTTAAAAATTGATCAATTATATATTAAACTAGATAAAAAAATTGATTGTGAATATCCAAACGCTTGAAATCAAGAAACAAACGCAAAATACGACATCCTTGGATGAGAGTGCTGAAATTATTAAAAACTTTCCGTATCTTGATCAATTTTTTAGCCAAATCATCATCGATAATTTGATCTATGAGAACGAAAAAATTAAACTACGCTACGAACAAAATACATTTATTTTAGATAGTCAACATCTGAGCGTCAATCTTATTATTACGCCTGTTGCAAAGTGGAGCTTGGACATTGAGATTCAAGAAGCATATCTCAAAGATTTAGCTTTACATGTAAAAGGAAAAACCAAAATAAATCTTAAGGAGAAGCGCTACTCTTTTGAAGGAGATTTTGAGACATTTGGACTCAAAGGTACTGCAATTCTCGATCTTAAAGATAAGCTTCTAACCTATCATTTACAAAGTGAACCCTTTAACAATAAAAATCTCAAAGATCTCATGGATTTTATTGTATCACAGGTTGAACTTGATCAGATTGCAAAAGACTGGATCGATAAAAACATTGTGGGGCAAGAGTATATTCTTCATTTTTTTGAAGGTCAATTCAATATTGAAACACTGGATTATTTTCCACAATCCATGCATGGAAGTGCAACGGTTAAAGATGCTGTCGTTAGCTTTGAGCCAAGCGTTCCAGCAGCCCATGTCAAAGAGATTGGAATTGAATTTAAAAATGATAAACTTCTTTTTGACATTAAAGATCCAACTTATGAGCAAAAAGTCATTGATAAAGCAGACGTTTATATCTATAACCTCATTGCAAAAGGGACAGGTATCGTCGTTGATCTTACGGCTACATCGAAGCTTGATGCACCAATACATAAAATTTTACATGCTTTTAAAATTGATGTTCCTATCACTCAGACTTCTGGAAAAACAGATGCACATGTTAGACTTGATATTAAGTTTCTTCCCTATGATATCAATGCAACAGGTACTTTCAAACTCTCTCCTAGCAACTTTATTTTAAGTGGCGTTCCCATGTCTACTAAAGCGGGAGAAGTCAAACTGGACAATTTTACCATTACACTTGATCATACCAATATGCGTTATAAAAACCTTTTTGATATTAATGCAACTGGCATTTTTGATGCAAAAAAGAGCCGCTATGATGGATCTATTGATATTAATTCACTCTTCCTTGATTTTAGCGGTACAACACTGTTATCCTTTGCAAATCTTCTCAATCAAAAAGCCTCTTTTGTCATTGAAAACAACACGACACAAATGCTTTTACCCGACCTTGATACGACGATTATGTTTGAAAAAGACAATAACCAATTCATTATCAATGATCTTTCTAAACTAGCAGACCATTCACCTTTTATGCAAAGTGGTTCGCTCAATCAAGGCTCAGTCCTTCTCAAAACAAAAGACTTTGAAAACTTTGATGCCAAAATTAATCTTCATAATGTTTCCACACCTCTTTTAGAAAACCGAGAGCCTATACGTGATTATGAAATCGCATTACAAACAAACACTAAAACACTGGATGCCAGCACAACAAACAATAAACTTTCGCTTCATTTTGACAAAGATTTGACGTTACATGTAAAAGATCTTAATATCTCTCTACCCCATGGAGATGATCCTCTTAATATACCAATCAAGACCACTGTTTTTGGCGAAAACTCCTCCTTAATCGATACAGATAACAACAGAACCGTCTTGAGTGAACGCTATACAATGACACTCTATAAAGATCGAGTTCACCTTAATTCAAAACGTGGTAAATCTTCTTTTGAATATGAGGAACAAAAAGGAAGCTTTGGTATCCAAGCGACGGCAATGGATGCGGATGCAGCTAATGCCCTTTTAAATAGACCTTATTTCCATAAAGGTGATTTTTCACTGACGATTGAAGGCAAAGATAGTAACACGATGAAAGGTACATTGATCATGCATAAAACATTTATCAAAGACCTTAAATTTTTCAATAATCTTATGGCTACGATCAATGCCATCCCTTCCCTACTTGTCTTTAATGATCCAAACTTTAATTCTGAAGGCTATTTTGTGGATAATGGTTATATAGAATATAATCAAACCAAAGAGGCATTACACGTTAAAGAGCTTCAACTTCGTGGATCGAATGCAGATATTGTAGGTGCAGGTACGGTCGATTTAAACACTAGCTCATTGGATCTTCAATTACAAATCAAGACACTTAAATCCTTTAGCTCTGCCATTGATATGATTCCTTTAGTGGGAGGTATTATATTGGGAGAAGATAAAAGAATTGCAACCAATGTCAATGTGACAGGACAAACAACAGATCCGAAGATTGAAACACATTTAATCATGGATACGATTAAAACACCTGTGCATATCCTCCAACGAACACTTGAATTGCCGTTGGAGCTTTTTAAATAAACGTGTTAAGAAGTTTTAAAAGGTCATGAATAGTATGAGCACGAAGCTTTGCTGTTTCGCTTGTACCATAACCCCATAGCGCAAAAATAAAACGAATTCCAGCATTTGAGGCAGCAAGTTCGTCTTTGATGCTGTCCCCCACTAAAATAGTCTTGGAAGGGGCACTTCCTAACTCCTCCATCAAATGGTACACCATCAATGGACTTGGTTTTGGCTCAGCCACATTATTGGCACCCACAATACTCGAAAAATAATCAATGATGTTGAGTTCTTGAAGCATATGGCGTGCAAAAAAATCACTTGCATTCGTAGCAATACTCAAGTAGGCTTTTTCACTCAGAACATGCAATAGCTCTTCGACATCAGGATAGAGTGAAATCATACTGGGTGAAAAGTGCATGTAATGTTCTTTGAACAAAGCGCGATGTGCGGGATCGTATTCATCTGTATTGTAAAAAATCTTTGGTAGATGCTGATCAGGTTGGTTAATATAATACTCCAAATACTCTTTGGCAATAGGAGCAAGCCCTAACGTATTACGCACATAATTGACACTGTGTGTCATTGCGGCACTAGAGTCAATCAAAGTACCATCCATATCAAAGATAATCGAAACTTCTTTTTTCATCGTCACTATTCTTGAATACGATGCCCAAGTATTAAAAGGTCTTTATCCATTCCTTCAATCGTAGCGATACGATTGAGATTACCCCATTCTTTAAACCCTAATTTTTTGAAAAGCTTCAAACTAGGTGTATTTTCAGAAAAAATAAGCGCTAAAAGTGTTTTAATTTCATAGCTTTTAGCTTGTTCAATTGCTTCACATAAAAATTGTTGTCCAAGCTTTTTACCTTGAAAGTTTTTATCAATATAGATATTGATGCGAGCACTGTGTGCATAGGCCAATAAGTTGGCATAAAAAGGTTGCAAACTGATCCACGCAATAATACGACCATGATACTCTTTAACTAAGATTGGGTGTAAGGCATCGTGAGCCTTAAACCACTCTATCTTGTCTTCTACGCTCACCGTTTTGCTATCCGCAGTAGAAATACCATCTTTGATTGCCTCGTTATAAATCTTAATGATCTCAGGCAAATCTTCAAGGGTTGCATGTCGTAACTCATTTAGCATTGGCATCCTTAGTAAAGTTTTCGTGTAGAAACATAATATAGTATCATTGATTATACATTATGCACTCTTAGCCTCTCTTTACTCCATTTCAAGATGCATGAGGTACATCTCTTCTCCATCGATGACGCGTAAATCAGTGCTGCTACAAGTAGGGCAAACAAATTCATTGTGTGTGAGCGTTACTTCATTGTGACAATTTTCACAATGAATGACAATTTCTTGCAGATGAACGATAAATTCTGCCTCAGCACAAATGGTCTCTTCTTTAAAGGTATCAAATGCCGTTTGCAATAAATAGGGTTCAACACCACTGAGTTTTCCTATTTTAATTTCAACTTTAGTGATTTTTGTCGCATTATGCTCTTTTGCGTTTTTTTCGCACATCTCTAAAAGGGCGTTAACGATGGAAAACTCATGCATTAGCAAATCCTCGGAAGTAACTCACCTTTAGGTGGTTCTAAAAAGCGCTCTGACCCCCAAGGCGTATGTAAAACAACTTTACATGTAAAGGTGTTGCTCACCTTTCCTATTATGGCACTTTTTGCTGTTTCAGGGAACTTCTTGAGGACCTCAAGTGCTTTTACTGCTTCACTTTGAGGCAAACAAATCACCATGGTTCCTTCATTGGCAAATTCATACGGTTCAAAACCGAGAAGCTCACAAACACCTTTGACCTCTTGCGCCACAGGAATTTTTGCCTCATCGACTTCGATGCACACCTTTGAAGTTTCAGCCCATTCATTCAAAACCGCACTGAGCCCTCCTCTCGTCGCATCCCTGAGCGCATGAATCTTCACACCTGCATCAATAAGCGCTTCAACAGGTTTCCATAAACTTGCACAATCGGTTTGAAGATCACTCTCCAGCTCTATCTCTTCGCGGGTTGCTAAGATACAGGCGCCGTGATTGCCAATTTCATTAGAAACGATGATACAATCACCCTCTTCTAAGTTATGAGCAGAAATATTTTCATACATGATCTCACCAATACCAGCTGTGTTAATGAAAAGTCCATCAACCCCACCTTTTGGTACTACTTTGGTATCACCAGCAACAATTTTAACACCGCTTTTTGCCATCTCATCACGCATCGTGATAACAATCTCTTCAAGGTGAGAATATAAAAACCCCTCTTCAATCATAAAAGAACAGGTCATATAACGAGGCTTTGCCCCCATCATCGAAAGATCATTCACCGTTCCCGCAATCGCAAGCTTACCAATATTTCCACCCTTAAAAAAAAGCGGTGAAACAACAAAAGAGTCAGTTGTAAATGCAATTTTATGGTCATTCATCACAAGGCTTGCAGCATCTTCCATACGCAATAAAATTTCGTTATCAAAATGTTTAAAAAATAGCTCTTTAATAAGGTTTTGGGTCTCTTCACCGCCACCTCCGTGAGAGAGAAGTATCTTTTTACTCACGCCCTTGCTCCTTTGAGGTTCAATTTTCCATATTTAAAGTACGCCGAACACGCCCCTTCGCTCGAAACCATACACGAACCCATTGGATTGGTTGGGGTGCATGCTTTGCCAAAAACTTTGCAGTCAAACGGTTTGGCGCGACCTTTGAGAATCTCACCGCAAATGCACATTTTATGGTCATTAAGTTCTGTTTTAGGCAACACTGCATCAAACACAATCTCAGCGTCAAAAGCAGCATATTCTGCTTTAAGCTTCAACGCACTTTTGGGGATATCACCAATACCACGCCATCTAAAGTGATCACGTTTTTCAAAATAGGTATTGATAAGCTCTTGCGCTTTGAGATTGCCTTCGCGTGAAACGGCTCTGGCATATTCATTGTCAACAACACTTTTGCCCTCATTCACTTGGCGCACAATGCGCAAAACCGACTCCATCACATCGGTGGGTTCAAACCCTGCAACCACGATTGGCGTGTGGTATTTTTCAGCGATCGGCTCATAGATTTTATACCCTGTGATGACACTCACATGCGAAGGTCCAAGAAACGCATCAATAAGGGCATTTCCATCTCCCATAATCGCCTCTACGGCTTCAGGCACGGTGACATGGTTGATGTGAAAAAAGACATTGGTCAGTTTATGGGCGATGGCTTGTTGCATCAAAACCGCACTCATCGGCGTTGTGGTTTCAAAACCAATGGCGAAAAAAACCACGTTTTTATCAGGATTTTCCTGCGCAATTTTAATGACATCCAACGGCGAATAAAGTGAACGTATATCTTTACCCTCGGCGCGAAGTTTTTGCAAAGAGGTTTTACTGCCTGGGACGCGTATCATATCGCCAAGCGTGGCTAAAATGGTATTGGGCATACTTGCTAATGCTATGGCATGATCAATCCGCTCTTTAGGCATAATGCACACTGGACATCCAGGGCCATGAACAAATTCGATCAAATCAGGCAAAATTTGAGAAAGCCCAAACTTCATAATCGTATGTGTATGACCGCCACACACTTCCATAATATTGATTTTGGATTTGCACTCTTTTTTAATGAGTGCCGCCAAAGCCTTCATATGTTCAGGGTCGCGAAATCCTTCAATGAGATCCACTTCAAACATAATTACTGTTTCCTTCTTCATCACTGATCTCACCATCACGCATCGCTTCAGCGATCTCATTATAAGCCGCAATACTATCTTCGGCATGTTCTTTGCTGATTTTATTCATCGCAAATCCCACGTGAATCAGCACGTAATCGCCAATGTTCACTTCTTCGGCAATCAAATCAAGCGTGACTTTACGCTTAACACCCATGGTATCGACGGTTGCATAATTATTTTCATCAATTTCGATGACTTTAGAAGGTATGGATAAACACATGATTACCTCAATGCTTTTTTCATTTTTAAGTAATTGATCCACTGATCAATCCCTTTACCAGACTTACTGTCTATCTCGATGACATCGACTTTTGGATTGAGCTTTCGAGCCTCACGAATTGCTTTTTCAACATTAAAATCAAAATATGGCAACAGGTCGCATTTCGTAATTAAAAACAGATCAGCGCTGCGGAACATTACAGGATACTTGGCAGGTTTATCATCGCCTTCTGGAACGGAAAGAAGTACGACATTAAGGTGACTTCCAACATCATAACTAGCAGGACACACCAAATTGCCCACGTTTTCGATAAACACAACATCAAGCCCATCAATCGGTAAATGATGAAGCCCTTCGTGCACCATAAACGCATCCAAATGACACGCTTGACCTGTAGTGATTTGATGAGCCAATGCCCCCTTTGCAGTGATACGATCGGCATCTTGATTGGTCTCAAGATCGCCTTCTATAACTGCTAGTTTGATCTCTTTTGTATCAATCGTTGCTTCCAAAAGTGTTGTTTTTCCACTGCCGGGACTGCTCATTAGATTGATCGCCAAAACACCATGCTCTTCAAAATGCGCTCTATTGTGCGATGCTTGTGTGTCGTTCGCATCCAAAATCTTCGTAATGACAGCAATGGTTTTTTTGTCATTTAATTGAGGATTGGCATGAATTTCATCATGATTTTTGTGCTCATGGTGATCATGATCATGTGCATGAGGATGATCGTGATGGGTATGGTCGTCATGATCATGCGAATGACTATGCGTGTGACCATCATGATCGTGTTCGTGCGCATGTGCCGCTGACCATTGAGTAGGAGTAATTGAACAACCGCAATCTTTACACATTTTTTAAGTCCTTGTCTCTATTTTTTTCTCTATTATAGTAGAAGTCTTTAAACAAGAGATAAAAAAAGATGTTTCTTAGTTATTTTTAGGAAAAATACACTCATGAAAACAGATCAAAAGCAGTGCATTTTTTGCGGGAACAAAGCACTTTATTTCGTCTCTAATACGCAATGCCGATGCGTTACATGTAAACGAACATTTAGCTATGTAAAGTATGCACAAGAGATGACTATTTTGGAGTGTTTTATCGATAATAACAGTGCGTATGAATGTGCTACGCTTTTAGGATTGAACTATCTTACCATCGCAAAAAAATATCAAAAACTACGTCTTTTACTGATAAGTCACTGTGAAGCTCTTTATGCAGAACAAACGCAGACGTTTTCACAGTATGACGAATACTATTACCTTCCTACATGTAAAAGAGGAAAAAATAAATATCTTTTCGATGCTATCGGTATTTTAAGTATGGTGTACGGCGACTCTATTCACACCCTCTTACTCCCAGATCAATTTGCACACCTGAAAAATTTAGATGAAAATTCCATCGAAAAAGAGACCTATGCACGCTATCTTAACCAGCATAAAGTTGCGCACTACGAGAGTTTTGACAACGTCTTAACACGCTTTTGGAAATTTTTAGAGAGCTGGATGGATCACTTTAAAGGTGTGAGTAAAGAGAATTTTATCTATTATCTAAAAGAAGCGGAGTTTAAATTTAATTATACTCAAGAAGAACAGCGTCTCATTTTAGAGACGCTATGGAAGAAAAATCTTTACATGTAAAGATTATGAAGCGGGAATGGATGCTTCAACAAGTTTGGAGAATTTAACCCCTTTAAGCCCTGCAATCTTCTGTGCAAAGTCTTTCACTTCAGAAACTTTTCCCGTCACCATAATGGTTTCGAGACAATTTTCATGGCTTACATGTACATGAGTATTACACATAATATGTATTTTTGCATCATGTTGAATTTCCAAAATCTTCTGCACGAGCTCATTTTGATGATGCGTATAGATCATTGTCAAAACACCTATAACATCGCTGTTATCGTCTTGCCAATCATCTTTTACGATTTTCTCGCGAATTAGGTCTCTGGTAAATTCACTACGTGAAGCATAACCTTGAGCATCAACTTTTTTGTCAAGCTCTTCTAAAAGTTTTTCTGGAAGTGAAACACTAAAACGAATAATTTTATCCATGGTGTATCCTTTTTATATACTTCAACTACATTTTAATCATACTATTCTTTATTTATTTAAAGATAAAAATATTAATATTACTTTTGAAGTGATTTGTAGATCTGTCCAACACAAATTCCGCCATCATTGATTGCTAATTGTAACGGAAAATAGAGAGGTTGTGTGACATTTTGAAGTATTTGTTCCATGAGTGTGCGATTTTGAAACACTCCACCTCCAAGAACGATTGGATAAGTGTAACGATGGCTTATGGTAAGAGCCATTTCGACCAATGTATTGATAAATTTTGAAGCAATTAGACGTGGTTCTTTATCGTGAAGCATTTGAGCAAACATAGGTTTATAACGAATCATTTTATCGTCTATTTCAAATGTATAGCGATCTGTAATGGCAGGATCATACAGAGCTTCAATAAGCAAGCCACTTTCTCCGTCATAACTTACATTTCCTTCCATTCCACATAAAACGGCAACGGCATCAAAGAGTCTTCCTACTGATGAGCATAAGGGTGAATTAATCTTTTTGGTGTAAATTTGTTTGAGACGTTTGAGTGCCTTTTCATCAAAATAGTCTAATAACAATGCATCAGCCTCGTCACCCAATACATCCCACAGAAGCGAAGCTAAAATGCGTTTAATCTCTTTAATGCTCGCATCTGCACCCAAAAGAGGAAAAGGTTCAAAAAAACATACACGTTCATAACCACTAGGATCACACACTAAAAACTCACCACCCCAAATCGTACCATCATCACCATACCCCGTACCATCCCATGCGATGCCTAACACTTTTCCGCTCAGTTTATGTTCACACATAGCAGAGAGAATATGTGCATAGTGATGCTGCACCTGAACAAAAGGAATATTTTGCCTTTTTGCCCACTGTGTTGATACATAATTTGGATGCAAATCGCCGACGATCAGATCGGGTGTAAAATCATAAAATCGTGAAAAACGCTCTATCATCTTTTCAAATAGTTCATTCGAGGCAATATTATCCAAATCACCAATATAAGGACTCACAATAATTTGGTGATTAAGATAGATAGCAATCGCATTTTTTTGATGTGCGCCTACGGCTAAGATTTTCCGCTCATCCGATGAATCAACTCGAAAGCTCTTTGGAGCAATACCACGAGAAGAGCGCATCAAAAGCGTTTTATCACCAAGGTATTGTAAAACACTGTCATCACTGGAGTTGACTATTTCACGGTTATAATCCAGATAATACTCCACAACGTCATGAAGCTTTTGTTTTAAAACAGTTGCTTCGCTAATAATGGGCTCACCAGAGCGATTGGCACTGGTTGCCACGATAGGGTTTTTGAGGTACTCAAAAAGCATTACATGTAAAGGTGTATAAGGTAAGAAAACACCAAGACGATCGATGCGAGGGGCAATGAGTCCACTGATTTTAGAAGCCTTAACATTGCGCTTTACAAGAACAATCGGGCGAAGCAGAGAGCAAATACCCTCTTCTTCTTGAGCACTTAAAATACACTCTTCTTTGATCGCTTCTATAGTTTTAAACATAACAGCAAACGGTTTGGAAGGTCTGTGTTTACGCTCTCTCAAGCTCGCTAACACCCTGTCGCTTGTGGCATCACAAATGAGATGAAAACCTCCCATGCCTTTGAGTGCTACAATATGCCCAACATTAATCAAATCCGCTAATTTAACAATCGCCGCTTCATTTGTTGCCAATAGTTCTCCATTAATGGAACACAAAGAGAGTGTTGGGCCGCATGTTGGACAGCTGATAGGTTGCGCGTGATAGCGGCGATCAAGAGGATTTGTGTATTCACTTTGGCACGCTTCACACATTACAAAGGGTTGCATTGAAGTGTATGGACGATCATATGGAACAGTTTTGATAATGGAATAGCGAGGTCCACAATGTGTACAGTTGATGAAAAAGTAGTGATAGCGTCTGTTGTTTGGATCATACAATTCTTTCAGACAATCATCACAAATGGACATATCTGGTAATACAAGAGAAGATTTTGTACTTGCTTCATCACTTTGTCGAATTTCGAAGCGTGTATCATTTTTACATGTAAGCCTATTTTTTTGCCAGAAATCAATGCGCGCAAGTGGAGGAAGTTCTTTAAACAAAGCCTGTTCAAACGAATCAAGGCTCTCTTCAAATCCTTCTATCTCAATGATGACACCTTTAGAATTGTTAAGCACAAAACCTTTTAAATGAAAGCGTAAGGCAAGTGTATAGACAAAGGGGCGAAAACCAACCCCTTGGACAATACCTTCTATATGATAAATCAGACGAAATTTACTGATCAATCGGCAATTCTTTATTCAAACAGATCGTATGATTTGGCTTGATGTTTTTTGAAAGCATCTCTGTAAAACGTTTATAGCCAAACAGTGAACCACACAAAGCAATTTTACTTGAAGTAAGATTATCTTTGTGAGAATCAGCCATATCGGAGAGGAAAAAAGAGAGACTTTCCATACAACCAAAACTCAATGTTATTGTGTCCGTTCCAGCGAGTTTGTAACTCATACCACTGCGGAGCAATCTAACATAATTCAAATCAGAACTGAGTGCATCCTCTTTTTCCAAATAATAGTCAATTCGTGGACCTTTTTGACCACCAAAATCTTCGGCATTTTCAATGAGTTGTTCAGCAGCGCGATCAAAATTATCGCTAATGCCTAGTACGACTGCTACAATTTTCCAAAGGGAATAAATACTCTTTGGTAATGTGTTTGGAATAACTGTATGAATCGCTTTTTCGTACAGTTCAGGAAACTGTTCCTTATAACTTGCAACCAGACGCTCAGCACTAGGACTACTTCTCTCAATTTCTGCAAAAAGCTCAGTAAATGAACTTGGCAGTAAAATTTCCACAAGATTAAGCATGCCATTTTCTTTGGAGTAGTGCATGACACGATCATTATGAGTTCGACTAAAATAAAAACAGCTCAACGCTGTATCAAAAAGCTTATGCTCTTGTAAAATAGAAGCCAATGCTGCATGGGAAGGTTCATCAAATTTTTTCAAACTTCCTTTGAGCGCCTCAGAAGCATAACTTTTACCTTGAACAATTAAAATAGTCCCATTTTCAAGGACACTTACCACTAATGGCTCTAGCGCTTTCAAAGTTTGTTCATAATCAACGCTGTACAGACTTTGACACTCTTTAGGAGAAGCTTTAAAAAGGAAATGAACCCCTTTTGCAAAGAGTCGTTTAGAGAGTTGATACAAGAAAAGATCATCTGCAAGTCTTAACATGACGCGAGCTTCTTGAAAAATCTCTTTTTGTGCGAACAGTGCATTTACTTTAAAACGAATTGAAGGGCGCTCTAAAGAGGCAAGCGCTTTGATCTCATTTTCTCTACTGACAACCATACGCTCAACAACCGATAAATCCGTTGCAATCACTTCAGGAAATACAACATGAGAACATGCAGAGATGTTTTCAATTTTGCCAAAAACAAAATGGCCATTTTTAGTTTGGATGGCTATATTTTCACCTGCAACAATCAGTTCAGAAACTTTTTCATAAAGCGATTCATAGCCTTCTGTCATGTTTACATGTAAAAGATTTTTCCCCTCATGTACAAGATGAATAGACGCATCTTTTGGTACAACAACAAAAGGAGAAAGATACTGAGGAGAACTTGGTGCATCCACTGAAGCTAAAATTTTAGGTGTAAATTCTACGGTATATGCCATTGATGGCAATACTTCTTCTTCCTCAGACATGCTTTCTAAAACTTCAACACTGGAAGACTTAAAAAAGATAGACAATGGAAGCGAAGAAGAAAGAGTGTCTGCAAAAGCGCCTAAACGAACTTCATCGGCATCAACAAACAGTGTTACAATCGATTCTTTACGTATAATTTTATGTACAATACCAAAATCATTTGCAATGTCTTTCAATAAATTTTCTAAAATACCATTATGTGATATATAATTAAACTCAAATGCTAAAATCATCGATCCCCCAAACAGGACGTATTTGCCACACTTTGGATGTCAATATCACTGATTTGCTGATATGTAAATCCAAGTTCACTCAAATGTTTTAGTAAAACATTTTCCATAATACCACTGCCTTTGACGACAGCATCTGTAAGTTGTAACGTTGTATCTTCTATAACTTCTGGAATTATACCAATAATTTTTGTAGGAGGACGATCTCCTACCATATCCATCATATTAAGTGTTTGAAGCATCTCGACTTCATGAACACTCCCTTGCCATGTGATTGTATTAGGAACATTTTCAAAATCGAAGAAATAAACATCTCCAATTTCTCCATCTCTTGTATCAACACAATCTAATACAATGACATAGTCATACTCAGCAATAATGGGAATTAAACGCTCCGCTAGTGTACCACCATCAATAAAGGTAAGGGTATGTTCGGGAGAAGAAAACGCATATTTTTGTTCAACAAGACGGCAAAGATGAACTCCGACGCCTTCGTCGGAGAACATCACATTGCCAATGCCTAAAATCAACACTTTCAAGTAAAAACTCTCTTAGTGTTTTGGATCGTGTTTAAGAAACTTATAACCACTGAAAATCGCATCCAAAGAGCCCTCTTTACCCATGATTGAGTTAAAGATTGCCATATAGATATGAATTGGTAAGAAGATCAAAATACCCCACATAACAATGTGGTGAATTTCTCTAACCATTGCGAGTCCACCCATCATTGCTTCGATTGGACGCATATAGTCATATAAGAAGAGACCAATACCGCCACCTTGATAACAATTGACATACAAAATGAGACCTGTTAAGCTGATGATAAAAATCATTGCATAAAGTCCCACATAAGCGATAAATTGCAACGGATTATAGACACCTTTTAAATGAGGATGTTCTCCCATAAAAAGGTAATATTTAAGCTGTTGAAACCATATCTTCGGACTGATGAAATCTACAAACGATACTCTCTCTTTTGAACTAATACCATCAAGGCAAAAAAGGTACGTTTTGTAAAGTGTAATTGCAATCAATAAAAACCCTGCAATTTCATGCCACATTCTGAACTTTGCATTCAAGAAGAGGATAGGCTCATCTGATGATTCAGGAGCGATGAATACATAGGCCAAATAAAACCCTGTCACCGTTAATACAAAAATAGCAATTGCCCTTAGCCAGTGCGTCCAACGAAGCCCTGCTGAGAACTCAAATTCTACATTTCTTTTCATTGTTAGACTCCCTTTCGCTTTTAGCAAGACGCGCCGTTAACATTGACCTTATAACTGCTCATCTCATTCCCTTTTGTATCCATTACATGTACAGCACATGCAAGACATGGATCATAAGAGTGGATGATTCTTACAATTTCAAGCGGTTGAGAAAGATCAGTGATCTTTAAACCAATTAAAGACTCTTCATAAGATCCTCTAACACCTTTAGCGTCTTTTGGACTTGCATTCCAAGTTGTTGGAACAACTGCTTGGTAGTTTTCAATCACGCCATTTTTGATTTTAACCCAGTGACTAAGAACACCACGAGGAACATGTCCAATATAGCGACCTTTGTACTCTTTATTTTTGTCGATTTTATAGCTTGCACAGGTAGCATCATCAACTTTAAGATTATTAATCAATGAAGTAAATGCTTCCATACCGTTATCAGCTACAACTTTGGCTTCAATCATACGACATGCTGTTCGACCGAGTGTTGAAGCTACAGCAGTAATAGGAAGTCCTGTATCTTTCAAGAATTTATCAACGACGACTTTAACGCGTTTGTTACCAAGCGCATAGTTAATAACGATATTTGCCAATGGTCCAACTTGAAGTGGTTTACCATCATAACGAGGAGCTTTAACCCATGTATATTTACCATTTTCATCAATAACTTTAGTTGCAGCAAGCTCACCTTTATCATTAACAGTTTGTGCATCTTTAAAGCCAGTATAATTAGGCTCTTGACGACCCTCGTATGGATGATATGCAGCGTTATCTTTATACCAAGAACGTGTTGCTTCTTCAGTGATTTTACTCTCATCCAATGTTTGAACTTTAAATGGTTTGCCAGTGATTAAATTAACCACATCTTCACCCATCATAACACCACTCTCAAACAAGAAGTCTTTGGCATTAATTTGGAACTCTTTTTCAGTAAAGAGATTTGCAACACCCAAACCACCTGTGACACTTGGCTCTTTTGAATAAGCAAGTCCAGCCATAACAACATCAGGATAGTAAGCATGATTTACAAAGTCTGCCATCTCTTTAAATTTCGTCATATATTCACCCAAACGAGCTGGGTCTTGAAGATCCATAACACACGTTACACCACCAACGGTTAAGCTTTGTGGATGTGGTTGTTTTGCACCAAAGATAGCCATCATTTGTGCAGCAGTTCTTTGAAGTTCAAGTGCTTTAAGGTAGTGAGAAACAGCAATTAAGTTTTGCTCTGGTGTTAATTTGTAGGTTGCATGTCCCCAATACGCATTAGCGAATGGTCCAAGATTTCCTTTTTTAACAAATTCCGCTACTCTTTTTTGAGTTGCCATAAGGATGTCTGCACCGCATGCAACAGGAGAGTCTGTGTATTTAAATGCCTCTTCCGCAGCTTTACGTGGATCTGCTTTAAGCGCTGAAACAACATCAACCCAATCAAGTCCATGAAGATGATAGAAGTGTACAACGTGATCATGCAAGAAAAGTGCATTGTTCATCAATGTACGTGTTAGTTTTGCATTAAGAGGAGGCTCAATTCCTAGAGCATTCTCAACTGCCATAATACCTGCTTTATAGTGAGAGTATGTACAAACACCACAAATTCTTTGTACCATAAAACCAGCATCTCTTGGATCTCTGCCTTTAAGGATAGTTTCAATACCTCTCCAAAGTGTTGAAGAAGAGTATGCTTCTGTAACAACGTTGTTATCATCTACAATAACTTCAACTCTTAAGTGTCCTTCAATTCTGGTGATTGGATCTACTACGATTCTTTTACTCATTTACTTATCCTTCTCTTATTCTTCAGTTTTTCCACTGCCCTTAACCGCAGCAATTGCCGCATGAGCCGCAATACCTACCGCAGTTGCAGTGAGAAGCGCAACACCAACTTTATCAGCAGTTTTATCAGCACCATCGCCATAAACTGTTTTATAAAGTCTATCACCTAATGGCTCTTCAAATGGTCCCATATTGTCCCAGAAACCTGGTTCTGAACAGCCAATACAGCCGTGACCTGCTTGAACTGGCCAAGAAGTATGTTGGTTAAATCTCTCACGTGAACAGTTATTAAAAGTATAAGGACCTTTACAACCTACTTTATAAAGACAGAAACCTTTTTTTGCACCAGCATCGCCAAATTCTTGTACGAACTCGCCCGCGTCAAAGTGACCACGTCTTTCGCAAAGGTCATGAATTCTAAAACCATAAGCCCATTTTGGACGATTGTATGCATCAAGTGCTGGAAGTGTGCCAAAAAGAATATAGTGAAGTACGTTACCGACAATATTTTTCTCACTTGGAGGACAGCCTGGAACATTAATAACAGGTTTATTGGTTACTTTACTAAGTGGTTGTGCATTGGTAGGATTTGGATGAGCCGCTTGAATACCACCAAAACTTGAACAAGAGCCAATAGCAAAAATAGCTGCTGCAGAATCTGCTGCTTTTTGTGCACTTTTTTGACCTGTTTGGCCATGCGGTCCAACGGTTAAGAAGAATTCACTGCTTCCTGCAGGAATACCACCTTCAACCATTAAAATGTATTTACCTTTATATTTTTCAATAGCACTCTCTAAATTGTGCTCAGCCTGCCAACCACAAGCAACCATCAAAGTTTCATGATACTCTAATGAGATATGATCAAAAATCAAACTATCGATTGTTGGAGCGTCTGTTCGAAGCAAACTCTCACTACAGCCCGTACATTCTGCCATATGCAACCAAATAACAGGCAAACGATCTGTTAATTCAGCAGCTTGCGCCATAAGTGGTGTAAATTCTGAAGGTAAAGACAACATTGCAGTGACACCTGCTGCCCACTTCATAAAATCTCTACGGCTAATTCCATGTTCTTCCATTAGTGCCGCAATAGATTTGTCCTCCTTAATACGGGGGAACTTCTCAAGATTGCTAAGTCGCTCAGCAAGCCTTTCGTACAGTTTAGCGTGTTCCATAAATCTCTCCTGTGTAAATTTTCCAAGATCAAAAAGTTAAGGCATTATTCAGTAAATAGACAATAGTTATTTACCTGAATGACTATTCACTTAGAATTAAATCAAAAAACATTTCACAATAAGCAGAAAACAGACAATATTAAGTGCAATTTAAAGTAATAGAGTAAAAATGTAACAAAGAAAGAAGATAAAAAGTGTATTATATTAAAAATGGCTAAATTGTCACACCAATAATGACCTGATTATTGGGTCGTACAGACGGAGCATACATCAAAACTTTTCAGAATAAAATCGGCTTTGGTAAATGAATTTAGACCAATAATTGCCTTTTGTGCGGTGGAAGGATTTTCACGATTACCATTTCCAAGATTCCAAACAGTAGGAGTAATAATATTGTATAACTCAATGATTCCATTGCGAACATTCACCTGATGAATGAGCGTTCCTCTTGGTGCTTCAACAATACCTACACCCTCTCCACTTATGCTGTGAATATCTTTTTTGGGAGGATAAAAAGAGGGCTCATTTAGATTAAGCTTAGAGAGAAGTTGCGTGGTACGCGATAATAAATGGGCACATTCTACTGCACGAGCTACTACGCGTGTGAGCGCTGCATCTTTAAAGCGTCTATGAAAATCACGCATCAAGGGCTCTTTTGCCACCATCATACGTGCCAATGGCCCTACTTCACAATAGCTTTTTTTGTACTGAGCACTTTTTGAATAAGTATACCCCTTGTGCTTATCTTCAAAGAAGGTGTGTTCTAAACTCTCCTGTACATATTTGACATCTGCCCCTAGAACAACTGTTTTGGAAGCTTTAAGGCTTCCTTCGTATAGGTAAGATTTTCCCAGTGCTAAAAAGCGGTCATAACTTCTACCTAAACGATCAAATCCTAGTTTGAGCATCTCATCAATGCCATAAGAGAGTGCAGAAGGTACTGACATGACTTGGAGAGCCGAATCAAAACTCAAAAATTCTTCTAAAGGCATGCCATAAAAATGCTCTTCACAAAATGAAATCACAGAATCTAAACAACCAATTGCGCTTACAACATCACTTTGGAGTGGATCACACGTCACACCGCCTGCCATTACAAAAGAGCCATGAGGCCATTGACCTGTAAAATGAGCGCCCATTTTTAGGCTTTCCATAATGGCACTTTGCGCTTGAAACCACTGCTTCTCTTTAAAAGCATTCCCTTCATACGTTGAATCAGCAATCTTTTTGAGTTCAGGCAAAATAGAGAAAAAATACCATTTGATATGATTGTGAATCTTCTCAGCGTTCAGTGCGATTTCACGAATATCTTTGGCTTTTTGGCTTACATGTAAAGATTCACCTTGATTTTCAAAAATAGATTCAATCGCTAATACTGAAGCGATAGCATGAGAATGTGAACAGATACCGCATACACGTGGCGTTAAAGCTAATGCATCGAGCAAAGGGCGCTTTTTCAAAATCTCTTCAATTCCACGGTAATTAAAAAATTTGATTTTGGCAAAGGTGACCTGTTCGTTGTCCCACTCAAGCTCTAAGGTAGCTTCACCCTCTATTCGTTCGATAATCTCTTTAGTTATTTTCATCTATCAGCTTCTTTTCAAGTCTGTCTATTTTAAAACTTTTAGCAACACCTGCAACTGTATAATAAGCACGTTTACTGATACCAAAAGGTGTTTGAGGTAATGACATATTTTTATGTGTTTCAAACAGAGCGCGACGAGGAAAGTCAAATTCTGTACATCCAAGGCAAGGTGAACCCGCTCTCGTTTTGGAACTAATACCATTCCAAAGAATTTTATTGCAATTAGCATGAGTCATAGGCCCTTGGCAACCATGTTCGTAAAACAAACACCCCTCTTTTTCGCCTAACTGTTTGCTATCCACTTTCCATTCAAAATACTCATTGCGTAAACAACCATGATGTGCAAGATACGCAAAGACCTCTTTTGGACGCAAAAATTCATCTAAAAAGAGTGTGCCTCTATCTCGTAACGCGAACAGTGTTTCAACAAGCCATCTTGGATGCAATGGACAACCTGGGATATTAACAACATTGCTCTTTTCTAACCAATAACCACCCTTCTCTTTACCACTAAACAAAGCTCCCGTAATTTTTTCAGGATCGCGAAGCCTGAAAATGCCACCAAAGCTTGCACAGCTACCTGCACAAATAATATGTTTTGCTCTTCTCGCAAAATTATCAAGAATGTCATAAAAAGGGATGCCAAAACGTTGAAGCAAACGCTCATCATGGCTTAATGCCCCTTCTAAAATCAAAAAATCAAATTTCTCATGACTCTCTAATAATGTCTTAAAACTCTGTCCACCACAGATTAAAGGATGATAGATCATCTCAAATGAAGAGGCAAAACTTGGCATCTGAGGGTAATTCAAAAAAGAGTGACTGTTGCCATTACATGTAAGACCTTGAAGCCAAACAATGGTTGATTTGTGTTTCATTGGCTATTTTTAAGTGCATTATAAATGTTAAGGGAAATATCATCGACGTAATAATTAAGATCTTTTTCCAATACGCCTTCACCATTAAGAAAAACAAAACCACCAAGATACCCCATAAACAGTCCAAATGCAGAAAAAAAATCTTGGTTACGAAGCTCACCAGAAGCAACACCCTCTTCAAAAAAAATCATCAGTTCTGTGACAAAAGAAGAGACACAAAGCATCCCTTCGCAACCATCTTTAAAAACCTCTTTATTGGCAAGATAAACGCGTAGAAAGTAATTAATATGCTGTGGTTTCGAGGTTGCCATTTCAAAATAAATCGCAACAATTTTGCGTATTTTTTCTTTTGCACTCCCCGCTTCTTCGTTGACAGTACGTATAGCAGAACCTAAAATATCGGAAGAGTATTTAATGATTTCTTTAGCAAGAACCTCTTTGGAAGAAAAATAATTGTAGAGATTTCCAACACTCATTCCCATAGCTTTTGCAATATCGGGAATCGTTGTGGCGTAAAAACCTCGTGTTGAAAAGAGCAGTAATGCTGCATCCAAAATTTTTTTCACTTTTTCGAATTTTTTTATTCACGGGATAAATCCTTCAAAATGGACTTTTTTAATTTTAGCATGTTTATTAATATTTATTTAAAATGTTTTACTATAATTTCACTGATCCATTACTAAAGGAGTACAAATTGTTACTTATGAAACTAAAATCTGAAGAAAAATTTGCTTTTTTACAGCTTTCTCAGTATGTTGCCAATCTTGATGGTGAATATGGTCCTAAAGAGCGTGAGATTGTCGAAGAATACTGCACTGAAATGGGCATTGAAAATATAGAAATTGATTTAAAGTATTTTGTGTTAGAAGATACTTTAGCAATTTTTAGATCATCTCAAAGTCAAAGAATTATCTTACTTGCGTTGATGGTCTTAGTCCATGTTGATGATAAATTTGGTATTAATGAAAACAGAGTAATCGATAAAATTGCACAACATTTCAATCTTACAGAACAAGAGATTAATCTTTTTTCAATGTGGGGGAAAATGGGTTCAGCCTTGTACGAACAAGCACTTGTCTTCACGGCAGTTTAGTAAGGTTGGGAAATCCCAACCTCTTTTTTATTTACCTTTTTTAGGAAAGGTTTTCTTCTCTTCGATTAATTTACCTTCCAAAATCTTCTTGCCACTCTCAACACCGGGTTGATCATAAGTGTTGACATTCATCATTTGTCCTACAAGTGATGTTAAAAGTTCATAATAAAAAATTAATTTACCAATGTTCTCTTCATCAATATGTTGAAGGGTAATCGTGTCAATAGGAATGTCTTTTTTATCTAAAAGTGCTTCGATGGTAGAATCGGCTTGCAAGTTAATGAGGTCACAGAATGCAATGCCATTCATCAAATCCAACCCTTCTAGCTCTTTAAGTGTAATCGCAGGGATTTTGATTTTATCATCAAAATTTTCGATTTTAAGCACCGTAACACTTTTATCACGAAGTCCCTCAACAATGAGCTGTAAGAAAGAGTGTTGATCTTTTGGACCAATTAAACCAACGGGTGTAAGACCTACGTTAATGCTACTTTGTTTCTGTTTTTTACCCAAACTCTCACCCCAAAGTTGTACATACCAGTCTGTAAAACTGTCTAAACTCTCAGAATAGGCAAAAAGGGTATTGATGTTATAGTGCATTGAGTTTTTAGCGTAATAGGTTGCTTTTTTTAGAATGGTCTCTTTGATGTAGCCATCTTCAAAAAAGCTTTTCTTAATCGCTTTAGCTCCATCGAGTAATCGTTGAATATCCACACCAACGAGTAATAGTGGTGCTAATCCTGCCGCACTTAAAACAGAAAAACGACCACCAACATTGACAGGAATGTGCAAAACAAACGAGTTAAATGTTTTGGCATGTGCTTCCAGTTTTGAGCCATCATCGGTCACAAAGGTAAAGCGATAATCCAGTGAAATATCTTTAGCTTTCAACAAAGAGAGGACATACTTATAAACAGAGATCGTCTCAATGGTTGTACCTGATTTGCTAATGACAAAGAAGTGCGTATTTTTGATATCCAATTTATTGAGTGTTGAACGAATAGATGCAGGATCGGTACTCTCAAACAGATGCAAGCGTTTGTCAAAATCACGAATACCTTGTAACGCTCTAAAAATTGCTTTTGGTCCCAAAGAACTTCCACCAATACCAATAATAGCGATATCTTTAATCGCATCATAATCATTTTTAGATTTAAAATCTGCTAAGTAGTCTTCGAGATAACTAATTTCTTGATCGGGCAATGCATAATAGCCAATAGTATTTTGTTCGGCTATGATTTTTTCAAAGATGCCCTCTTCTACTTTAATGTTAAAATAGAGTGAATTTTTCAAACGTATCCTCCAAATGATAATTGGTGTGATATTACTACGAAGAATCTTAAAGAAAGCCAAACAAAATGGAGATTTTGTTATAGTAATAAGACTAAAAAAAAGCCGATGGGAGCGTTATGTTTTTACCTACAACACGTGAAGAGATGAACCAAAGAGGATGGAAGCAACTTGACATCATCCTTATCACCTCCGATGCTTATATTGACAGCCCTTATATGGGCGTATCTGTTGTTGGGCGTGTACTCGAACATGCAGGCTATAAAGTAGGTATTATCGGTCAACCAGATGTCAAAAGTAATGTTGACATTACCCGTTTGGGTGAGCCCAAACTCTTTTGGGGTGTCAGTGGTGGAAGTGTGGACTCTATGGTCTCCAATTATACGGCGACAAAGAAATTTAGAAACAGTGATGATTATACACCGGGTGGTATCAACAACAAACGACCTGATCGTGCAAGCTTAGTGTACACCAACCTCATCCGCCAATATTTTAAAAATACAGTGCCTATTATGCTTGGTGGTATTGAAGCCAGCCTTAGACGTATCACGCATTATGATTTTTGGAGCAATAAACTTCGTAAACCCATTTTATTTGATGCTAAGGCGGACTACCTTTTGTACGGAATGTCTGACAAGAGCATTGTGGAATTTGCCGACGCACTTAAAGAGGGAATTGAGCCTTTACATGTAAAAGGACTCTCTTACATTTCCAAAGAGCCAAAAGCTGAGTATATCGCCCTTCCAAGCCATGCTGAAACACTTGTGGATAAACTTAAATTTATGGATATGTTCGATCTGTTTTATCATAATAATGATCCAATCTCAGCCAAAGGACTCTGCCAAAAAGTAGATGATCGTTATCTCATTCAAAACCCGCCGGCACTTTACCTTACCACAGAAGAGATGGATGAAGTGAGTAGCCTACCTTTTATGCGCGATGTCCATCCTTACCACAAAAAAGAGGGTGTCGTTAAAGCACTCGAGACCATCAAATTTTCTATTTCAACGCATCAAGGCTGTTATGGTGAGTGTAACTTCTGCGCCATTACTGTGCATCAAGGCAAAACAATTCGAAGTCGTAGTGAGAGTTCTATTCTCAACGAAGCCAAACACTTTACAACGTACAAAGATTTTAAAGGCATTATCTCTGACCTTGGTGGACCTACAGCCAATATGTACGGTTATGAATGCTCCAAAAAACTTGCCAAAGGTGCATGTGAAGATAAAAGCTGTATGTTCCCCAAACTCTGTAAAGCACTTAAACCTACGCATAAAAAACAATTGGATTTGCTACGAAAAGTAAGAGCGCTTCCGGGAATTAAAAAAGCATTTGTCGCTTCTGGTATTCGTTATGATCTCATTAGCGAAGACAAAGTGTATGGTTATGAGTATCTTAAAGAGATTGTCGAGCATCATATCAGTGGACAAATGAAGATTGCACCTGAACATATTGATGATGAAATTTTGGGGTTAATGGGCAAACCGGGCAAAGAAGCTTTGGTTGAATTTAAAACACTCTTTGACAGGCTAACGCATGAGTCAGGTAAAAAACAATTTTTGACCTACTATCTTATTGCTGCACATCCTGGCTGTGAAGAGAAACATATGCATTCACTCAAGCAGTTTGCGAGCACTGTACTCAAAATCAATCCTGAACAAGCGCAAGTCTTTACGCCAACACCTTCTACATACTCTACGCTTATGTACTATACAGGGCTTCATTTTAAAACACGTCAACCTCTTTTTGTCGAAAAAGATACGCTCAAAAAAGAGAAGCAAAAAGAGATTGTTGTGGCGAAAGAGCGTAAATTTCACAGTGGACTTGACAGTTGATGTAACCAAATTTAGATAAAATAATTCCCAAAGAGGTCAACAATGGATACGCTTGTTTTTCAAAACATCATTATCGCTATTGTTCTTGGACTGCTCATTGGGGTGCAGCGTGAAATGAATCTTTTGTATGCCAACCGAAAGAAAGATTTTGGAGGGGCACGCACGTTTGCACTCATCTCACTGATAGGCTATCTCTCTGCGTGGCTGAATATGTCTGTTCCGTATGTGCTCATTGCTTCTGTGTGCGTTCTAGGTGCTTTATTGATGGGGGCATATATTCTCAACCGAACGCCTACTGAAAATGGGATGACCACAGAGTTTTCAGCGCTGGTAGTTTTTCTCCTAGGAGTCCTGCTCGCTTATGAGAAAATAACACTGGCTGTTTTTGTTGCCATGAGTGTCCTTTTTATTCTCAATCTTAAAGAGAAGATCCAAACCTATGAAAAAGTGATTAAGAAACAAGATCTGAGCGCTATGATTCTCTTTTTAATGATGAGCTTTGTTATTTTGCCTCTTTTTCCCGATGAACCGCTTGATCCTTGGGGCTATTTTAATTTCTACAAGATTTGGCTGATGGTCGTTTTGGTTGCAGGCATCTCTTTTTTAGGCTATATCGCCGTACGTCTTGTGGGCATCAAACATGGTATTGGATTGGCAGGCCTATTAGGCGGTATTGTCTCTTCAACGGCTGTTGCCCTTAGTCTTGCACGACGATCCAAAGAAAATCCTTCGCTTTCTAAAAACCTCGCTATTGGTGTAGGACTTGCCTGCTCCATTATGCTGTTTCGTATTTACATTGAGCTTTTGATCATGAATGCTGTACTGGCTCATAAGATTTTATACCCTGTTTTGATAGCCTCTTGTGTTGGGTATCTCTATCTTGGCATTCTCTATGCGACTACTGAAAAAGAGAAAATCATTCAAGAGACCGTGTTTAAAAATCCCTTTCAACTCTCTGAAGCACTTATTTTAGGGCTTTTGTTTGGTGTCGTCATCGCCCTTGTCAAATTTGCAGACACTTCGTTTGGTGAATTAGGTGTTTATATTATCTCATTTATTTCAGGCTTAACAGACACGGATGCCATAGCACTTTCGCTTGCATCCTTATCCAAAAATGGGTTAGATGTGACAACTGCATTAAACGCTATCACACTTGCGATCATCGCTAATTCATTGCTTAAAAGTCTGATTGTTTTTCTATTAGGTACGCGTAACATTGCCTCTTATGTTGCGGGCTATATCTTACTCACAATGGGTACATTTTGTGGTGTTTATTATGCACTATTGTAGATTACATGTAAAGGAAAAAATATGTCAGTTTTAATGGAATTTAGTATGTTTCCCTTAGAGGGAGAAGGCAGTAAAAGTGCGGATGTTGCACGTATTGTTCAGATGATTCATGAGAGTGGTTACAGTTACAAGCTTACACCTATGAGTACGGTGGTTGAAACAGCTACAATAGGTGAAGCACTTAAACTGATTGAAGAGGCTTATGCGCTCTTAGAAGCATGCGGACGCGTTTATGCATGCCTAAAGTTCGACATAAGACCAAGCCGAGTCGATGGTATGCACCAAAAAATTGAATCTGTGCAGAATAAACTCGACTGCCTTATTACCATTTAAAAATTTTTCATTATGCCGATTTGCTATTATGTTTAAATAAGGGGGCAACTTATGCAAACCATAGGGGCAAATAACTACAGTTCTAACCATTTTGGGTTTTCATTTCAAACCAGCAGTGGTGATGTCATTGACCTTAGTTTGTATGATGAGCGCTCGTTGAGTGTTTCCCAAGAACAGAGTGATACCGCACAAACAACAACCCTGTCACTTTCTCATGCCTATGGCTACCATTTTCATTACAAAGGAAATGGCATTGATGCTAACGATCAAAAAGAGATAGATGCTGCGATGAAAACCATTCAACCCAAAATGGATGAATACTTCAAAACAGTTCAATCCTCCTCTTCAGAAGATGCAACAACCACCAATACTGCATTTGATATCAACTCGATCTTACCGAAAACGAAAGATCTCAATACCCAAAATTACCTCAATGATAGCCTACTTAAATCATTGGATAAGATTTTAGAACAATCACACAATCAAAGCGAAAAAATGCTCCAAAAAGCACAAAAATTGTTTGATCGTATTTTAAAACAGCAACAGGGATTTGATCTTTACATGTAAAAGGGTTGGTGGTATGAGAGCATACCACCCTAAGGGTTATTTGAAGGTTTTCTCTAAATGTGTGTGAAAACGTACTTTTTCTTTTGCTAAATCCAAATCACCTTTGAAAATATCATGAACAGAGAACGTTTTTAAAGGTTCTGCACCACAAAATTGAAAGGTTTTATGTGTGGCAACATTGGCTTCATCAAGACTAAGCCCTTCAAAAAAGCCCTCTTTATTGCTAAATTCACTCGTTGGGCAGTTATAGGTAATGGAGAGCATATACGTTTTACCTTGCATCAATCCGCCACTTCCATAACGCTTTGTTACGTCACTTCTGGTTCTACCATCGCTCACATAGGTTGCAGTATCTTTTCCTGCTGAAAAAATCTCATCAATATATTTTTTAGCAAGCCAAGGCACGCCCATCCAATACGTTGGGAATTGGAAAAGAATAATATCTGCCCATGCAAATTTTTCGACTTCTTCTTTGATGTTGTAGTCACTCTCGACAACACTGTGTTTGATGGCATAGCCCTCTTTGTGAAAAAACTCTGTCGCTGTATCGATATAAAACTGTGTGAGTTTTCCCTCGGCAACATGTTCATAGTATTGATGACCATTGATAATCAGTACATTTTTCATCGCGTCTTCCTTTTTTTTGTTTATTGGGAATATTATAGATGTAATATACTTAATTTATCTTTACAATACTTTAGGTAAGTATTGTAAAGTATTCGCGTTGAAGCTTAGGAGCGACACTCCACATGGATCGTTACATGTAAACGATCATCACACTTTAAAGGTTTTGTAATTCTAGCGCTCTCGATGCAGAGCATTTTTGTATAGTCATTTTCGTTCATGTCGGAAAGTTTTTCACTGCCTTCCAACCATGGATTCCACACGACCACATCGCTGTGATTTTCATGCGTAATAGTGATCGTTCGCTCTTTCTCTTGGAGAATCGTTTTGGCATCAGGACGCGTGTAGATACGATCAATCGCACGGTTTACATGTAAAGGTGTTTTCACCTCTTCGCATGGCTTTCCACCGAGTAACGCGTCGATGTAGGTGAGACCTAGTCCCGTAACGTTGACATCATCGATCTGTTTACATGTAAAATAAGAATGGAGGGCTGCGGTGCTCTCTTTGTCTGCCTTTACATGTAAAGAGAGTGCAACCTCTTTTCCTAATACCATCGTAAGATGTGCGTTAAACGCATAAGGCCAAATAGCGCGTGTCGTCATTGAATCAGATAGCTCAAACACTAACTTGATACCCTCTTCATTTGCGACATGCGAGAGTAATGTCCATTCAACAATGCGCGCAAACCCATGAGAAGGGATACCTGCTTTTCCAAACCATGGCCAACACAGAGGAATGCCACCACGAAAGGCCTTGCCTTTTTCAAAAGTGGAAAGATCGGCACACCAAAAGAGTGGCTCGCCCTCTTTAGGCTGAAAATGGATCAGTTGAGCACCTTGTTTTAAGATAGTCGCATCAAAGAGAGGATGGTGCAGTTCAAACCCCAACGCTGTGGTTGTTAGGTAGTGCGTGTTAATGGAAGCTCTCCACGAGTTTTTGTACCAGTAAGTTCCAACCATCAACAAGTACAAAAATAAGCAGTTTGAACGGTAAAGAGATCATAACAGGCGGTAACATCATCATACCCATACTCATTAAGACAGAACTGACAACCATGTCAATGACGAGAAATGGCAAGTAAAGTAAAAAGCCGATCTCAAAGGCAGTTTTAAGCTCACTGATCATAAATGCTGGCATTGCCACGGTCAAAGGAACATCTTCAATGTTTTTTGGGTTTTCAAGGTTACGAATACGAAAGAAAAGCGCTAAATCTTTCTCGCGGGTATTGCGAATCATAAAAGCTTTAAAAGGAGCGGCACCTTTTTCAAAGGCCTCTTGATAAGTCATTTTCTCCGCCAAATAAGGCTTGATAGCGTTTTCATAGGACTCATTCATCACCGGTTCCATAATGAAAAACGTCAAGATCATTGCCAAAGAGACCATCACTTGAGAAGGTGGCATTTGCTGTGTTCCCAGTGCTTGGCGAAGGAATGAGAAAACGATCAAAAGGCGTAAGAAACTGGTCATCATAAAAATAAGAGAAGGTGCAAGAACCAAAATGGTAAGAACAACAAGCAGATTAAGACTGGTTACCAACTGTTGTGGCGAATTGGGCGCACTTAAAGAGAGGTTGACTGTAGGGATTGTATCGGCACCAAAAGCCATCGGCGTCATACAGATCAATAGTACAAGTAAAATTCTCTTCACGTTCTTCAAATGGATTCCTTCAATGTTATCCCATGATTTTAGTTGGTTTTGCGTTAAAAACCATTTAATCTTTAAACAACTTTTCGTTAAAATAGATTTCATCTGATTGTTAGGAACACTATTTATGAATATATCAATTGCAATTATGGCGGCAGGGCTTGGGACACGCATGAAATCAAGCTTACCTAAAGTCCTTCACGAGATCAGCGGCTTTGAAATGCTGTATCACATCATCAAAGAATCACAAAAGATCAGCGACGACATTCATGTCATTTTATACCATCAAGCAGACCTTGTCAAAGAGAAAATGGACCGTCACTTTTCAAATATCCACTATAGCATACAAGACCATCAAAACTTCCCAGGTACGGGCGGTGCGATTCGTGGTGTGAAGCCAAAATATGAGCATTTACTCGTACTCAATGGCGATATGCCACTGCTTGAAGCTGAAAATATGCAAAATTTTACACATTTAGATGCAGACGTGGTCATGAGCGCCTTTACATGTAAAGAGCCCTTTGGTTATGGGCGCGTCATCATGGATGAGTCTTTAAACGTCCAAAAAATTGTTGAAGAGAAAGATGCGACTGCGGAAGAGAAAAAAGTAACGGCGGTCAATGCAGGTGTTTACCTCTTTAAAACTGACTTTTTGAACGAGAATCTTCCAAAGCTTTCCAATCATAACAGTCAAAAAGAGTATTACATCACCGATCTTATTGCTTTAGCCAATGCCGAGAAGAAAAGTGTTAAAGCGCTGTTTGTCGATGAAGCGACGTTTATGGGTGTGAATTCCAAATACCATCTCTCCCAAGCCGAAGAACTGATGCAAGAGCGCATTAAACGTCGTTTTATGGAACAAGGGGTGAGCATGCGCCTGCCTCAAACGATTTACATTGAAGCGGATGTCCAGATGAGCGGCGAATGCAAACTTGAAAACGGTGTTACCCTACTCAAAGGCACGGTTTTAGAAAATGCGCATATCAAAGCGCACTCCGTCATTGAAAAAAGTGTCATTAAAAATTCTGACATTGGACCAATGGCACGTGTTCGCCCTGACTCACATATCGAAGATACGCACATCGGAAATTTTGTTGAGATCAAAAAATCAACGCTCAAAGGCGTCAAAGCGGGGCATCTCAGCTACTTAGGCGACGCCATCATTGATGAGGGAACGAACATTGGATGTGGAACGATTACATGTAATTACGATGGCAAAGCCAAATACCAAACGATCATCGGTAAAAACGTCTTTGTAGGTAGCGACTCACAACTGGTTGCCCCTGTTACCATTGGTGATGATGTGTTGATTGCTTCAGGTACAACGGTCACAAAGAATATCCCAAAAGGCGCTTTAGCCATCAACCGTGAACCTCTTAAAATTATTGAGGGATTCTTTTACAAATTCTTCGGGAAAAAAGATGCGAAATAATCTTCTTGCAGGGAAAAAAATCCTTTTAGGTGTGACGGGAAGCATTGCCATTTACAAAGCCTTAGAGCTGATTCGACTTTTTATCAAAGCGGGTGCTGAGGTTAAGGTACTGATGAGTGAAGATGCCAAACGTTTTATTGCTCCCCTTACCTTTGAGACCATCAGTCAAAACAAGGTTTTACATGTAGAAACCGAAAGCTGGAGTGAAGGGCTTAGCCACATTCACACGGGCAAATGGGCAGACCTTTTTCTCATAGCTCCCGCTTCGGTGAACACCATCAATAAACTCAGTCACGGCATTGCAGACAATCTTTTAACCCAAACGGCGATTGCTTTTACCAAAACGATCGTGCTTGCCCCTTCAGCAAACACCAACATGATGCTAAATCCCATTACCCAGGAGAGCCTTTTAAAGCTCACTTCTCTTGGATACGAAATTGTTGCACCGCAATCCAAACTGCTTGCCTGTAACGATGAAGGGGTAGGTGCGCTTGCTGACATTGAGCAAATTTTCTATCACTGTGCAAGACTGCTTCTGAAAGAAGCTTTTTGGACTGATCGAGAAGTCATTATTACCGGTGGTGGCACAATGGAAAAAATCGATGATGTGAGATGCCTCACCAATTTTTCCAGTGGAAAGCAAGCTTCAGCACTTGCACTCGCTTTTTTCCTAAGGGGAGCCAATGTGACGCTCATTAGCAGCGGAGAAACACCCCAAATAAACGCAATCAACACATTACATGTAAAGAGTACCACCGAGCTTCAAAGTGCCCTACTTTCACAAATGCAATATGTCACAAAAAATGATAAAACTCCGTACTTACTCATGGCTGCAGCAGTCAGTGATTATGTACCGATCAAAGTACATGAAGGTAAGCTCAAAAAAGAAGAATTAGGTGAAACTTATAGCCTTGAGCTTAAACGCAATGTCGATGTCCTTGCTTCGCTTCCCAAACGCGATTTTAAAGTCATTGGCTTTAAAGCAGAAATAGACGAAAGCAAAGCACTGGAAAATGCAGGAAAAATGCTGGAGAAAAAAGGGCTGGATGCCGTGTGTCTCAATATTTTAAAAGATCAAAATAACTTTGGAAGCACTAAAAATGAGATCAGTTTTATTACTCCCTCTCATGTCCAAAAATTTTCACTCGCTGGCAAATTTGAAATTGCTGAACAGATTGTGGAGCACTGTAGCCATCTATGATCTCCACACTTCAAAAATTAGCGGGTCTTGGCTCAGACATTGGGCACACAAGTAGTTCAAGCATTAATTTTAATGCCAATTTACCTGTCAGCATCGAAGTCATGAAGCAGATTGATGCTACACGTTATCGTCTCAAACTTGGGCGCAAAGAGCTGACAACGAAAAGCAGTAAAAACCTCAAAGAGGGACAAAAATATTGGGCAAATTTTTCAGAAAAACAAGGGGGCATCCTTACCATCTCAGCGCTTTATAAACAGCCCCAACTGTTTGAAAAGGATGAGTATTTTTTGCCACTTGATTATAAGCATTTTTTTGACTCAAAAACGTTTTCCTATAACGATTTTAAATCATTTTTACTCAAACAACTGAGTGATGAGACCATTTCCAAAACGCTGTTTAAAACGTTAAGCTACATGCTACTCGCCCTTTCAAAAGCCACGATTCATCTTCCTTTGTCTTATGATGGTAAAAAAGTCATGTTGCAATTCCAAGTTCAAGGCGATGAAACACTTTTGTTTTATATGGCATTGGAACATCTTGGACCCTTACGGGGAATTTTAAGCCCAACAAAACTTCAGATGGCAACGATGTATGAAAAAAGTTTCCATTATTTACAAAAAGAGAGCCCTAAATTGGGTATGATTACACACATTACTCTTCAAGAAGAGATTTCACCTCTTTTTGATCTGAGCGATATAGTATTAGATTTAAAGGGCTAGTAGGTAATGGAAGTTATTTTAATCACACTTTTTGGACTCTGCATTGGATCGTTTCTCAACGTAGCCATTTTGCGTTTGCCCAAAGGTGAGAGCATTTCACTTCCTGCATCACACTGTCCACACTGTTTCCATCCCCTTAAATGGTATCACAACATACCCCTTGTTTCATGGCTGGCACTACGGGGGAAATGTGCTTTTTGCAAAAGTTCAATTTCTATGCAATATCCCCTCGTTGAACTGAGTTCAGCCGTAATATACGGACTCTGCTATGTTCATTTAGAAAATCTTACACAAACTCTTTTGGTGGGTTCTATCTTTTCACTTTTACTTGCCCTTAGTATTATTGATCTTCGCTATAAAGCCGTTCCAGACAGCTTAAGTTTACCAGCACTTTTAATTGCTTTTTGTACAGCAATACCGTTACAATCATTTCAAAATGGACTTTTATTGATGGGTGCATTTACCCTTTTACGCTTCTTAGTTTCAGCACTGACAAAAAAAGAGGCAATGGGTGAAGCAGATAGTATTATCGCGGGTATCATAGGAGCACTTCTTGGTATCAAGCTTGGGCTTGTGGCAATTTATTTAGCAGCCGTAATTGCACTTGTTGCTTTTGTTATTGTACGTAAACGCGGGTATGAATTGCCCTTTATCCCCTTTCTCTCTTTAGGGCTTTTAATCACGTGGTTTTTTGATCTACCAATTTTACATGTAATGGAATTTATCTATGAATAGAGTCAGTCGTTATCTTTTAAAACACTTCAGTGAGCTCTTCAGCTCTTTTATTTTTTATTCTTTTTTTTATCACTTCCGTTGTCTTTTTCATTAAGATTGCAGCGCTTACTGCGATTATTAAAATGAATTTCTTGGAACTTGGCACGCTATATATTTATCTTTTACCCAGAACGATGGTTTACACACTTCCCATCACTTTTTTTATTGCACTGTGTATTACTCTTTTTAATCTTTCAAAAGAGAATGAGACCATTGTCCTCTTTACCCTTGGCTACAATCCTAAAAAAATAGCACAGCTCTTTTTAACGCTCGCATCAGGACTCTCCTTGGTGCTTTTACTGGATATTTTTGTGCTGATTCCTATTTCAAAGCAACTGAATAACAATTTTATTGAATACAAAAAAGCTGAAGCTAAATTTAATATCAAAGCCAATGAATTTGGTCAAAAGTTCGCTGATTGGCTCGTTTACATTGAACACAGCGATGACACTAAACTCTACAGCGGGGTTACACTCTACCAAGCACCTATGGAAAATGAAGATGAAAAATTGATCGTCGCTACCACAGCAGCGATCGATAATGAAAAAGGTATTCTAAGACTTAATCTTGACAAAGGTAAGATTTTTGAATTTTCAAAAGATACCATTCAGCAGATCAATTTTGATGAGATGCATCTTAATTCTAATCCGAAAACACCTGTTGGTGCGATTCAGAGTATTGAAGAGTATTGGAGTGGCGTTTTTGTCGACCAAAGACGTGCCTATGACCTTGCATTTTTCCTCCTCATAGCCCTCTTCCCCATGGCTTCAACATTGATTGCACTGAGCATTGGTATTGTGACCTATCGTTATAATAAAAGTGGTATTTATGTTGCTATGTTTGTCACGATCTCAACGTATCTTCTGTTGACAACGTTAGTCTCAACATGGCAACCACAATTTGCACCGATCATTGTTTTTGTACTGACTTTTTTCATTGCTTACATCATATATCAAAAACGCATTCGTGCCATCTTTTAAACTCTTATGCGTGTTAAAATCACTCTAAGCTATGATGGAAGCGCTTTTGTTGGCTTTCAAATTCAAAAAAATGAGACAAAAACATGTCAAAGCGTTGCAGGAACTATTACCCGTGCACTTAGACGTGTCAATATTGATGCGACAGTTGTCGGAAGTGGACGCACCGATACGGGAGTGCATGCAACGCATCAAGTTATACATATAGACCTTCCAGTTTTTTGGAATGATCTTGAAAAACTTCAATCGCATCTGAATGGTTTTTTAGCGCCATATATTTTTATTCAAAGTATCATCCCTGTTGACGCTTCCTTTCATGCCCGCTTTAATGCGAAGAAAAGATTGTACCGTTACATACTTTACGATGGTGCATATCAGCCATTTTTGGCCAATTATGCTTTACATGTAAAAGCACTGAATGTGATGAAATTAAATGAATATGCACAAGTTTTTGTAGGGTTTCATAACTTTGAATACTTTAAAAAGCTTGGTGGTGGGACAACTAAAGATGAACGCACCATCTTTAAAGCAGGCGCTTATCGGTATAAAAATTTAATCATTATCTATTTTTTAGGAGATGCTTTTTTACGTTCGCAAGTACGAATGATGTGTGGTAGTTTACTCAAAGTATGTCATAACGAACTCTCGCTAGATGATTTGATAGCCCAACGCGAACGGAAAATGAAAGTGTCCACAACATTGATACCAGCGTGTGGACTCTATCTTTCAAAGGTATTTTACTGATTGAGTCATAACATAGAATTTATTGATTTAACAGTAACGTTCCATCAACAATTACTTTTTTCACTTTTCCATAGAGCGTATCACCAAAATAGAGTGAGTGTTTATTGGTTACTTCATAGCTCTCTTTAGGATCAAACAGCACTAAATCTGCATCAAACCCCTCTTGAATCAACCCTTTATGCTCTAAGCCTAACACTTGAGCAGGGTTCACACAACAAATACGAATAAGTTCACCTAAATCAATCACTTCATTTTTAACGAGGAAGGTGTATACCAGTGTTAAGAACTCTTCAATGGAACCAATACCAAATGCCGCATCTTCAAATGCCACGTCTTTATAAAGGATTGATTTGGGTGAGTGGGCTGATGTTAAAATATCAACCATTCCCTCTTTCAAAGCGCCCACTAAAGCTTTGCGCTCATCTTCTTCACGAAGGGGTGGCATCAATTTAGCATACGTATTAAAGCCATCACAACTGGTGTCATTTTTGGCAAGATGATGAATTGAAACCTCGGCATACAAGTCTGATTTAAGGGCTTTATGTTCTTTGGCAATCTCTAAAGAGCGTTTGGTTGAAAGGGATTTTAACACCACTTTGGCACCGTAAAAATGTGCCATTTCTGAAACTTTAGCCACTTCAGCTGTTTCAGAGATTTTGGAGATGCCTGAAAGCCCCATTTTTGAAGCACTAAAGCCATCATTCATCAAACCATTATCATCAAGGTTTGGTTCATAACACTGTACAAAAAGAGGTCTTTTTTTCATAATCGCATATTGCATGCCACGTCTTAGAAGGTTAGCATTACGATGGGAATCTGCCAAAATGGCTGCAGCACCATTATTAAGAAGCGTTGCTATATTATGCAGTTGGTCTTCTTTTTCATCAGCCAAAGGAGCACTCATATGAAGATTTATCTTGGCTTGATCAATTTTAAATTTGACTAATTCTAAAAGTGTGGCACTATCAAGCCGTGGTGTAAAATCAGACATAACCACAGCTGTTGTAACACCCCCTTTTAGGCAACTAGAAGAGAGTTTATCAATATGTTCTTTGTTAAGAGTGCTATTTGCAAAACGTACATTAAGATCAATGAGTCCTGGAAGCAAGTAAAGCCCATTTGCATCAATCATTTCATCGTCTAAAGAAGTGGTAATATTTTGTGCTATTGAAACAATTTTACCTTCTTTAATCAGTACATCTTTAGGAATAAGTCCCTCATTCGTGTGTACTAAAGCATTTTTAATTAACATGGCTTCCTCTCTTTAATAGTTTTTGTTTGAAAAGATTAATGCGCTCATAAGAAATCGCTATACGCTCCTCGCTTAATTCACCATTCTTAATAGCATCTGTAATAATTTTTTTGAATTGTCAAAGGAGTGCTCGCATTTTCAGAGAAATAATTAGGCATAATGATAATATCAACTCCTGCATCAATACTTCGAATAATACGCTGTTTAAAATCAATACTGCTGGAAATTGAGCTTGTTCGGAAATTATCAGCAAAGACAACTCCCTCAAAATGCATTTTATCTCTAAGCAATCCTTGAATAACCAATTTTGAAAACAGTGCTGGGTTTTTAGGATCAATCTCTTTTTGCATAATATGTGAGATCAAAACAGCATCCATCTTCCCAAAAGCAATTAAATCATAATAGGGTTTGAGCTGCTCGAAGCGCCATGTATTCGTTACATCTTCTTCGCTGGAAAAATTATTCCAAAGATTAGCGCCCGCCGTAGGAAAATACTTCACAACAGGTGTCACACCATCCGCATGGAGAGCATTGATTAAAAGCATTGCATAGGTTGTCACAATTTCTTCATAACTAGAGTAGCTGCGTTGCACCTTAGGGCTATCGAGATTATCTCGTTTAGGTTGAAGATCTAAAACCGGTGCAAGATCTACATTAATACCTGCTTTTGTAAGATCACTGCTCAATTTTTTATAAAGATCTTCCGCCTCAGCAATATCTTTTGTCTTAAAAAGTCTAGCAGCAGAAGGAATTTCACTAAACCCTTTTTTAGCACTCAATATACTATTTTCACCACCCTCTTGTTCGACAGCAACAATCAGTGGCAATCCTTTTGGTGCTTCAGCTTTTAAATAATCATTGAGTTTTTTCAGTTGTGCTGGATTTTGGATATTTTTATCGGTTAAAAGAATTCCACCAATTTTTTCGCGCTTAATATCTTTAGCAATCTGATCCACCCATTTATCGCCTTCTTTTACCCCTTCAAAACCAATCACAATCATTTGGGCAATCATCTCTTCGAGCGAAGGTGTTTTTGCATACATAAGTGTGGAGAAAAAAAAAGCAGGAAAGGAGAAGCCTAAACATCATCAATCAGCCAATAAATCTTTAACACTGATACGAGGCTCTTTACCTTTGAGGATCAATGCTATTTCATGCGCAATGGGAGTATAAATGGTATGTTTCAAAGAGAGCTCAAAAATGGCTGCAGAGGTAAAAACACCTTCAGCAACTTCACCAAGAGCGATCAAAATATCTTCAAGTTTTTTGCCTTCAGCTAAAAAAAGACCCACACGATAATTACGTGAAAGTGTACTGGAAGCTGTTAAAAACAGATCACCTGCGCCACTCAAACCTAAAAAAGTTTCATCCTGTGCTCCAAAATACTTACCAAAACGGCGCATCTCCACAAGCCCTCTGGCGATTAAACTAGCCCTTGCGTTATTTCCCAACCTTAATCCATCACAAATACCGCTGGCAATGGCGAGAACATTTTTATAAGCACCACAGACTTCTGCACCAATAACATCTTTTGAAGTATAAGTTTTGATAAATGAAGGGAAAAATGAAGCAAACTCTTTAGCAAGTATATCATTAGTAGAATTGATGACAAGAGCGGTAGGAAGCCCTTGTATCACTTCACTTGCAAACGAAGGACCTGAGAGGAAGCTAAGATGATCTTCAGGAACAAAATTTGCAAAAATTTCATTTAAAAATGCCCCACTTCCCTGCTCGATTCCTTTAGCAGCAACCAAAATCTTTTGACCACTAAAGCTAAAATGCGTTTCCAACCAACCACGAACCACTTGTGCAGGAAGTGCAAAAATGAGATATTGACAGGTTAATGCTTCTTCAAGGTTTACAAAATTTTCAATAGATTTTTGTTGGCGCGAAGTAATCTTACATGTAAAATTGCGAGAGAGCGCAAACTGAAGTGCTTGCCCCCATTTCCCCGCTCCAATAACTGCTATGCTCACGCCAATACCTGCTTATACATCAAGTCTAGATTTTAAAAGTTCATTCACTTTTGTAGGATTTGCAGTCCCTTTGCTCTCTTTCATCGTTTGTCCTACAAAGAAACCAAAAAGTTTATCTTTACCACTTCTATACTCTGCTACTTTATCAGCATTGGCACTGATAATGGCATCAATAATTGCCAAAATTGCACCATCATCACTCACTTGTTTCAGTCCAAGTTTTTCAATGGCGTCATCAACATGGGTACTGTTTTGCATCAAATAATCAAGAACCTCTTTTGCCGCTTTGCCACTAATGGTTCCATCTTCAATGCGTTTGACAATAGAGGCTAATTTTACGGCATCAACAGGTGAAGTGGTAAGGGTCACACCATGACTCAAACGTGCTAAAAGCTCTACGGTGAGCCATGTCACAGAGTTCTTGGCTCCTGCACCCTCCTGGATCATTGTCTCATAAAATTGAGCCATTTCAACACTGGATGTAATTACATTGGCATCGTACTCTTTAATACCATACTCTTTAAGGAAACGATCACGCTTTTGATCGGGGAGTTCTGGAATTTGGATACACTCTGCGAGCATATCATCAGGAATAAGCACTGGCAATAGGTCAGGATCTGGGAAATAGCGATACTCTGCACTGTCTTCTTTAGAACGCATACTGCGTGTTTCGTCTTTATCAATGTCATAAAGACGCGTTTCTTGAACCACTTCTCGTTCATACACGCCATCTTCCCATGCATTACTTTGACGTTCAACTTCATAATCAATCGCTTTTTGAATAAACTTAAATGAATTTAGGTTTTTAATCTCTGCTCTAGTATAAAGCTTCGTATCACCTTTGGGGCGAATGGAAACGTTCGCATCACAGCGGAAACTTCCCTCTTGCATATTTGCATCACTGATGTCGAGGTAACGCAAAATCGCATGCAATTTTTTAAGGTACAAAATTGCCTCTTCACTGCTTCTCATATCGGGTTCACTAACGATCTCAAGAAGTGGTGTACCCGCGCGATTTAAATCTACATGAGAGACACTACCATGATGGATGTTCTTACCAGCATCCTCTTCAAGGTGCGCACGAGTGACTCCAATACGCTTCGTTGTACCATCTTCAAAGTCAATATAAATTTCACCCGCTTCAACGATAGGTATCTCAAATTGGCTGATTTGATACCCTTTTGGAAGATCGGGATAGAAGTAATTTTTACGGTTAAAAATAGATTTTTGATTGATGGTCGCATTGATAGCTGTACCAAGCGCGATGGCTTTTTTCACCGCTTCTTTGTTTAAAACAGGCAGTGAGCCTGGAAGTCCTAAGCAGACTTCACACACATTGGTATTGGGTTCGTCGCCAAAGCTGGTGGGGCAACTGCAAAAAATCTTGGTTTTAGTGTTTAATTGAGCATGAACTTCTAGTCCAATAACGACTTCAAATTTCATTAACTTCCCTTTGGATTAATCTAAAAAAAAGCGAATTGAGGCAAAACCGTATACACCAATCTCTTCACAAGCTTTCACTTGTTCTATGTTGATGATGCCACCAAGCGCAAAACATTTAATGTTGATTCTATCATTTATTTCTTTTAACTTCTCTAAACCAAGCGGTTTTCCCTTATTGGGCGTCGCAAAAATTGGACTAAATGTGATTGCATCCGCTCCTCTTTTTTCAGCTTCTTCTATTTCTTCTAAGGTATGCGTACTTACAATCACTTCTAAACCTAAGGCTTTAGCTTTTTCAATGACATGTAACGCAGTAGAAGGTAAATGTACACCATTACATCCTAATGCATGCGCTAATCTAAAATCAGTATGCAAATACAGTTTCGTTTTTGCATCTTGCAAGAAAGCGTTTGCGACAGCTTTGGAAAGTGAGGCATAATCTGAGGTTATTTTATCGCGGAGACAGATATAGTCAGGCTGATATTTTGTCTTTACATGTAAAAGTTTTTGAACAACCTCTTCGGGATTGGAAGTATAAAAAGCAGGATCAGTGATGAGATAGTGTTTGATCATTGAGAGAAAGTTTCTCTAAAAAATGCGTCTGTTTTTTAAGCTCATCTAGTTTATCCAACTGAAGCTGTGCCATCTCACATATAATGGCAAAAAAGCACCCTGCAAGAAAAATAAAAAGCGCAATAATGGAAGCAATGATAAAACCAAAAGGAAGAAAAAGTAGGAAGGTATAACCTCCACCAGCGATTGCAAGAGCCCAAGAGGCACCTTGCAAAAAGCTGAGGAGTTTTTCAAAACACGTTTGTTGGTGTAACAAGAGAATACTTTTTAGTGCTCTTCGCTAATTAAAACAGCACCTGCAAGATAAACGTATGTTAAGATCATAAAAATAAATGTCTGCAAGAATGCAGAGAATGTTAAAAGCGCATAGGCAGGAAGTGGTGCTATCCAAGGAGCAAGCATCAAAACAACTGCTAAGAAAAGATCGTCACCTTTAATGTTTCCAAAAAGTCGGAAGGTTAAAGAGACAATTCTTGAAAAGTGTGAAACAACTTCGATAGGAAACATCAAAGGTGCTAAAACTTTCAATGGTCCCATAAAGTGTGCAAAATAATGAACAACACCGTTTACACGGATACCTTCGTAATTATAATAGACAAACACCATCAATGCAAGTGCTAATGTCATATTAAGGTTACCCGTAGGTGATTCGAAACCAGGAATAATACCAATAACGTTTGCAATAAATACCATTAAACCAATAGTAGCTACTAATGGTAGATATTTACGCGCCAATTCTTCTCCAATGACGTCTTTACCCATAGAGACGACACTCTCAAGATATGCTTCCATGACATTTTGAACACCACTTGGTACCAGTTGCATTTTAGACGTTGCCAGTTTTGCCAAGGCAAGACTGATAACACCAACCAATAAAACATGTGATACAAAGATGAAGTCATGAGTGTGGTTAATAAGACCTAAAAATGTAAACATTTCGCCCATTACACATTTCCTTCGTTAATAATTTGCGTGATTGTACCGATAAATCATTTAATAGTAGTTTAAGGCTTCGGCTTTTTGCGAAGTTCGCTGACCTGTTGCCCACCAATTCCCCAATTATCCATATCCACTTCATCAATCGTAACAACCGTTGTGGCTGGATTTTTACCAAGGACACTCACCAAAAGGTTCGTGACTCCTGCAATAAGCTCTTCTTTTTGCTCTTTCGTTGCACCCTCTTTGGTGATTTTGATATTAACATAAGGCATCTATTTACTCCTTTTCTAATAATCTATGTGCACGGCTAAGTGCCATATCAATATTGTCGGTGATGTTTTCTGTCCCTATTTTTTTCTCAAATCCAAGACGACGTATTTTAAGCTTAATGTGCTCATTAACCCCTGAAAGTACAAGAATCGTTCCATTGCCTTGGCAAAGATCAAAAAATTCATCCAACGCATGAAGTCCTGTTGCATCAATCATAGGTACATGACGCATGCGTAAAATGAAGACTTTGGGAGCTTGACTTACTTCACTAAGGATATTTTTGAGACGATCGGCAACGCCAAAAAAGAAAGGTCCATCAATTTCATAAACTTCAACATCTTTGGGAACAATTTTTTTAGAGATGGCATTTGTATCCTCAACTTCTAAAGGTTCATCATCTTCATCTAAAGGCATTCCAATGGTATTTTTGGTATCCACTATTCCTGTCACATCAATCATACGCTTAATAAACAACAGTCCTGCTAACATAATGCCTGTTTGCACACCGGTATTGAGATCAATCAAAACTGTGAGGAAAAAAGTCATTAAAAGCACAACGATATCATTACGTTCGGATTTGAGAGCAATGGCTTTAAAATGGTGAAATTCACTCATATTCCATGCGACAACAATCAAGATAGCAGCCAATGTTGCTAAAGGGATCAACACAATAAATTTGGAGAACAAGAACATAAAAATGAGTAACATTAGTGAATGTACGACACCTGCAATGGGACTATAAGCACCTGCTTTAATATTCGTTGCTGTTCTTGCAATCGCACCTGTAGCTGCAATACCACCAAAAAGGACAGAGGCAATATTGGCTGCACCTTGAGCCATAAGCTCTTTATTGGAGTGGTGACGATCTCCTGTCATACCATCAGCTACAACACACGAAAGTAGTGATTCAATGGCCCCTAACAGCGCTATGGTAATAGCATCTGGAAAAACAGCACGCACTTTTTCCAGTGAAAAAGCGGGAATAGATGGATAAGGTAAAGTAGCAGGGAGTGTACCAAATTTAGAACCAATCGTCTCCACAGGAAGTTTAAAAAGATACACAGCTAGCGCTGAGAGAATAATAACAATAATGGGCGTTGGAATATGAGGAAAACGATGACGTAATTTAATCAAAAGAGCCATACTCACGGCTCCAATAGCCAATGCATAATAGTTTACATGTAAAAATTCAATAGAGTAAAGTTTCCATTGATCGATAAACTCTGCTGGCATTTTGGCAATAGGAAGTCCCAAAAAATCTTTGATCTGCGAAGAGAAGATAATCAGCGCTATTCCTGTGGTAAAACCAACTGTAACAGGATAAGGAATATACTTGATAATGTTGCCAAGTCTAAAAATTCCCATAAAAAAGAGCATGATACCTGCTAAAAATGTAGCAATGACCAAACCATCGTATCCATGTTTTAAAATAACTGCATAAAGTACCACAACAAAAGCCCCTGTAGGACCTCCAATCTGATACCTACTCCCACCAAAGAGAGAGATGATAATTCCCGCGACAACCGCTGTAAACAATCCTTTTTCGGGACTAACTCCACTTGCTATTGCAAATGCCATTGCTAAAGGCAAGGCAATAATCGCAACGGTAGACCCTGCTACAATATCAGACGATAACTTTGCAACAGAGTACCCCTCCCTTAAAACAGTAAAACTCCTAGGAAGCCAATACTTTATATTCATTCTGAACCTTAAAGAAAAATTTTCTCTTGTCCTAAGCGATAGAGTGCAAAATCGTATTTGACAGGATCACTTGGATCAATCTTTTTAAATGACTCACTCAACTCTAAAACAGCTTTAAAATCATACGTTTTTCGCTGAATTAAGCCTAATTTCTTTCCCAATGCAAAGGTGTGAGTATCAAGAGGTACGAGCAAATCTTTGGTATTAACGCCCTGCCAAAGACCAAGGTCAAGATGATCTTTACGCACCATCCATCTAAGATACATATGCCATCGTTTATAAGGAGAGTGTGGATTTATAGATGGTATTGTACCCAATAAAAACTGATAGCCACGTGAACGGTAAGGATTCAAATCATATAACATGGCTATTAGTGCGCGGAGACCATCCATAACATTAGCACTTTTTTGGTACGCTGAAACAAAAGTGGACTCCAATGAACCTTCTTTTTTAAGACGATGCAATGTGATAAAAAGGGCTTGAATATCTTGAGAATTTTGAAAACGGTAATAATGATGATCTAGTGTTTCCTGAATTGTAGTCTCATCACTATCTAAGAGTGAAAAATTTAAACTTTCCAAAAATTTTATGATTGCTGGAACATTACCATACGCAAACAAAGCACAGATTAACGCACTAAATTCATCATTATAACGAGAAGCAATCATTAAAGGATCAGGGCGATCTAAGGATATTTCTTCTATATGATTACGCTTAAGAGCTTCTTCTTTGAGGCGTTTTGCAATTTGATCAAATGTCATTTAAAATATCTTTTTCATTACTCTTGCTTTGCAAATAATCAGAGAGATTAATGAGCGACAGAGTGACTAAAAAGATCAAAAACCTGGAAAGAAACTAAGCCACCATGCGATGTCAATAACCTCTTTTCCTTCACTAATAATCACACCCCAGCTCATTTGAGGAGGTGTAATACCAATACCCAAGAAGCTAAGGCCACTCTCTGCTAAGATTGCTCCACTGACACCAAAGGTAAAACTAATAAAAAAAATAGGTGCAAGCAAAGGAGCGAAGTATTTAAAAATAATTTTCAACATATTCACATTGGATAGTTTTAAAATTTTAATAAATGGAGCATTCGAAATAGCAAAACTTTCAGAGCGTATCATCCTTGCCATCCCCATCCATCCTGTGATAGAGATAATAAAAATAAGCACCCATACAGAAGCACTCATGTAACTAATCAAAGCTAAAAGAAGAAAAAAAGTAGGAAACGTTAGAAAAAGATCAATTACAATAATAATAAACTTGTCGACATTTTTTTGAAAAAATCCTGCACTAATCCCAATCATCAGTCCCACTAAACTAGAAATCAATGCACTTAAAACACCAATAATCAAAGAGACTTGTCCTCCTATCATCAAGCGAGCAAAAAGATCGCGCCCTAATCTATCCGTACCTAAAAAATGTTCTAAACTAGGGGGCAATAAAATTGCGGAAGGATTCAGATCATAAGCTGATCCTGTATAGAAAGAAGGGAATACAAAACAGAATAGGAAAATGAGCACCAAGATGAAAGTGCTCAAAAAAGGAAATTTTTTCACTATTGTTTAATGCCTAAAAGAGTATCTAACATTTCATTAATGGTTGTAATGATTTTTGCTGCTGCGGTATATGATTTTTGGTACTGTATTAAATTTGCTAACTCTTCATCTTTATTCACACCACTAATGGATTGAAATTGTGTATTAATTGTATTATACAGTGCTTCATTGGTATCATAACTTGATTTAGAAGCGGATGCATCTGTTGCAACTTTTGTTGTAACAGCGCTGTAATATCCTGAAATTGTATCACTCGATACCGATCCACTTTTCCCATAAAAATTGATTTTATTGTATTGTAATTGCAACATAGCATTGGCAACATCCTGATTACCACTGATTGGTGCACCATAGCCTTGTATTAATGAAGAATCTTTTTTATATTCTGCTTTGACATCAATATTGGAAGCGTCTGTGCCTGTAAAAAATTGACTTATACCCACAGTACCAGGAAAGTTTGTTCCTTTATCTTTAATTGCGATTGTATAGCCGTTATTATTGATTGTAGGCGAAAGAGAGAATGCTCCATTGTCTGCAAATGTTGCTTTGAAATAGTCATCAACATCATTCAGCGAATTGTTATCTTTATTATCATCGGTACTTGTATTTATTTGAGTTAATATACTTTTTGAAAAAGTATCATCACCCATGGTTGTGGCATTGTCAATGGTAATCGTTTTATGAGCAACTTCTTTACCGGCACTATCATAAACAATCATATCAAAACTGCCATTTTCAACGTTATTATAGGCATTTTGCAACGAGGTATTACTTTTAAGGTCTAAATTGGGTGTTTGCATACTTTTTTGAGCACTGTTTGCATAAATATTGTTCGTTTCTGTGATAACACTTTGAGCGAAGGTATCAAGATTATTGATATAACTTTGAATCGTACCATCTTGAGGATAGCCTCCATTGACAGAAGGATCAATCACGCGACCTCTAAGATCCAACATGGAACCAATCTTACCACCCGATAACTGCTCCGTTAAGTTATAACGTGTTCCATCTTGAATTTCAGAATAAATAGAATAATAACTACTTCCATTAGAACTATTGTCAATCACAAGCGGATGGAACGTTGAACCATCCACAAGCGTTGCTCCTGCAATATTGAGATAATACTGTGTCCCAGTATCTGTCATATTTGCATCGACACTGTCATTACTGATGAGATTACCTTTTGAAACAGAAAAACCAATTAGATTTGACAGTGTCAATTCTAATTGGTCACGTTTATCACGAAGATCATTGGCATAATTACCTTTTTGAGATTCAATGGTGGCAATTTGTTTATTAACGTCAGCCATCTGCTGACCAATACTATTCACTTCATCAACTGTACTTTTAAGCTGAGTATTCACAGAGTCTTGAAGGTTTCGAATGGTTTCTCTGGTTGATTGAATATCTCCTCCTAAAGTTGAAGCAGCTTGTACTAATGCTATTTTTTGAGAACCAGCTGTGGTATTGGAGGCAAGATTATTCCATTCAGTAAAGTACGATGTTAAATCTTTTGCAATACCTGCATCACTTAAATCTGGAAAATATTTTGCAACTTCTTGAAGTGATTGAGATGAATTTGTATCGTATGAAAGACTTGTAGCAGCACTTCTGAGCTTAGAAAAAACCAATTCATCATGAATACGTACAATAGATGTGACAGTCACACCAGAGCCCACACTCACCCCTTGAGAACTAAGCGCAGGACTTGCACTAAAACTCACTCTTTGGCGTGTATAAAAAGTATTTTGGGCATTGGCAATATTTTGACTCGTGGTTGCCACCGCTACTTGAGCAGCATTTAATCCAGAATTACCTGTATTTAAAATCCCAAATAAGTTACTCATAACTTATGCCCTAACTTTAAGTAAAGATGCGGGTTGATGATCTGATATTTTATAACCTTCCATATCTCTTGGAAAGATACTATCGAGTAAAACATTGTAAAATTGACTGATGGTAACAACGTATTTTGCGTACTGTTTATTACACGTTTTTAATTCTGAAAGTTTCACTTTCATTTGTGCTAAAAGCTCTTTTTGTTCAACACTCAATAACTCTTCTAGAGATGTTTTACCACTTACTTTGAGCATCTTCATGAGTTCATTGTCCAAAAGAGACTTTTTTGTTTCAAAAGACTGAATTAAATCATTTTTAATTTTTGCTCTCTCAAAAACCTCACTATGATTTGCGACTTTAATAGCTGCTATATCTTTTTGTGTTTGTTCAATGAGGTTTTCAATATCTTTAATCGCATTGTGTAAGTAGTGTGTCAACATCTTATTATCCTTTTACATGTAAGGATTTAGATCAACTCTTCCGCGGCTGCTTGAGCAGTTTTTGCTAGATCGACTTTATACGTTCCATTTGCGATCTGCTCTTTGAGTGCGGAGACTTTATCTACACCTTCAGTTTTTTCTGTTTTGTTTATCCCTTTAGATGAATCATCTTTGGGGGCACTTTGTTGTATATACGCCACATTGGACGTCTGAATTTTTGAAATCATTTTAAACCCTTTTTTTGGTTTGGAAGTTCTTAACTACCATATCGTCCAAAATGATAAAACTTTAACGACCTTCTTTTAAATATGTAAATAGCATCTCGCTTAATCCTAATTTTCCGCTTAGAGCATTACTCATTGTATCGTTATACATCGACTTATAAATCTTATCGCCCGCATCTTTCGGGAAAAGGCTATTTTCATTGTTGTCCTCACTGTTGATAGCAATATCAAGAATTTGTTTCACAAAAAAAGCTTCAAATTTATCGGTTTGTTCTCTGAGGGTGGCATCATTTTTAGCATTGGTATCTACATGCTTGATGGCTCCACTATAATTAGCATTGACAAGCGCTACACTGCTATCGGTTGTTTGCATTAGATGATCTCCAAACTAGCAGTAATAGCACCAGAGCGTTTAATATTTTCCAAAATTGAAATAATGTCTTTTGGCTTTGCTCCAAGCTTTGTAAGTGCACGTGCAATATTCGCAACAGTCATGCTCTCTTTTTTGATTTTGATGCGATTTTCAGTGCTAGCAATTTGTACATCTCCACCAATATCCACACTCTTATCATCAAGCGGCACATCACTGGCTTCAATTTTAATCGTAATGTCACCATGTGTTACCACAACAGGGTCAACTTTAATGTTAACACCTGAAACAATCGTTCCAGTACGTTCATCAATGACAATTTTGTCCTCTTTTTCATACTTCACATCAACATCCAATGTTTTCGCTAAAAATTCAACCGTTGTTAAATTTTCAGGACGCATCATACGAATGGTTCTTGAATCCGTAGCTACTGCCACTTTTTTACCAAATTTTTTGTTAAGTTCATTTTGAATTGAAACTGCTGTGTTGAAATTTGCCTCTTTGAGTGAGAGGTTCACATACTCTTGATCATGCAGATTATTTTCGATTTCACGCTCTACAATCGCTCCACCAAAAATATTGGCAGAAGCAGGATGGTTGAGTTGTCCTTTTTCTTTACCATTCATACCACCAATGGTGAGTGAACCTTGTGCGAGAGAGTAAATTTTGCCGTCCACACCTTTAAGAGGTGTTAGAATCAAATTGCCACCTTGTAATGACTTCGCATCTCCAATAGAGGAGACAGAAACATCCACTTTATCACCTTGTCTAGCAAAAGCGGGAAGCTTCGCGGTAACAAGAACAGCGGCAACGTTTTTGGATTTAATATCAGCAGGATCAATTTTGACATTCACTGTTTGTAAAAGATTCGAAAGTGAACGCAAAGTAAACTGTGAAGACGAGCCATCACCCGTACCATTAAGTCCAACGACAAGACCATAGCCTATTAATTGGTTATCACGCACACCAATAACATTAGCAATATCGCCTATTCTTTGGGCATAAAGCGTACTGAGCGCTGAAATTAATACGAAAGATAGTTTGACGATCTTCATCAATTTCCTTTAAATTTGACATTCATGCCAATTCTAAAGCAATTAATGTTCCAAGAGTTATTTTTGATTAACGCGTTGTAAAATATCTTCCATCATATCAATTTGTACTTTCTGAATTTCAAGGAGTTCTTCTTGTTGATGCATAATAAGATGGTCGATTTTTTCATGAAGCATGCGAATTTCAAGTTCGGATTTAAGGTTGATCATATAATCATTTTTGGCACGCATTCTGTCTTTTTCTTCTTGCCTATTTTGACTCATCATAATCACTGGAGCTTGCAATGCAGCAATGCACGATAAAATCAAATTGAGTAAAATATAAGGATATGGATCAAATCCTTGGTTGTGAAACCAATATACATTGACGAGTATCCAAATAATGAGAAAAGAACAAAATGAAAGGATAAATGTCCAACTGCCACCAAAAGTAGCTACTTTATCGGCTATTTTTTGCCCGAAAGTCAAAACAGTTTTATCATCATCTTCTATATTGTCGGTCAGGATAGAGTGATTTTGAAAAGAGTCAATAACCTTGTGCTCTAACGTAGAAAGTTGGCCTAACTCTTGAGTCAAATAATCTGTAATATATTTTTCTCGAAAAATATTGAGTTCGGTATTGGCTAAATAACTTTGTTCATTAAAAGTGGGATTCGCATCTTGGATGTATTTTAAAATGGATCCTCGAATAGCCTTAGAGGAGATCCGCTCCGTTAGCGGAAATGATTTACCAGAAATATCACTAATAAATGTCTTAGTTTTCATTTGAACGATAATAGCTCAAAGCGCTATTCCCAAATTTTTTAGTTTTGTGTAGGGCATAAACGCCGATCACTTCTGGAAGGACGAGACTACTCATATGTTCAATGACAATTAAATGAGCCATTTGAGGAGGAATCAAAGCAATAAGGTCGAGTACCTTTTGGTAAATATCTTCCATCCCATTACGAATAGAAAAAGGCGGATCAAAATAAAAATAGGCTTTACATGTAAGCGTAGAAAGGAGTGTTGGAAAGAGTAAAAAACTGTCACCCTGTAGCGGTGTTGTATGTTTTTCATCAATTTCTTTACAATTATTTTTTAACACTGAAAATGCTGCTCTATCTTTCTCAATAAAATAGGCTTGCTTTGCTCCGCGACTCAGCGCTTCTAACCCCATTGACCCACTTCCACCAAACACTTCAACAAAAACTTCATCCACAATATCATATTGCAGGCTATCAAAAAGAGAACCTTTCAGAATTGCTTTGGTACTTCGTGTGCTATCAAGGGAAGGAAGCATAATCTTTTTACCTTTATATTTACCCGCACTAATGGTTGTAAATAGAGGCTTAATTGCCATAATACCCTCGAATGGTTTGTATCAGTTCTTCTCTAAATTTTTCGGTTAAAACTGTAATTTTTTCTTCTAAATCGAATGCATGTTTAGATTGAGGCATCATATCATCCACATTGCCTTGAAACATAATCAAGCGTTGAAAAAATTTATCAAGCTCAATGAGTAAAGAGGATTTGGAAAAAGGAATGATTAAATTGCCGTCGTTTGAGGAAATATAAAAAATAGGTTTATCAAGTTCAATTTTTTTATCACTAATGACAAAATCACACTGTTTGTAAGGAACGACTAAATCGCCTAAAAAACTTTTAAGTGCACGACTTAGCAATAGCGATTGACAAACTAATGCGACTTTCATAGATAACCCTTTGGATAAAAGATATCGAAATATAACACACTAAGTCTTAATTGTTAAACAAAAACAATTATGTGTCGATTTGGTTAATAGAAAATTATAAAACGTCAAGGAGGGCAATTATGGACATTTTTAGCGCAACCAGCAAACAAGTCGAAACAGCAACCGCTCCCAAGGTATCAAATCCTATACCAACAAGACAAGTTGAGCAAACGGCGGACACGACTAAAGTCAACCAACAACAAAGCCAAGATACTGATACTAAAAAAACCTTAACAGATACCGTTAAAGAACTTAATAAGCAAATGGATTTGCTTGATACCAATCTCACTTTTGGTTTTAATGATAAAATTGATGTAATGTATGTTAATGTAATGGAAAAAAGCACAGGCAAGGTCATTCGTAAATTTCCTACCGATGAAGCAATGAAACTTTCTGAAAAAATGAAAGAGATTGTAGGGATAATTTTTGATAAAAAAGGATAGATAATGGCAACAACTTCAACGACTACCACCACAAGTAGTACGACCGGTAGTTTGAGTTCATTGGGTCTTGGTAGTGGTGTATTAACAAGCGATGTTTTGGATAAATTACGTGCCGCTGACGAATCAGGACTTGTAAAACCTATTGATAATAAATTAACTGCCAATGCAACCAAACAAACGGATTTGGCATCGATTCTATCACTCGCAAATGCGTTGAAGTCGTCTACCAATGTACTATCGGATGAGAATAATTATCTCAAAAGAACGACAACCGTCTCTAATGATGCAGTATCCGTCACCGCAAGTGGTGGTGCAGCGGTAGAAAACTTTACACTGCATGTGAATACACTAGCCAAACAAGATATTTATCAATCAACCAGTTTTTCAAGCCAAACAAGCTCTTTTACATCAGCAAGTGACACACTTAACCTCAAAATTGGGACAAGCAATTATACTCTTGATATAACTTCAACAACAACACTGTCTGATCTTAAAGATATGATCAATGATAGGACTGGCGGAAAAGTCACTGCTTCTATTCTTAACGTTGGTGGAACTAATCCTTATAAGCTTGTCATTAAATCAACTTCAACGGGAGCGAATAATGCCATTACATTATCCTCCACTGGTACAGGAACGGCACTCACTGATTTGGGTCTGGATACAGCGGCTAATCATCTTCAAACGGCAACAGATGCCTCCTTTGTCTACAATGGCGTTACGATCAATCGTTCATCCAACACAGTATCGGATCTTGTTTCTGGACTAAGCCTGACTTTAAATAAAGAACAAACAGACGCAACAACCAATACAACAGTTGCCGTTACACAAGACTGGACTAATATAACGACCAATCTTAAATCACTTGTCTCTGGGTACAATGATCTGATGAGCAAACTCAAAAGCACAACCACTTATGATACAACTGCAAAAACAGCGGGGACATTTCAAGGAGTAACGCAAGTGAGTTCTTTGAGTTCTGCTATTCGTAAAGAAGTGTTAAGTGTTGATAGCAAAGGCAGAGGATTGAGTGATTATGGTATCTCCATGGATAGTACAGGCGTATTGTCATTTAATTCAGCGACCTTTGATGCTAAAGTAGCTGCTAATCCTGCTGATATTAAAGACTATTTTCAAGGTTCAACAACCTACAGTAGCACTTCTTACAATGGTTCATCTGTTGCAGCAGGAGCATTGAGTATCGGTTCAAGTGCCTTTTCAATTAATGGCAAGGCTATTACGCTTACAACAGGTGCTAGTGCAACGACAGCAGATAACTTGGCTGCCATTAAAACAGCCATTAATAATGCTGGACTTTCAGGCATTACTGCAAGTATTGGCACAAATAATAACATTGTTTTAAAAGGTACTGCAGGTGCGGATATTGTTATTAAGGGTGACACTACAGCTCTTGCTTCTTTAGGACTTGCCGCAAATAATGTTTACTCTTCCCCGACTATCAAAGATGGTATCTTTTCAACGTTTAATAGCATCATGAATGGTTACGTCAATACCACGGATGGAACGCTAACTCAGTACAACACAAGCTTAACAACGCTCAAAACAGCTTTAACAACATCTAGAGCAACCGCCGTTTCACGTTTGGATACTAAATATAACGCAATGGCAACAAAATTTGCTGCTTATGACAGTATGATTAGCAAACTAACCAATGAGTTTAGCAGTCTTTCTACTATCATCAAACAATCCACTACCTCTAAATCGTAACTAAAATAAAGGAATTAATAATGTATTCAAACTTAGCATATTCAACTTACTCACAGAATAACGCCTCAATTGAATCTTCTGAAAAGTTGATTAGGATGCTATATGAAGGCGTTTTACGCTTTGCATCACAAGCTAAAAGAGCCATAGAAGATGGTAGCATCGAAAAACGAACGTATTGGATCAATCGTACGTCCGCAATCTTTACGGAGCTTATCAACTCGCTTAATTACGATGGTGGGCAAATTGCTTATTATCTCAGTGGTCTTTATGTTCACCAAGTTAAACTTCTTGCTGAAGCAAATCTCAACAATGATACCTCTAAATTAGATGAAGTTATTAACGTTGCCAAAGAATTATTACAAGCATGGAAAGATGAGACGGACAATGTCGTGGATTGAATCTTTTACAATCGCTATTATTGAAGAAAATTACACTCACATTGGTGATCTTATTGAAAGTGTTCCTCAATTTGAAACGGTTGATGAAGCGATCACCGCTTGTGCGCTGATCCAAGAAGCTTTAATAATTATACAGAGAGAAAAAGAAAGCACTTTTGAAGCGATGCAAAAACTTAAAAAAACACGTCAGTTTATTGATACATCCACAGAATCGTACATACAAGAGTACAGAGGGTAAAACTCTCTACCCTCTTCTCTTTTCTAATCTTCAAAACATTTTTTAATTAATGCTGGACTCTCTGGTTTTGTCATGAGCGAAACAGCCACTGCAGTTAAAAGCGAAAGAGGTAAAGCAACCATCATTGCATCCACAAAGGTAATTTTTCCGCTTAAAAGGCTATTGACTCCAAAAAGCATTTTACACAGACCTAACTCTTTTGCCTCTTGAAAATGAACGAAAACCAACCAAAATGTTGTAATAATCGTACCAACAAACATCGAAGCAATCGCGCCTTTTTTAGTCATACGTTTCCAAAAAAGTCCACCAAAATAAGTTGGCAAAAATATACTCGCACAAAGCGCAAAGAAGATGGCGGTACTGCGGGCAATAATAGCGGGTTGTTTATCGAAAAAGTAAGCTAATATGACTGAAATGACGATCATCACTACAATACCTACCCGTGTAATGAGGAGTGAATTTGGATTATGCTTTCCTGCTAGTTGTTCAAAAACATCACGACCTATTGCCGTCCCCATTGCATGAAACTGACTGGAAAGTGTACTCATAGCCGCTGATATTAATGCAAATAAAAAAATAAATGAAAACCATCTTGGCATTGCAGCATTGATAAAATGAGGAATCACTTTTCCCACACCATCGGTACTTTGAAGTGCATTTTTACCTTCATTAAACTCATAGTACCACACATTGGTCACTGAACCAACCAGATAGATGATCCCCGTCATAGCAATGATAAAAATACCGCCAATCAAAACCGCACGATTGAGTTCGTTTTTACTTTTAACGGTCATAAAACGAACCACGAGTTGTGGTTGTGCCAAAACACCTACACCCACACCCATCGCAATGGTTGTAATAATAAAAAGCCATCCCTCTGAAAGGAAAACAGGCATTTTATTCCACCCTTGAAATCCCCAGTTCATCGAGAGTTTCATTAAAAAATCAGGACTTCCCACGGCAAGCTCTTTGATAGAAATGTTGGAAAGCGGTGCAACGGTTTTATCCCAAACCATCTCCAACTTTGAAAGTCCCACGTCAACGCCACCGATGGCATTAAACACCATCACCATCAAAATGATCATCGCTACAAACATAATGACCCCTTGTAGCGCGTCGGTTAACATAACGCCTTTAAGTCCGCCTGCTAAAACATAACCCGTTACAATCACTGACATCACAAGAAGAGCAAGGTGATAGTCCACTTTGAAGTAAGCGACTAAAAATTCTGTTCCACCAATTAAAACTGCTGAAGTGTATAGTGGCATAAAAATTGTGATAAGAATGCCACCAAATACCTGAATAAACTTAGAATTAAAACGTCGTCCTAATAATTCAGGAAAGGTGTGTGCATTAAGTCGAATGCCCATTTTTCGCGTTGGATTGCCCAAAAAAACAAACGCGATAAAGACACCGATAAAGATGTTACAAAACGTAAGCCACAAGAGTGAATTTCCAAGCCATGCCGCGACACCACCAAACCCCACGATGGCAGCGGTAGAGATAAAGGTTGCACCATAACTCAGTGCCATAACAAACGGATGCGTATTTCCACCTGCGATAAGATAGTCTGCTGAACTTTTCGTCTGCTTATACCCCACAAAACCTAGGTAGGCAAGCACTGCGAGGTAAAGTATAATGACAATATTTTCAATTAAATTCATCACAGATCCTTATTGATTTTAGCTTCATTTTTATCCCACGTTTTGCGTTCAAGCACCTTCTCTTCTTTATCTTTGTTCCAGTAAATAATGCCGTAAACAACGCATAAGAGAGCACTCGCATTCATTAACCAGAAGGCTAACCCAACACCTAAATCAAATGTTCCCATACCATCCCTTTCCTTTTAAAAGTTCCTTAAAATAATATAAAAAGCTTTAACGAAACTTTATTTCTTTCATTAATAGATTATAAAAAAAGTGATTAGTTTCAAAATTGCCCACTTTATAAGTAACGTTTTTGACACAATGGCTTAGATAAGTATTTTATAAACTAAGTTTCAATACCCTTTAAAATTACTACGTAAAAGCGATGGAGCACAACGATATGAAACAGATTTTGATGGGGAATGAAGCGATTGCCTTGGGATTGATTCACGCGGGTGTGGATATGGTTTCAGGCTATCCAGGAACGCCTTCGAGTGAGATTTTGGGAAATTTCCAAAAATTTCGCGATAAAAACAAACTAGAAGCCTATGCACAATGGGCAACCAATGAAAAGGTCGGTTTTGAGGTTGCTTATGCGGGAGCAATTTCTGGTAAACGTACCTGTGCGACCATGAAGCAAGTAGGACTCAATGTGGCGAGTGACGCTTTGATGAGTGCCTCTTACATTGGACTTAAAGGTGCGATGTTGTTGATTTCATGTGATGATCCAGGATTTTACTCCTCTCAAACCGAACAAGACAGCCGCAGTTTCGCTAAATTTGCACGTATTCCTGTCCTTGATCCTAGCACACCCCAAGAAGCCTACGATATGGTCAAACTGGGTATTGAATTCTCACATGAATTTGAATCGATTGTCATGCTTCGCCCTGTTATGCGCGTCAGCCATGCCAGAGAGATTTGTGAAGTTGACGATGGTTTACATGTAAAGGCAAATCAAGGCAATTTTGAGCGCAATATTCCTCGATGGGGCGCTGTTCCTCCTGCGGGAAGATTTCGACAAGGCTTAGAACAGATTGATCGTTTAGAAGCCATCAAAGCTTGGAACTGGGATCATCTCATCAAACCTAAAACCCATGCACTCAAAGGTGAAACTATTCTCTGTCTTACCAGTGGAACGGGTGATGGTTATGTACGAGAAGCTATGAGCGAATTAGAGATCAAAGCAGATATTTTAAAACTTGATATGCCCTACCCACTTCCCAAAGAAAAGCTCGAAGCACTCTTTGTTAATTACGACAAAATCATTGTTTTTGAAGAGAGTTTTCCTTGTATTGAAGAGCAGTTGAGCTCTCCAAAACTCTACGGGAAACTAACCAAACACGTACATCTCATCGATGAATTTTCAAAAGATAAAGTCCTTGCTGCGCTTGCAAAAGCAGACGTCATAGCGCCAAGTCATGCGTATCAAAGTGAAAAGTACGATCAAGAGCTTCCTAAGCGTCCACCCAATATGTGCCCAGGTTGTCCACACCGTGATGTGCATTACGCCATTACCAAAGTCTTTAAAAAGAAAAAATCTATCTACACATCCGACATCGGCTGTTACACGTTAGGGCTCAATCAAGCAGCCATCGATACGATTTTGTGTATGGGAGCAAGCATCTCAATGGCGAGTGGTTTTAGCATCTCGGATCCTGATAAAACCGTTGTTGCCACCATTGGTGATAGTACCTTTATGCACTCAGGTGTTGCGCCACTCATTAATGCCGTATATCAAAACCATAAATTTGTACTGATCATCCTAGACAACTCCACCACCGCAATGACAGGTCGTCAAACGATACCTGAGCGAACCAATCCAAACCAAATCGACATCAAACGCATCATTGAAGGCTGTGGCATCGCATGTCACGAATACGTTTACGAGCAAGACCTCACGAAAACGGTTGACTTCATGAAGTCACTCCAAGAAGCCTACAAAACAGCCACTTCACCTGTCGTTGCTGTCGTACGAGAGTTTTGTGTCCTTGATAAAGACAATGCGCTAGGACGCCTTGGCAATGTAGTTGTAGAAGTTGATGAAGACAAATGCGTCGCCTGTGATTCGTGCATCACTAACTACAAATGCCCACCAATGCACTACAACGATGCAGGAAAAATGGAGATTGACCCGTTCTTATGTGCAGGATGTGGTTCATGCCTTGACGTGATCTGTCCGACCGATGCGTTTGTGAAAAAAGAGGAGAAGTAAGATGAAGTATCAAATTGTTATCGCAGGAATTGGCGGACAAGGTGCGGTCTTTTTGGTTAAAGTGCTCAGCATCGCTTCTGCAATTACAAACCAAAAATGTTTAGGAACTGAAAATCATGGTATGAGCCAACGGGGTGGTTCCGTTTCGTGTTATGTCAAAATCGGCGATTTTTACGCTCCTGCGATTGATGAAGGACAAGCCGATCTTTTAATCGCACTTGAGGGTAATGAAGCACTTCGCAACATTCAGTATTTGAGTAAAGAAAGAGGTGTCATAGTGATGAATGCACCGAAGAACTTTCCCAAAGTTGACTTTGAAACCCACAGCATTGATGCGTTTAAAAAAGCGAAAGCTAAAGAGTTTCCCATCGATGCACTCAACGTCTATATGCTAGGCGTTACACTCGCACTTGATGCACATTTTCCGTTTACATGTAAAGAGATTGAAGAGGCGATTACGATGATGAACGCGAAAGTAGCGGAGAAAAATATCGCTGTACTTCACCAAGGTATCAACGATACAAAGGCGAAAAAATGATCTGGTCAAAAGAAGAGACATTACCTCGTCATAAACTTACTGAACTTCAAACAGAACGACTCAAAGACACCGTCGCACGCGTGTATACCAACGTACCGTTTTACCAAAAAAAGTTTGAAGAGCTCGGCATTACGCCTGCTGATATTACGTCTATTGATGACATTGTCAAACTTCCATTTACAAAGAAAAAAGATTTGCGTGACAACTACCCTTTTGGGCTTTTTGCCGTGAAAAAAGATGCGGTTGTACGCATTCATAGTTCCAGTGGAACAACAGGCAAACCCACCGTTGTTGGTTACACACGAGCAGATCTTGATACATGGAATGAAGTCATGGCGCGTGTCTTTACAATGGCAGGCGTCACAAGCGAAGACACTTCACACAATGCGTATGGTTACGGTCTTTTCACAGGGGGTCTTGGGCTTCACTACGGCGCTGAAACCGTCGGTGCAACGGTTGTTCCAAGCTCAGGTGGTTTTACCTCACGCCAACTGATGCTCATGAAAGATTTTGAAGCAACCGTACTTACATCAACACCCTCCTTTGCCCTGCATATGGCAGAAGCCGCGGTGGCTGAGGGCTATGACATAAAAAAAGATTTCAAACTCAAATGCGGCATTTTTGGCGCAGAACCGACTAGTCTTGGGCTCAAAGAAGAAGTCGCGCGCGTTTGGGGCATTCACTACTGCGAGATTTATGGACTCTCTGAGATCATCGGACCGGGTGTTTCAGCAAATTGTTTTGAAAGCAGTGACCTGCATGTGTTTGAAGACCATTTCTATCCAGAAATCATCGACCCAAAAACACTCGAAGTCTTGCCATTGGGTGAAAAAGGCGAACTGGTCATCACAAGCCTTACTAAACAAGCCTTTCCCATCATTCGTTACCGCACAGGCGATATCACCTCTCTGGATCGCACGCCATGCAAGTGTGGACGAACGCATGTGCGCATGAAAAGTGTCATGGGACGTGTGGATGACATGCTCATCGTCAATGGTGTCAATGTCTTCCCATCGCAAGTGGAACACGTTCTTGCCAACATCGAAGGCATTACGCTCAATTACCAAATCATCGCCGATAAAAAAGGCTATCTTGATAAACTCGAAATCATGGTCGAAGTCACCGAAGCGATGCCACTGGATAGCATCGGCTCTTTAGAAGCTTTAAAGAAAAAAATCCAACATGAACTGCTCAACAACCTCTACATTAACGCAGAGATCAAACTTGTTGAGCCTAGAACCATAGAACGCAGTGTCGGCAAGGCCGTGCGCGTCATCGACAAAAGGAATAACTCATGAAATGCAACATTAAACAGCTATCGGTTTTTTTAGAAAATAAAGCAGGCGAACTCTCTGAATTTACGGGAATTCTTTCAAAAAATGGCATTTCCATAAAGTCAATTTTACTAGCGGATTCAACCGATTTTGGTCTCATTCGCACCATCGTTGACAATCCTGAAAAAGCTAAAACGGTACTCGAAGATGAAGGCTTTAGCGTACGTTTCACCGATGTCTTTGGTGTCAAGATCGAAGATGTCGTAGGAAGCTTTGATAAAGCTGTGAGTGCCCTTTCAAAGGCAGGCATTAACATTCTCTATACCTATAGTTTCTATGAAGCCAATACAGGCATTTTTATTTTCAGTGTCGATAAAGACCGATTTGACGACGCGATTGCTGCACTTCAAGCTCAAAATATTGAGATTGTTCAAGCTAAACACTTTTACATGTAAAGGTTGGAAAAACCCATGACATTCAGTAAAAATGAAAGCCTAAGCCGTGACGAGCTTCAGGCTTGGCAGCTCAAACATCTCAAAGAAACACTGCTTCGCGTCTATCATCTCGTGCCTTTTTACAAGAAAAAGTTCGATGAACATGGTGTTTTACCTGAAGATATTAAAACGCTTGAAGATATTGCCAAACTTCCGTTCACCAAAAAACATGACCTTAGAGACAACTACCCTTTTGGCATGTTCTCGGTCGATATGGACCAGATCGTGCGCATCCATAGCAGTAGCGGAACCACGGGAAAGCCCACCGTCGTGGGCTACACCGAACACGACATGGACATCTGGGCGGAAGTGATGGGAAGAGCCTTTACGATGGGTGGCGTGACCTGCCAAGACATCATGCAAAACTCTCATGGGTATGGACTTTTCACGGGCGGGCTTGGCTTTCATAATGCCGCTGAGCGCATGAAAATCGCCGTCATTCCAAGCTCCACAGGCTTTACCTCTCGCCAACTCCTTCTTTTAAAAGATTTCGGCGCAACCGTACTGACCGCCACGCCTTCTTTTGCGCTTCATATGGCAGAAGTGGCTAAGGCTGAGGGCTATGACATCCAAAAAGATTTCAAACTTCGCGTGGGATTTTTCGGAGCGGAGCCTACGAGTGAAGGGCTTAAAAACGAGATAGCCCATATCTGGGGCATCGACTACCACGAGATTTATGGACTATCTGAGATCATCGGACCGGGCGTAGCGTGTAACTGCAAACACTCCAATCTTTTGCATATTCATGAAGATCATTTCTACCCTGAGATCATCGACCCAAAAACGGGCGAAGTCTTACCAGAGGGCACGCGAGGCGAGCTTGTCATCACGACGCTCACCAAACAAGGCTTGCCGATCATTCGTTACCGAACGGGTGACATTACCTCTTTAACACGCATTCCGTGTCGCTGTGGCAGAACCATCGGCAGGATAGAAAGTATCGTCGGCAGAAGTGACGATATGCTTCTCATCAACGGCGTCAACGTCTTTCCATCGCAAATCGAGCACGTGCTCTCCAAACAAGAAGGCATCACACTCAACTACCAAATCATCGCCGACAAAAAAGGCTACCTCGATAAACTCGAAATCGATGTGGAACTCGATGAACATCTCATCAGCGATGATGTCAGCTACCTCGGAAACCTCAAAAAAGAGCTCCAACATTCTCTTTTAAACAATCTCTACATCAACGTCGAAGTCAAACTCGTCGCGCCTAAATCACTTCAACGAAGCGAGGGAAAAGCGACGCGCGTGGTGGACAAACGACCGAAATAATCTTTTACATGTAAAGTCTTTTGGCTTTACATGTAAAACGCTTTCTATCCTTCTAAAAAAATGAGATTATAATGTTTTACTTTGATTTTGTTAGTTGTTGCAAAATTTGCAACAACTAATTTATAAATAATTATTGCTTTTTTAAATTATATGTCTATTTTTTCTATTTTGAACTATTTCCTTTTTGGCAATAGTTGAACGGTAGTTAATTTTGGTCTCCGTCAGCTGTCGCAAAATTTGCGACAGCTGAAAGTCCTTCAAGTTCACCGTCTGAAAATACATTATTGATATGCTTTCCTATCGTTTTGACATCACGCCCAAAAAGCTCTGAAAATTGATTTCTATTGAGCAAAACCGTTTCATTTTCAAGTCTTGTTTCTATTTTTGTGTTGCCATCTTCATTTGGGTAAATAAGAATATTTGATGTTGGTGTGGTGTTGATCATATTATCTTTCCCAATTTTTATATATTATTTCAGTTTTTGATAGTTAAAAGAAATTTTTTCTAAAAAATTAGTTTGCATTAACTCTTTCTCACTTAAAAGTGTAATATCTATCTCTAGTTTAAATAATGTTGCTAAGAATTCGTCTATTATATTTTTTTCATTTTCAATCTCTTTTGTATATTCTTCATATACAAGCAATAAATCAATATCATTTGGAAACTCACTATTTTTTACGATAGAACCAAAAATATAGACCTCTGTAAATAACTCAAATATATTAATATGTGTAGATATTAAATAGATTATTTTATTCATTTTAAATTTTGGATATACACATAAAAATCATCCATAGTCAACAATGTAACACCCATAATTTTTGCTTGTTCATATGCTTCATTAGAAATACAACTCCCACCATTCCAATTGTGCAAATTAACTATAATCAAACCTTTTTTAGGTGCAAGTGAAATAAGTTCAGCTTTACTTAAACAATATTCATAAATAAATTTAAAAGACTTTTCTTTGACAGTTACATTAGATAAATTCTGGCAATTTTCTATTTTAAATGCAATATGATTATTATCTAAATATTTTAAGGCAAAATTTAAACTTCCTAACCTAATTCCTACACTTTTTAGACAATGATATGAAAAATACATTTGTCTTATTCTTGGAGCATCACTCAAAAATAATTGAACATACTCATCATGTTCTTTGTATATTAAAAATGGATCCTCAATTCCTAAGGTAATTCCTACAAATTTATCTTCGTTTTGTAATTTGCAAATTAAACATTCCAATGATTCAACAGAAGGCAACATACCTTCTAAAGATGATTCTAATCCAAATATTGAATTAACCTCTTCAGGAAATAAAACTGTTCGTATTTTTTCATCATCTTTTCTAGTATCCCTAAACTCATCAATATGTAAAATTAACTGATCTATGATTGCTAAATTTGAAAAATATTCATCATGATGCTTTTGAAATAAATCTCTATTTTTACTTAGCAAAAATCTCAGCTTTTGATTATTAATCAATATCTTTTCTTCAAATTTTTCCCATAATTTTCGCTTGTCATTTAAATAATAGCTTTCATAAATAGTTTTATTTTCTGTAAGAAGAGGTTTAACAAGTTCTTCAAGTTTTTCAAATGTATCAAATTTTTGTGAAAAAAGTTGTGATACCTGTTGTTGTCTTTCACGTTTCCATATTCGAACTTCTTCTTCAGTAAAAGCTGAATTTTTATCAAAATTTGTATGACAATTTGGGCATAAAAGAATTAAATTTTCAAAGGAATTATCAGCAGAATCGCAATGAGGAATAATATGTGCCTTTTCTACAATGTCACCATTAGTTAACAACAAATCTTTTCCACAAGCAGGGTTCATGCATCTTCCCATAGACTCTGCGTAGAGTCGCCTTTGAATATATTCTGGAATAGCCTTTCTTGCCATCTTTCTATCCTTTTTCTTTAAATAAAAAATTTCTTTTATAAATTCTCCATAGTCTACCAAATCCCCACTAAGCCTTTTATCAAAAGGAGTGGCTATAATAGTCAAAGCTCTTTTCAAAGGAATTTCATGCTCAAAATTGCTGTTTCTGCCTGTTTACTAGGCGAGCCTATTCGTTACGATAAAACGGGTCAACGGGATCGTTTTATTACCGACAAGCTTGGTAAATACGCTTCATTTATTCCGTTTTGTCCTGAGCATTTAGCCTTTGGAACACCGCGTGAGACGATACGCATTGTGCTTGACAATGAGCATAAAAAGGTCATCACTGTCTTTTCTAAAAATGATGTTACCCAAGCGATGAATGAGGCTGTGGAGCATGAACTGCATAAAATCCAAAACGAAGCAATTTGCGGCATCATTCTTAAGTCCAAATCACCAAGTTGTGGGCTTGGCAGTGCTAAGTATTACAGCGATGCGATGAGTGAGGGGAAGAAAGATGGGCTTTTTGCGTTTACATGTAAAGCGCATTTTGAAGATTTTCCCATTGAGGAAGAGGCACGCTTGCTCGATCCGTGGCTACGGGAAAACTTTGTGATGCAGCTCTTTGCGTACGAAGAGGCAATGCAACTTCAACACAACATCCAAACCATGCAAGAGCTTGTGAGTTTTCACACCGCGTATAAGTTTTTACTGCAAAGCAAGCATGAAGCAAACTACCGACTTTTGGGCAAAATCGTCGCCAACCATGAGAAAAAAAGCCTGCATGTCGTGACGCATGACTACCTTGCTCTGTTTAAAAAGACGATTGCATACAAAGGTTCCATCGGCAAAACGGTCAACGTGCTTCAACATCTGGTGGGTTTTTTCAAAAAAGAGTTAACAAGTGCCGAAAAACAGGATCTTCACATTCAGATCGAAGCATTCCGCGATGAGATCGTTCCGCTCATTGCTGTGATGAATACCATCGAATTTTTGGCTAAAAAGTATGAAGTACATTACCTCTTAGGACAGAAGTTTTTAAACCCCTACCCTAAAGATTTGGCGCTGCGTTCCACCATTCAAGAAGGGAAATAAGCATGAAAAAAGTCCTTTGGTTTAGACGCGATCTTCGTGTTCATGACTCGATGCTTTTAGCACAGGATGGCGAGGTTTTGCCCATTTTTATCTTCGATACGAAGATTTTACGGGGTCTTGATACAAAAGATCGCCGAGTCTCGTTTATATTTGAGCAGGTGCTTAAACTCAAAGCCGATCTGAAAGCACTTGGACTTGACCTTGCTTTGTTTTATGGCACGCCTTTTGATGTTTTTACCTACCTTAAAACACTCGGCTTTGAAGATGTTTATAGCAGTGTGGATTACGATGACTACGCCAAAGAGCGCGATGGCGAAATTGCAGAGATGCTTCGTTTTCATTTTTTGAATGACTGTTACCTTTTTGAGCCCAATGAAGTGCTCAAAAAAGATGGCACGCCTTACCTTGTTTTCACCCCATATTACCACGCTTGCCAAGCACTTTACACACAATTTTACGCATTAAAATACGCAAGAGGTAACCAAAGCCTTGCGCAATTCAACTACAAAGAGCTTCTAAGCATTCAAGGGCACGCTCAAACGCCTTTACATGTAAAGATTGAAAGTATCGGTTTTGAGCCTTTACATGTAAACATTATAGAGCCTCAAAAAGCGTTGGAAATCTTTACATGTAAAATCGATTCGTATGAGCAAATGCGCGACTTTTTAGACGTAGACGCGACCTCTCACTTGAGTGTGCATTTGCGTTTTGGAACGATCTCCATTCGTGAAGTGGTGCGTTATTTGGTCGCGCTCAAACAGCAAGGCCACACCACAGAGCCTTTTTTTAGACAGCTGATTTTTCGTGAATTTTATGCTTACTTACTCTACCATTTTCCAAGACTTGCATGGGAAAATTACAAATACACGCCGCCCATTTCCAACGATGCAGAAGCCTATGAGCGTTTTATCTTGGCACAAACGGGCTATCCGCTGGTCGATGCGGCGATCACGGAGCTTTTAGAAACAGGTCTGATGCACAACCGCGCGCGTATGGTGGTAGGTTCATTTTTTACAAAACATTTGATGTTGCCGTGGCAAAAGGGAGAGGCATTTTTTGCGAAGTATCTTTTGGATTATGACGCGAGTGCCAATGTGCTCTCGTGGCAGTGGTGCGCAGGAACGGGGATCGATCCGCAACCTTATTTTCGCATCTTCAATCCCTATGCGCAGTCATTGAAGTTTGACAAGGAAGCATGCTACATCAAACGGTTTCTTCCCATTTTAAACGATATTCCAAGTGCCTGTTTGCACAAAGAAGCATACTTGACGAGCCATGAGATTGCAGGTTATCCAAAGCCCATCATAGGGCATGAGAGTGCTCGAAAACGGTTTTTAAATACCTTTTCTTAATTCAATACTTACCAAAAGTAATGTAAGAGAAAATAAAGTTTATTAACGTTATTATTTTGAAAATATATTAGGAGAACATACAATGCAAAACGACTTTTCAAAAGCGATGGACTTTCGCCACGCGTGCAAACTATTTGACGAAACAAAAAAAAATCAGTGAAGAGCAGATGCACTTTATCCTAGAAGCAGGTCGCAAGTCACCCTCTTCATTTGGTATGGAGCCTTGGAAGTTTTTAGTCGTCACCAACGATGAACTTCGTGAAAAACTACGCCCCGTATGCTGGGATCAACCGCAAATTACGACATGCTCGCATCTTGTCATTATTCTAGCGGCAATTGATGCTGTCAAAGTGGAGAGTGGGATTCCTATGAAGCGTTTTGCAAGGCGAGAAATGCCTCAAGAGAAAAAAGATTATTACATTAATCTTTACGCCAATCACCTCAAAGAAACCCTTAGTTCAGATAAAAACATCTATGCTTGGACGTCAAAACAAAGCTATATTGCGTGCTCCAACATGATGACCGCAGCGGCATTTATTGGTATTGATTCGTGTCCGATTGAAGGCTATGAAAAAGAGAAAGTCGAAGCAGTTTTGGGACTCGATACGAGCAAATACCAAGTCTCTATGGTACTTCCTTTTGGATATCGCATCAACCCACAATCATCACAACTTCGCATACCGTTTAACGAAGCGGTTGAATTTATTAAATAATCTATTTTTACGCGTCTCTTGGGCAAAGCTCAAGAGACTACATTAGCCACTATGGCACTCAAGCTTACTTCATACGAGGCAAAAATAAACTCTCTCACATTTCATTTTGAAATATTTTAGTCTTTACATGTAAAAAAAATCGTACCATGCTCGCATGAAACTTACAACCGAAGATAAACTCTCCCTCTTAGCAGGCAGTGCCAAGTACGATGTCTCATGCTCTTCCAGTGGCAGTGAGAACAACTACAAAACAGGCGAGCTTGGCTGTGCCCATAACAGTGGTATTTGCCACAGTTTTACGAGCGATGGCAGGTGTGTTTCACTTTTGAAAGTATTGTTGACAAATGTTTGCATTTACGACTGTGCCTACTGCATCAACCGTGTAAGCAATGACACTCCTCGTACTGCTTTTACACCACGAGAACTTGCCGATCTGACGATTAACTTTTACAAACGCAATTACATCGAAGGACTTTTTTTAAGCTCTGGCATCATCAAAAACGAAGACCATACGATGAGCTTGCTCCTTCAAACCTTGCGTATATTGCGCCATGAGTATCGCTTTAATGGCTACATTCATGTCAAACTTATTCCCGGAGCTTCAAAAGAACTCATCGAAGAAGCCACGCTTTTAGCCCATCGTGTTAGCTCCAACATCGAACTTCCAAGTGCTAAAAGCCTTGCCCTACTCGCACCCGATAAAACCAAAGAGAAGCTCCTCTCACCACTGAAACACGCGCGTGACATTACACTGCAACGAAGTGCTAAACCCATCTCTATGAGTACCCAAATGATTATAGGAGCAACGAGCGAGAGCGATTTTGAGATATTAAAACTCTCATCATCACTCTATCAAAAGGCACTGCTCAAACGGGTCTATTACTCTGCATATATTGCGGTAAATAACCATAAGCACTTGCCCGTTCCTGAACTTTCCAAACCTCCTTTGCTTCGGGAGCACAGACTCTATCAAGCTGATTGGTTGTTGCGCTTTTACGGCTTTTCATACGATGAAATTTTGAGCGAAAACCAAAACCTTGACATCCAATTTGACCCAAAAACCTTTTGGGCACTTTCCAACCTGCATCTTTTCCCGATTGATGTCAACCATGCACCCCAAGAGATTTTAGTGCGTATCCCCGGTATAGGCATACGGGGTGCACTAAAAATTTTACAAGCAAGACGGTTTAAGAAACTCAGCTTCGAAGACCTCGTCAATCTTAAAATATCGCTCAAAAAAGCACGTTATTTCATCATCGCTGGTAAAGATTTTCATCGAAGCACAAGCTTATATACCGAAAAGATCAAACTTGCTCTCATACACCAAGGCTCAAACGTCATTCAGCCAACACTTTTTGATACCTCCATCTACACAGGAGAGCTGTGATGATTTTGCTGTACGATGGCAGTTTTGAAGGGTATTTGAGCTTAGTGTATGAAGTTTATTATGAAAAATTAGAGGTAAGCGCCATTGTCAAAAAAATGCCAGAAACACTTCTGTTTGAGCGTTTTCATGAAGTTTTTTCCGATGAAATAAAAGCGCGTAAAGTCTTAGATGCCATGACTAGGCACTTTAATAAAGAGCAACAACGCACCATTTTTCATAGTGTATTATGCGACACACGAAACTATGAGATGGCACTGTTAGAGTATATTCGCATCGGATTTAAAAACCCTAAAGAGCTTCGAAACATTACTAATGCTTCCCTTTTTTACATCCAAAATCTCGAAAAAGAGCTGTTGTGTTTGGTGCATAAGATGTACGGATTTACCCGCTTTGAAGAGTTGGAAGATGGTACATTGTATGCCAAAATTGAGACAAAATTTAATATTGTCCCTTTTTTAGGGGATCATTTTTGCAAACGCTTAGGAAACATCCCTTTTATCATCCACGATGTCAAACGTGCTCTTGCCTTTGTGAAAAACGATGAACTGCGAGAAATTCGCTCAATCGCCACATTTGATACTCCAACCTATTCTAGCGAAGAAGAAAAATTTAAAGCACTGTGGAAAGTGTTCTTCAAATCAGCCGCCGTAGAAAGTAGGTACAATCCAAAGCTCCAAAAAAGCTGGGTTCCCCTACTTTATAGAACGTATATGAGCGAATTTAATATCACAAACGCCACATAGAATATCGAATGATTTCCCTAATTTATATTGGTACTAATCACATTTGTACTAATTAAATTTTGTGTATGAAATTGAATTGTTTCATTACATGTATGACAACTTCCAATAAAAACAAAATTAACAGTAAAACACCATAATGCAAAAACACTCAGAACAAAAAGCTTGAATTTCATTTTTTAACCTTATTTGAATTTTCAAAAGAATTCTAATCAAATAAAGGTTCTTCAAAGAGTCTTTTTTGCATATTTGTTCATTTTTTATTTTTTAGTTTTCATGCAAACATAATTATTTATATAAAGCTCATAAAAGAATGATTAAAAAGAAGAGGTAAACGCTTTTTACGTTTACATGTAAAGATGTTTTGAGCAAGGATGTAAACGCCCAAACAGAAAGTTTAGACGTTTACATGTAAGACAGTTATAGGGTATCAGCGTGCCTGTCAAACACCTCTTTATCCCAACCACCGCCGAGTGATTTGTAAAGAGAGACACCCGAACTAAGCAGTGCTTGTTTGGTTTGGGATGTAGCAAGCTTTGCTGAGAGCAGATTACGTTTTGCATCTAATAGTGTTAAATAATCGCCATAGCCATTTTCATACTGTTTTTTAGCCAGTAAGTATACTTGCTCAATATTCTTTTCATAGGAGAGCTGATGCTCTAGTTTTTGAGTGAGCGTATGTCGTTTGTTAAGGGCATCATAGGCATCTTGAAACGCTTGTTGAACCGTCTTTGCATACGCAATCTCTGCTAGCTCTTTGTTTGCCTTTGCACTCTCTACATTGGAACTAGTTTTTCCCATATTAAACAGTGGTGAGGCAAGGCTTCCACCAAAGCTGTTCATGCCTGATTGGGATTTCATCAGATTAGAAAGCTGTGTGCTCTCAAATCCAAGTGCACCTGAGAGGCTAATACTTGGAAAATAAGCAGCACGTGCCACACCGATGTTTGCATTGGCCGCTTTTAAATTCTCTTCGGCTTGGGTGATATCGGGGCGTTTGCTTAAAAGCTCGGAAGGCAAATTAGCAGGGACGTTGACATCGCTTGGTAAAACACGCGGTAAGCCATCTTTGCTAAACGCCGCTATGGCTTCAGGTGATTTACCCACTAAAACAGCCAGCGCACTTTGTTGGAGTAAAATCGCTTGCTCTAGCGCATCTTTAGTGATTTGAGCACTGTTCAGCTCTGCACGATCGGAGGCAAGAGTTCCTTTAGAAATAGCACCAAGAGTGTACTTCGCCTCATTGCGTTTAAGCCCCTCTTCTCTTGCTTTGATTGTCTCATTGGTGATGTCGAGCTGCTCATACAGACTAATGAGTGTAAAGTAACTATCGGCAACACTGGCAGCTAAAGAGATTTTTACCGTGTCTTTTGCCGCATATGTAGCAATCAAAGAAGCACGAGAGGAAGCTTCAGCTTCTTTGTATTTACCCCAAAGATCAAGCTCATAACTAAGGACTGCACTGAGTGAAAAATCATTGTACGTATTATGTGCTTTAGAGTTAAACGTATCGCCACTGCTTCTGATACGTTGGCCAGAGCCCTGGACATCAATACTTGGGTAACGATCCGATGTACTTCGTGAAAGCGTTGCACGCGCCAAAGAGATATTGGCCATCGCTGATTGAAGATCATAGTTATTTGTCAATGCCTCTTCAATTAAAGCGGTTAATTTTGCATCATGGTAATTACTCCACCATGCCGCATCGACATACGGTGTTTCACTCTTCACATCTGCACGGTACGTCTGCGGAAACTGTGTTGTAGGGACGTTCAACTCTGGAGAGAGCGAACATCCACTGAGAATTAAGGCTAGTACAGCACTGTAATAAAGACTATTCTTCATCTTTTTTTCCTTTACGTGAAAACTTCGCATTAAGCTGAGCGAGCCAGTTGTAAAAGAGTGGAATAAAGAAGATCGCAATCGTTGTTGCGGCAATCATACCACCAATAACACCCGTTCCTATCGCATGACGACTTCCCGCACCGGCACCTGAACTGATCGCCAACGGTAAAACACCAATAGTAAAGGCAAGTGAGGTCATAACAATCGGACGGAAACGTAAACGTGCCGCTTCAAGGGTTGCGTCAAAAATTGACTTACCTTTTTCTTGGGCTTGCATTGCAAACTCAACGATCAAAATCGCATTTTTAGCCGATAAAGCGATCAGTACCAAAAGACCGATTTGGAAATAGATGTCGTTACTCAGTCCTCGTAAATAAACCGCCATAATCGCACCAAAGACGGCAAACGGAACAGCGGTAATAACCGCAAGTGGCATGAGCCACCTCTCATACTGTGCTGATAGAATCAAGAAGATAAAGACGAGTCCGAAGATAAACGCTTGTGAGCCACTACCTTCCATCTCTTTTTCTTGGAATGATGTTCCAGCCCATCCTGTGGTATAACCCTCAGGTGCGACTTCTTTAACCACTTCTTCAATTGCTTTAATCGCATCCCCTGATGTATAACCCGGTTTTGGTTCACCAACAATTTTTGCGGCTGTAAAGATGTTAAAACGATCTACAATATCTGGTCCAATGGTACGTTCATACGTCACCAATGAACTGATAGGAATCAATTTTCCTGTGTTTGACTTCACAAAGATATTTTTCATATCCTCAGGTTTTTCTCTAAAATCAGCCTCTGATTGAACATTGACTTGATAGGTACGACCAAAGAGGTTAAAGTCATTGACGTAGTAGGCGCCAAAGGTTGATTGCAATGTGGTAAAGACATCTTTGATTGAAATACCCAATGCTTTCGTTTTTTCACGATCTAATGTCACTCTAAATTGAGGTACAGCCGTATCAAAGGTACTTCTCACCATCGTAAGCTCTGGTCTTTGTCTTGCTTTTGCGACAATGGCATTGGTAATTCTACCGAGCTCTTCCAATGAACCACCCGTTCGATCTTGCAAATACATCTCAAAACCACCTGAGATACTTAATCCCATAATCGGTGGAGGATTCAGTGCAAAGATGGTGGCATCCGGTACACCGAAGAAGGCACCGTTGAGTGCACCGCTCAGTATTTCTGAATTTTGGTTTGCTGCTTTTCGCTCACTCCAATCTTTTAGATTGATAAAGGCTGTTGCGGCATTGGTTTTAGCGGCACCACTGATAAGATCAAACCCTGAAATAGCAATAGTGTATTCGATTTCAGGCACATTGGCTGTAATCTTACTGAGTTCTGCACTCACACCTTCTGTACGATTGAGTGAAGAAGCAGGAGGCAATGCAGTCACGGCAAGTAAAAAGCCTTTGTCTTCCATTGGGACAAGACTTGTAGGTACTTTTTGGAAAAGTTCATATGTCATGCCCATCAGTGCGGCAAAGATGATAATACTGATGATACCATGGCGTACCACCAAACTAACCCCACTGGTAAACCAGTTGGTTGAAGCATCAAAGAACTCATTAAATTTTTTGACAAACCAAAACGGTTTTGGCTCTTTTTTCTTGAGGAAAATGGCGCACAATGCAGGTGTCAAGGTTAACGCTACCATACCTGAAATAATGACCGAAATAACAATTGTAATCGCAAATTGTTGGTACATTTGTCCTGTAAAACCACCCATAAACGATACAGGGATAAAAACAGCACATAAAACAAGAACAATGGCAACAACAGGAGCAGTTACTTCTTGCATCGCTTTAATCGTTGCATCTTTAACGGTAATATCTTTTTCAGAATGCAAGATACGTTCAACGTTTTCAATAACGATAATAGCATCATCGACAACGATACCAATGGCAAGCACCAAACCAAATAAGGTTAAAAGGTTAATCGAATAACCCAGTGCATACATACCTGCAAATGAGCCAATGATCGAAACAGGGATTGCTAAAATAGGAATAATTGTCGCACGCATATTTTGCAAGAACATGTAAACAATAATAACAACTAAAAGAAGGGCTTCAATGAGTGTTTTTACCACTTCATGTACCGAAATTTGAATAAATTTTGTTGTATCGTATGGCGTTACATAGGTCATATTTTCAGGAAAAGATTTTGAAAGTTTTTCCATGACCGCATCGACTTTTTTGGCTGTTTCCAACGCATTTGCACCGGATTGTAAGTAGATGCCAATCGGTACCATCGTTTGTCCATTAAGCGTTGCCGATACATCATACGATGCAGCACCGAGTTCAAGACGTGCAACATCTTTAAGGCGTAAAGTTGAACCATCTTTGTTCGATTTTAAGATGATATTTTCAAACTCTTCGACTTTATCAAATCGCCCTTGTGTTGTTACCGTGTAGGTATAGGCTTGAGCCGCTTTCGTAGGAGCTTGATTGAAACGTCCTGTTGCAAACTGAGCATTTTGTTCTGAGATCGAATTAATAACATCTGTTGGTGAAAGATTGTATTTGGCGAGTTGATCAGGCTTCATCCAAATACGCATAGAGTAATCTTGGTTACCAAATAAAGAGGCATCACCCACACCATTAACGCGCTTAAGTTCATCAATAACGTTGACAAGTGCATAGTTCGCCATGTAAATTTTATCATAGCTGTTGTTCGGTGAAATAATCGAAATAACTTTTAAAATCGTAGAGGATTGTTTACGTACCGTAACGCCTTGTGCTTGTACTTCACTTGGAAGACTGCTGAGAGCTGCTTGAACACGGTTATTGACGTTAATCGTCGCCTGATCAGCATTGGTTCCAATTTTAAAATAGACATTGATCGATAAAGAACCTGTTGATGAAGCCGTTGAAGACATATAGATCATATTTTCAACACCATTAATCTGTTGCTCAATCGGTGCAGCAACCGTTTTAGAAATGGTATCGGCACTTGCTCCTGCATACGTTGCTTTAACGGTTACTTGTGGCGGTGTCACTTGAGGATATTCCTCAATAGGCAAGCCTCTAATACCCATCAAGCCCGCTATAATCACAACGACCGAAAGAACCGTTGCAAAAATAGGCCTGTTGATAAAAAATTTAGAAAACATACTTTATTCCTTCGCTTCTATAACATTAACCGCTGAGCCAGGGCGTAGTTTAGTGAGGTTATCTGTAATAACTACATCTCCTGCACTCAAACCGCTTTCAATGATATAGGTGTCATTATGAACGGTTCCTGCTTTGACAGGTACTTTAGTCGCTTTACCCTCTTTTACCACATACACGAATGATCCAATGGCTTCTTGTAAGAGTGCCTTTTGAGGAATACTAATCGCATCTTTATAGACTAAGCCCTCTACATTCACACGCACAAAAAGACCGGGTATTAAAATATTATTTGGATTTGCAAAGGTGGCTCTTGCTTTAATGGTAGAGGTTTCAGCATCAACATAGCTATCAATAAAGTCTAAGGTTCCCATTTTGGCATATTTTGAACCATCAGGAGTGCTGAGTTGAATAGGAAGTTTGGCTTGAGCTAAACTATTCCAATTTCCTGTTCCCATGACATAACGTTTTTTCAAAAGTTCAATATCGGGCAAAGAGAATTCAACATAGATAGGATCGGTTTGAGTAATGGTTGTTAATGTCATTGTATCGCTACTAGAGCCTACATAACTTCCAACATCTTGGGCATTAAGGCTAGTCATACCACTAATGGTTGCTTTAACCTTAGTATAGTTAAAATCAATCGTTGCTTTTTTAAGCGCTGCTTGTGAAGATTTGAGCGAAGCTCCTGCTGACTCATACGCAGAGAGTGCAGCGTCACGCTCTTTTTGAGAAACGGCGTCTTGCTCAAACAAAGCTTTAGTACGATCCCAATCACGCGTTGCTTGTTTAAGGGTTGCTTCTTTCATTCCTACATCTGCCACCGCTTCTTGCATCAAGGCTTCATAACGGTCTGAGTCAATTTGGTAGAGTGTATCGCCAGCTTTGACAAAGCTACCTTCGGTAAAGTGTTTCTTTTCTAAAACACCACTCACACGCGCAACAATATTCACTTGTTGCATACTTTTGACTTTTGCTGGATATTCGAGAGAAACAGGAACATCACTAGTGATCACTTTATAGGTGGATACACTTAAAGGAGGCATCGCGGGCATCCCACCTGCTGCTTTCTTATCTTGGCTTGAGCATCCTGTTACTAAAAAAGCTCCCAAAACACCTATTAATGCATATCTAGCATACGTTAAATACACTCTATTTGTAGTCATTTTTCGCTCCCAATTTTATGTAATGTAATATACATTACACTTTATGGGCGAAATTGTATCCGAAAAGAGTAAAAAAATCAAGCTAATTTCACTAACGGAAAAAAAAGTAACTATTGTATTACATGTAAGCCGCGACAGAAAATGGTTACGACTTGTTTTAAAGCTTTTAAACGCGTTTCTTCAGAGATATCAATTTGAATCCCCAAAATTGTCTGAAAAAGAAATGGCCCTTTGACAGCATTTAAAAATTGCTCTGCCACTAAATAGGTATCTTCAACTTCGATATGACCGTTTACTTTTTCATTTTCTAAATAATTTGCAATAATAATGACGGGAACTGACATAAGGTTCTGGATCTGCGTTTTATTGAGTCTGGAATCATTAATATACCCTATTGATATAAGTAAACGGTGAAATAAAATGGCATCTGGTGTTGTCACCAAATCTAAAAACATCCTTCCTGTTTCCGTTAAAAATTCTTCAATACGCCCCTCATAACAGACACTTTTACGACCCCATTCACCAAAAACTTCTTCTGATTTTTGTTCCAAAATGTAAATAAACAGTTGTTCTTTATTGCCAAAATGCTTATACAATGTCGCGAGTGACCCCCCTGCATGCTTGACAATATCATTCATACTGACGTTTTCATAGCCGTTATCTAAAAAAAAGTCGATACGCCACATCAATAATTTTCGTGCAACGTGATTCAGCTTTACCACTGAGTCGATCAACGAGAGAACTGATAAAACATCTGCATTTCTCTTCACTCATGTTAACTTACTCCTTTATTTGACACTTTTTGCAATTATACTACAAATCAATTTTTCTACTTTAAGCGTAGCAATAATAGCATCTTATCTAAGGAAGATTGTTATATTATTGCCTTACATGTAAAGTTTTTTGCATTTTAACCGATAATGCTTGAAAACGTTTTATACTATTTTTTGGAGCTGACTTTATGGACTTAACCGTCATCTTGGGCATGGTACTCGCCATCACCACTATTTCTACCGGTGATATATTAGAAGGTGGAAATCCTCTTCATATTTTGCACATCACGTCATTTATTATCGTTATTCCAACCGCTATGGCAGCAGCGATGTCTGCAACTCCCCAAGAATATGTTAGAGGTGCCTTTAAAGAGTTTAAAGTTATCTTCAAAAAATCATCGGTTGATCTTCATGCACGTATTAAACAAATTATTGACTTTGCCATTATTGCAAGGCGTGATGGCATTTTAGCGCTTGAATCCCATGCCAATCAAATGGACGATGAGTTCTTCAAAAAAGGTCTTAGTATGGCCGTTGATGGTGTTGAAGCGCATGAGATTGAAGAGACACTCGATATTTTGATTGAACAGACGGAAGAGTATTATCATGGCTCTGCACACTATTGGGTACATGCAGGGGAAACCTGCCCCGTTATGGGACTCATTGGCGCTGTTTTGGGTCTGATCTTGGCACTTCAAAAATTAGACAACCCTGCTGAAATGGCGATGGGTATTGGTGGTGCCTTTACTGCGACTGTTTTTGGTATTGCAGGTTCTTATATCTTCTTAGGCCCATGGGGACATAAACTTAAGGGAAAATCAATAGATATTGTTAAAGAAAAACGTGTCATCTTAGCAGGAATTTTAGGTATTTCTCATGGTGACAATCCTCGTACGCTTGAAATGAAACTTCTCAATTATCTTTCTCCTCTTGAAGAGAAAAAAAGCCAATTTGACAAATAAGGGATACTAAGTGGGTAAAAAATGCAAAAAAGTTGAATGTGAAGCAGGTGAAAAATGGGCCGTACCTTTTGCGGACTTTTTTAGTCTTTTACTTGCTCTTTTTATCGCACTCTTTGCTATTGCCTCTACTAACACTGAAAAAATGAAAGCCCTCAAAGAAGAGTTTGTCAAAATCTACGACTACAGCGCGAAACCTGAAGAAGCAACCCCTGTTATGAGCATGTCTATTAAATCGGGAGATGCCGCTAAAGATAAAGACAAAGGCAATGCGGGTGGAACTTCTGCGCAACTTGAAGAAATTGCTCGTTTAGCACAAATGATTGAGAAAATGAATATTGGAGAAGGATCATTAGAGCAAAAAGTTGATGGTGCAATTTTAAAACTCCCTACTAAACTTCTTTTTGCACCAGGTTCTGCTGAGATTGTTAACAGTGACTCCATGCTTTTCCTCAAACGTGTTTCTGACATTATTGCGATGCTTCCTAAAAATGTTGAAGTCATCGTCAAGGGATTTACTGACGCAACGGCACTTCCACATGGCTCTAAATACCAAGACAATCTTGAACTCTCCAGTGCTCGTGCCAATGCTGTTATCCGTGTTCTCATTCGTAATGGTATTGCCAAAGATCGTTTAAGCTCAGCAGGTTATGGAGATACAAAACCTCTCACAAATAACGATACGGCGGAAGGTCGTGACAAGAATGGTCGCGTTGAATTTACAATGCGTATTTCAGGACCGGATAATTCGACAAAAAAAGAGTCTATCTTAGATACACTCAATGCCATCAATAAGAAAGCTGAATAAATTTTATTTTCAAGCTTTCTAAACTACGTTCATCAATAACAATAACGTTTAATCAAGTTCTTGCAAAACTTTTTTTTATAATACCACGCACTTCTTCTTGAAGAAAAAATTTTACATGTAATGAGTTTGACCTATGATTCAAGTCACTAATCTTTCTAAACACTTTGGTGTACAAACCCTTTTTGAAAATATCAGTTTCACCCTTGCCCATGGCAATAAAATAGGCTTTGTTGGGCGTAATGGTTCAGGAAAATCCACCCTTTTTAAAATTCTTTTAGGAGAAGAAGAAGCCGATTCTGGTGAGATTCTTATCCCTAAAAACTACACGATTGGAACGCTCAGACAACACATTCTTTTTACCCATAAAACGGTACGTGAAGAGTGTGCTTCTGCACTGCATGGCGATGAAGCGTTTGATCTTTATAAGATCGAAAAAATGCTTTTTGGACTTGGTTTTTCGCAAGAAGATTTAGACAAAGATCCTATGAATTTTTCAGGCGGCTACCAAATTCGCCTTAATTTGGTCAAACTACTTGCCACAAACCCCTCTTTACTCCTTTTAGATGAACCGACCAACTACCTTGACATTATTTCAATGCGTTGGCTCCAAACGTTTCTCAAAGAGTTTAAAGGTGAGATTATTTTGATTACCCATGATCGTGATTTTATGGATGCTGTCACCACGCATACTATGGGACTGAGGCGAAAAAGCTTGATGATCGTTGAGGGCAACAGCTCAAAATACTATGCAAAATTAGAAGAAGACGATGAGCGTTATCTTAAAACCAAAGCCAATTTAGATAAAAAACGTGCCGAACTTGAAGATTTTGTGACACGGCAGAAAGCACGGGCATCTAAAGCAGTCATGGCACAAAGTAAAGCAAAACAGCTTGAAAAAATGGGCGAAATGGATGATCTTGAGGTCGAAAGTAGCCTTCACTTTTCGTTTAACTATAAAAAAACGCCTGCTAAAATCATGCTTGAAGCAAAAGATGTCAGCTTTGGGTATGATCCTGCCCACCCTCTTTTTCAAAGTCTCTCTTTTAAATTGGAAAAAGGAAAATGTCTTGCCATCATTGGTAAAAATGGTAAAGGTAAATCAACGCTTCTTAACGTAATAGCAGGAGAATTACCGCTCCAACAAGGCACTCTTTCCTTTCATCCTGAAACAACCTTTGCACACTTTGGACAGACCAATATTCAAAGACTCAACCTTAAAAATAGCATTATTGACGAGATTTATGAAGTGGATCCACTCTTAGGCATTACGCGTGTTCGTGCTATCTGTGGTGGCATGATGTTTAGCGGAAAGATGGCAGAAAAAGAGATTAGTATTCTCTCTGGAGGCGAACGCAGTCGTGTAATGCTAGGCAAAATCATCGCAACACCGGCGAATCTTCTCTTTTTGGATGAACCAACCAACCACCTTGATATGTACTCCATCGACTCTCTGTGCGAAGCGATCAAAAACTTTAAAGGTTCTACCATTTTAGTCACGCACTCGGAAATGATGCTTCGAGAACTCGCCGATGCTCTCATCATTTTTCATCACGATAAAGCGGAATTTTTTGATGGCAATTATGATGCATTTTTAGAGAAAATTGGCTGGGAAGAAGAGATCGATGTGGCACCTAAAAAAGTAGTCTCAAATGACTACAATGAAAATAAGAAACTGCGTGCGAAACTGATTCAAGAACGAAGTTCCAAACTTTCGCCTCTCAAAAAACAGATTGATCAGTGTGAAGCAAAAATCATGAAACTTGAAGAGGACATCAAAGTAAAAAACGATGCACTGATTGCTTGTTCTTCAGGAAATGATATTGGCGAACTAGGACGACTTTCTAAAGAAATAAAGAGTGCTGAAGAGACACTTGAAAAACTTTATGAGCAATTTGAAACGTTACATGTAAACCATGATACCCTTTTTGATACTTACGAAATACAATTGAAAAACATTTAAAATTAGTGTAGAATTGCAGAAAAAGCAAAGGTAAAAAGTATGCGTGACTTAAAAGAACTCCTCCTTGAAAGCGGTTGTTCGAGTGAATTTATTCTTGATGCAATGCGTTTTGAACACCTCTTTACCGGTGATATTGATGCGTTCCTCGACAAAGTTGAAGATATTTTAATGAATGAAGAAGAGTACGAAGAAGACCTAGAGGATGATGACGATTTGGATGAAGATGAAGACGACCCCATCTATCAAAGCGACTATAACTACGATGGCAATGAAGATAACATCTACTTTGAAGATGAAGATGGCGAAGAAGCTTTTGACGATGATGAGGATGAAGAATAATCTTCACACCTCGACCGCAAATCCTTGTTCAATATAAGGATATTTCAGCCTTATTTTCTTTACATGTAAAGGGAGTAAGGTTTTACAACTCGCATGAATGAGATAGCCGTTTTTTGGATTAATACTCTCAATATATTCCCCTGCACTTTCCCAATTCAAATGTTTATTGGAAGCAAACCATGGCGTATACGCCGCATCTAAAAAAAGATGGTCAATTTTTTGAGCTTTTAGATAAGCAAGTGATTCCGAGGAAATGCTCGCACAATCCGTCAAATACGCTACAACACCTTTACATGTAAAGATCACGTAGCCATGTGTCAGCTTAGAGTGCAACAGTGGAACCGCAACAATTTTAACGCCTTCAATCTCTTTGGCTTCAAACGGTTGCATGACCTGATAATCAATGGAATCTTTATGAACAAAAAGATCACCAAAACCCTCTGTATCATCAGGAATATAGCACGCAATGGTGTCGACTGATTTGCGAAGGCGAATGAGCCCTAAACAGTGATCGGCATGAAAATGAGTGAGAAAAACGGCTCTGATACGTGTTGTATTAAACCGATCACATAAGAGGTCATACCCAGCATCAAACAAAATAACACTGCCATCATCCAGTTCTAAATAAGCACTCGTGGAGCGATTGCTCACCCCTTTTTGCCTTGCTGCCTCGCACATCTCACAGTGACACTGATGCAGAGGAATTCCCCCGGTATCTGCCGTTCCTAGAAACTCGAATTTCACATTATTGCCTTATTAAAAAATGTGAAATTATACAAAAATTACTGTTTCTTTTCTAAAAGCATTTGATTGAGTAACTCAAAGAGCTTAACAGAAGCATTTTCAGCCTCTTTAAAATAATTAATAACCAAAGAAGGATCGTTGGAACACGTCCCTTCTTTGACACACATAATCGCTTTATTAACCGACTCATGAACGATTTTATGGGGTTCATCAAGACCTTTATAGCCAGCTGTATTTTGGAAATTTTCTTTACCAATACCGGCATACCATTTGCCTAAACGGCAATTATAATGATCTGACATAACCTTGTGTTCTGCATCAAAAATAGCACCATAACCGTTAGTTTTAAAGAACATATGATCTAACTTAGCAAGTGCGACAAAAATTGCATACGATATATTGGAAGAGTCATTTTGAATATCTACCGCACTGCTTTGAATCTTTTGTAACTCTTGTTTAAACGTTTCTATATGCTGATTTGATGCTAAAGCAACACTTTCAACCTCTTCATTTTGCTTAAACATAGAGCCTGCATTTTGTTTCAAAACATTGATGTTCATCTCAACTTCTGAAGTTGCCTTTTGCGTTCGCTCTGCAAGTTTTCGGACTTCATCCGCAACGACCGCAAAACCACGACCATGCTCCCCCGCACGCGCAGCCTCAATGGCAGCATTAAGCGCTAAAAGATTGGTTTGATCAGAAATATCTTTAATAAGATTGATCACACTCGAAATTTCATCCACACTGTGATGGAGATTTTCAGCAAGTTGCCTTGATTCGCTAGCAGATTCATTGATATGTGTCAGTGAAGCAATGAGCTCAGAAGTCGTTGAATCAAGTGTAGAAATGGTAGAAACCGTCGCTTCACTCATACCAACGATCTCTTTGGATGCCTCTAAATTCTGTTCAATATCTTTCTGAATTTCGCTGATACCTTTTTTACATCCTCCGAGCATACTACTGTTTAACTCTTGAAAAAGGTTATTTCCGTGTAATAAACTTTTGTTTTTTTCATTTTGTTCTGTTAATTTTTCGATCTCTGCTTTAAGCGAAAGAATCTCGTCTTTTTAAATTTTCATTTTCTTTATTCAAATTCTTATTGACATCTTCTAAAGCCCTATTATTTCCAAACACAAGTACCCCTTATTCATTGTAGTTATTTTCTAAAATTCCATCAAGAAAACTTCTAATGTTAACACAATACTATTCATGCTCTCTCACGATTTTACAGTGTGACAAAAAAAAATTCAAATTAAGATTCATAATGTAACCAAATGACGTAAAAAGTTTACAGTGAAACTATAATTTTAGAGTAAAGAGCAGAGGTGTTCGTTAAGTAAAAAAAAGTGAGGTATGAAGTTTTCAACTAAAATCATTCATACCTGCACCCTTTAAAGAAGTGTTTTAAGAGTAGCCTATTGCATTGATTTTTTAAGATCGCTGATAAATTCAGTAATGTCATCGTGCAAGTTTTGAAGATCTTCTTCGTGCATAACTTCATCTGCTAAGATTTGAGAGACCATGTCGTAGGTAACGATGTCTTTGTTGCGTGTCAAATCAACGATACTTGAATAGGTGGCAATGGCGCATTGCTCTCCTTTAATCGCATCATTTAAAACGGCTACGACATCAAAATCATTGGGTGCATCGTATCCACAATTCGTCTGTTTGAGCCAATCTGCAGGATGAAGAAGAGGTGATCCTCCAAGCTGAATAATACGATCAGCTACCATCGTGGCATGACGAAGTTCATCAGCAGCATGTTGTACTAATTCAGCGATTGCCGCATCTTTCATCAAACCTTTGACCACTTTTGCTTCAATGAAATACTGATAGTATGCCAACCATTCATCCGCATACGCACGATTGAGCGTTGTGATAATCTCTTGAACCTCGATCCCTTTGATAATTGAATTTCCAACTCTTGCCATGACTGACTCCTTTGAGGTAATGGAACAATCTTACAGTAGAAAAACTAAACTATATATTAAATAATAATTTTTATTGTTTAATCAAGCTTACATTACATTTATCAAAAATAGTTTTCACATCCATTTGACTGATGGCATCAATCAATGACGTATGAAATGTTCCCAGTCCTCTGCTTTTTTCAGCCACTTCACCAGCTATAGATATCGTTAAAATACCTGCAACAGCACTACCTAAGGCATTTTTAGAAGCACCCATAAAACTCCCAATGAGTGAGGTGCTCATGCAACCCGTACCTGTTAGTTGCGTTAATGCAATAGCGCCATTGTCTAGGGCATAGCAAACTTTACCATCGGATACCATGTCAGTTTTACCCGTAATCGCAATCACACAGTTTAGTTTTTGTGCCAAATTCAAAGCGATTTTAGCGCCATCACTCTCTTCTTCTAGAGAGTCAACCCCTGCACTCTTCGCTTCAAGTCCTGCAATCGTTTTGATCTCCGCCATATTGCCCCGAATCACGCTAAAAGAGATCGCCTTCATAAGTTTAGCGACACTCCCATGACGAAAAGAAGTCGCTCCGACACCGACAGGATCAAGCACAACGGGAATCCCTTTGGTATTTGCTGCGCGTCCTGCTTTTAACATGGAAGTGATGGTACGCTCATTCGCCGTTCCAATGTTTAAAACCAGCGCATCGCAAATGCCCACCATCTCTTCAACTTCGCTGATCTCATCAGCCATAATCGGTGAAGCACCAATGGCTAAAACAACATTGGCGCAGTCATTGACTGTTACATAATTGGTAATATGATGAATAAGCGCACGCTTAGCTTGTAGTGCTTTAAATACTTCGTTTAGTTGCTCTTTAATGTCCATGATGCCATAACCTTTTTCGTAATAATAAAAATAATGCTTGTTGCCAGCATCGTTGGAAGGGTTGAACCTAATGGAAGATCAAGCGTCATCATCCAATAATACAAGCCAACGCCTATAACCCAAACGATCAACGCACCTACATGTAAAGCCAACATGGGCTCAATTTGCATTTTTTTAAAGATAAAATAATCACTCAACAGTATCGCAAAGAGTGGTCCAAACACAGAACCTATCGCGTACAAAAAGGTTTCGTACTCCTCAATAGGCATCATAAGCGCCACGACCAATCCTAGTAGTGCCATCACAAAAGCAATTTTACGCTCACTCATTTTTGGAAAAATATTGGTAAACGTGACACCCGCTGAGTAAGCATCTAAAAAAGTAGTGGTAATAGTGGAGAGAAGTACGATGCCAAGAGCGGCAAAACCTAAATGCAGTGCCATCATCATCGTTCCCACACTGGCATCTTGAGCATAAAGGGCAATGGCTAGACCAATGGCATACATCAAAGAACTTCCTACAAAATAACCTGTAAAACTGCCGATGAGTCCACTTTTTTTGCTTTTTGAAAAACGTGTATAGTCAGAAATGAGTGGTAACCACGAAAGTGGCATAATGACGCTGAGTTCGAGCGCAGAGCCAAAACTCATCTCACCCGTGGGTTTTACATGTAAAATGCTTCCCTCCTGAAAAACCACGCCACACAAAATCAATGTGAGCGCAAACAGAAGAACAACCGCCACGACATTGAGCTTTTGAAAGCCTACTTTTCCAAGCCAAATCCAAAGTCCTATAAAAACACCAATGGCAATCGCCCAAGTATTGATGCTATCAAATCCAAACAAACTAATGCCAAGTTCATTCGCAGCACGCCCGCCCGAGATGATCATCACGGCTGTCCAGCCTATGAGTTGAAGCACATTTAAGAGTGAAAAAAGGTAGGAGCCATAACGCCCAAAGGAGATGCGCGTGGACATGATGGCTGGAAGCTTACTTTTGGCTCCAATGTAGCCACCCAAAATAAGAATCAAACCACCGATAAGATGCCCTAAAAGAATCGCTTTTAAACCTTCACTAAACCCCAGTGGCGCTAAAAGACCACCCGTAAAAATCTCTGCCATCGAGACTGCCGCACCAAACCAGAGTGTGAACAATCCAAAACCGCTTAACGTTGTTTTTTCTTCCATCATGACTCAACCCCTGCTTTTTTGTAAAGTGCGTAAAAATGATGCACTGGCCCCACGCCATGCCCTAGTTTAAATCCATGCATAATCGCTTCGGTGATATACGCTTTGGCTTCCTCAACAGCAGCCTTTACATGTAAACCCTTTGCGAGGTTAGCAGCAATTGCTGAAGAGAGCGTACAGCCCGTTCCATGCGTGTTAATCGTCTTTAATCGTTTAGAGTGTAAAAGATGGAATGCTTCACCATCGTAAAGAATATCGGTAGCGTCGTTTTCTAAATGCCCTCCTTTAACCAGTACATACTTACAACCCAGTTTATGCAGATCAAGAGCGGCTTTTTGCATCAGTTCTATCGTATCGATCTTATAGCCTACGATCACTTCGGCTTCAGGAAGATTTGGGGTGATAAGCGTAGCCATAGGTAAGAGAATTTCGATGAGTGCTTTTTTAGCTTCAGGTTGTAAAAGATCATACCCGCTTTTGGAGATCATCACAGGGTCAATCACAAGGGGTGGTAGGGGGTATTTTTTAAGGGTTGCCGCGATAATCTCAATGGTTTCAGGACGAGAAACCATACCGATTTTAACAGCGTCCACATGTATATCATCAAAAATTGCTTCGATTTGATGCTGTATCACGGAAGGGTTAATGTCTTGCACATCAAAAACACCTTGCGTATTTTGCGCCGTAATAGCGGTGATAACGCTCATGCCATACGTTCCATTGGCACTAAAGGCTTTAAGATCGGCTTGGATGCCCGCTCCGCCACAGCTGTCCGAGCCCGCTATAGTTAAACAATGTTTCATACATTTTCCTCGTAAAATAAAATAAATTGCTTTTACATGTAAGCTTTACATGTAAAGATAAAAAAGTTGTGAGAAGGTATCAAAAGAGGATGTGTGTTGGTTTGATTGAGCTTTCCTACGCTGGCATTACCCAGATCAGGTAGATACCAAGCGCATCTATCTATCACGTCAATAGAACTTTTTAAAAATTGTGTTTGGTAGGCAAAGATGCGCAACCTTGCTAAGTGCAAAGCAAGTATCTTTAACGCCCCAAAGATGATTTTAAAAAAGTTCCCGTAGGGCTTGTCAATCACACGGCGTCTCATTTCGTTGAGACTTTTGAGTGTAGTTTGACTACACTTTCAAAGTGTCGCCTCATGATACTTGGTGCTTAACAAGCTATTGATGCGATAGATAGGTGCGCTTGGTATAAGGATCAAAGAATCACCATTCTTTATCTCAGCTGGTTTACCAGCCCTCCTAGCACGAACGATTAAGGACAATTGTACTGATTTATGGTTTTTTTCAAGCTTAATAAAACTCGATGCGGTTGCGTCCCTTGCTTTTTGCTAAGTAAAGCGCATTATCTGCATATTCAATTATATTGATGAGTGGTGATAATGTGCTAAAAACACATATTCCCATACTCAATGTTACAGGAAAATCATAGGTTTTATGTTCTTCAAGTTTAGACTGGATGCGTGCAGCAATCGTATGAATATCTTTTTTAGAGATAAAAGGGAAAAAGACTATAAACTCATCACCGCCATAGCGCGCGAATATATCATCTTCGCGTAAGTTTTCACTAATTTGTTTTACCGTATATTTCAAAACATCATCACCGAGAAGATGCCCATACGTATCATTAATTTGTTTGAAATTGTCAATATCAATCATCATAATTGCAGAGCTATTTTTTTGGTGAATGATCTTAAAATGATAATTAACGATCTCTAAAAAGTAACGCCGATTAAAGATTTGCGTTAAGTCATCGTATTGACTTAGCTGTTCTAATTGCGTGTTATGTAACTTTAATACACATACCTTCTTTTTATAGTAAAAATAGAGTAGAGTCATAAAAATAGCTAATATTACAATAACAAGCTCATAAAGCGTCTCTGTATCCATCATTCAGTTGTACCAAAAAATTTATTTTAAATATTCACTATAGGGAATTTATAAAAGATTCTAACCATTATAAACTTAAATAATACTTCACTATAGGGAAATAAAATGCTGGTATACAAAGAGTTTACTAAAATAGAAATTCAGGACTTTTATCGATGCATTGCACATAATGTTCAACGTATACGTAAAATGAAAAAAATTACACAACTAGACTTAGCGCTCACGATTGGACATAAATCTGTCAGTACAATCGCAAAAATTGAAGCTGGATTGGAAAATAAACATTATAACATTGAGCATCTTTATAAAATTGCAGCTGTTTTAGAAGTCGATATTTGTGAATTTTTTCTACCGCATCACATCTAAAAATGTATTTTAATCCAAGATTTGAGATCACTAAGGCTTAATGGTTTTGAATACAAATACCCCTGCCCTTGTTTGCATCCATGTTCCGCTAAATAATCCTCTTGATCTTTATGCTCAATACCTTCTGCTAGAGTCGTAATATTCATATTTTGAGCCAAAGTAATGATGGAATTTACAATCGCGCAGGCATCTTCTTGTTTTGGAATATCTTTTACAAAAGACATATCGACTTTAAGCTTGTTAATAGGCAGTTTTCTCAAATAACTTAACGAAGAATACCCTGTACCAAAATCATCAATAGCAATGCTAAGTCCTAATTTTTGCATCTCTTTTAAAAGCGTGATCCAACGTTCGGGGTCGTGCATGATGAATGATTCTGTGACTTCCATTTCAACGATTTTGGGATCAATTTTTGTCTCATTCAAAGTCTCTTTAAGCGTTCTTAGAAAATCACTATATTCGATTTGGACACCTGAAATATTTATGGAAACGGTACCTTTAAAAATTCCTTCTTCATGTAATGCTACCACATCAAAGCATGTCTGTTTCAAAATCCATGCTCCAATTTCAACGATTAAGCGTGTCTCTTCAGTGAAGGCAATAAAACGCCCTGGTGGCAAGATACCTTCTAAGGGATGGTTCCACCTTAAAAGAGCCTCAAGACCAATAAGCTCATGCGTTTTAAGATCAATTTGTGGCTGATAATAAACGATAAATTGATTCTCTTTGATTGCTTCACGTAAGGCATTTTCCATACCGATACGCTCGTATGATGCTACCGTCATCGCCATCGTATAAAAGAGATACGTATTTTTACCTGCATCTTTGGCTTTATACATGGCCGCATCTGCATTTTTAATCAACGTCTCTCCCTCGGTTCCATGCTCTGGATAGACACTAATGCCAATGCTGGCAGAAAGAAAGAATTTTTGATCTTTGTTGACAAATGGTTCTTCGAAAATCGTTTGAATCTTAGAGAGAATAATCTCAATTTCATGTTTTTCTTTGATATTTTCAACCAATAAAATAAACTCATCACCACCGACACGTGCCAATGTATCACAATGTCGAATTTTACCTCGAACACGCAAGGCAAACTGCTTCAGGATTTCATCACCATAAGAGTGTCCAAAACTATCATTGATCTTTTTAAAGTTATCTAGATCAAGAAAACAGACCGCAATCATACCACCTTGGCGTTTACTATTTTCAATCGCATGCGCAATACGATCGCTCAGAAGTAATCGATTTGGAAGACCCGTTAGAACATCGTTATGAGCTAAAAATTCTAGCTCTTTTTCAGAAGCCAACAATCGCTCTTCATTCGCTTGTTTCTCTGTATTGTCACGAGCAGAAACAACATAGGCAATCGGCAAGGCATCGCCATCTTTTTCAAAATAAGGAAAATACTTAATATGTAAAAATCGCTTACCATAGGAAGAGAGAACCCACATTTCATGTTCAAAATTTTCACCTGATAATGCTCTATCGCTTAAATGCTTCAAGTCTTCAAGAAAATACTGTGTCCCATGTAACTCAGCCATAGTATGATGTAAAATCTCGTCTTGTTGCTTATTGAAAAATTTCTGATATGCTTCACTGATGGCAAGATATATATAGTTACGATCAATTAATGCTAAAAAGTCATCTGAACTTGAAACAATTTTTTTATACTGCTCTAAATGCTTGTTGCTGGAAATTTTTGCTTCTAACATGGTATTAGCATGATTTGCAAGCTCTTCAAACTCACGAAATCGCACTTTAGAGAGATCAATATACTTGTCTTTATTGGCTAGAGAATCGAAAAAATCGATAAAAACAGCAAAATCTTTACTAATTTTACGACTGATATAAAGGTGAGCAATCCATGTAAGAACGCTCAAAGTAATGAGCCATATCACAATAGTAAAAAAAGTATGTTGCATCTCTTTAGACATGGTATCACGCAATTTTGCGATCTCTTCATTCACATTTTTAAGATGAATTCCAGAACCAACATACCACTTCCAGCCATACAAAGGAACCACATAGCTCATCTTATCTTGCTTATTGTTATCAGGGGTAACGTATTCAACAAACCCACCTCCATCTTGGGCTTTATGAATCAACTCTTGAACCAGATATTTACCATTACTATCCCGTAGATTGTAGGTATTTTGTCCTTGATTTGGACCAGCAATACTAAGACCATCCCATGTTCCAATGAAAATATAATTACCACTCTCTTCATTAAACAATAAACGCTCTTTATCCTTCGCAAGTTCTTCTTTAAGATCATGCTCTATATCTTCAAGATAGATGCCTGTTCCAATAACCCACTCATAGGGTTCAAAAAGTTTTACATAGGTAATTTTGCGAAAAAGTTCGTTAGAATCATTTTGCGGTTTAGTCCAAAAATAGTCATCAAAACCTTCTTTATCATTGTGTGCAATGGTGAGTATCTGCTGAATCGCTAAAGCCATATCATGATTTTCTAACGTAAGCATATTGTGACCTTCCATCTCTGGCTGATCCGCATTGAGAATTTCTAAACCATCTAATTGTGTTATAAAATAGTAACCATTTTCATAGTGCAAAAATCTCAGTATTTCTATAATTTTCTCTTGAATAAACGCTTTATCGTGTGTTTGCTTGTATTTTTCATAAATCTGTGTCGCTATATCATAGGCACGGTTAACACGCGTTTGGATCAGTTTTTGATTTTTTGTATAAGCTTTATTACGTTCATTAATAATGTGTTCTGTAAATTGATCCACTTGAGCAATTAAAATACCTTTTTGGGTTTCAATGTAGTGCTCTTGTAAATTGGTTGATTCACGCTCAAAAGCCATGCGTGCATTGTAAAAATTAAGTACAAAAAATATAATGGCAAAGGTTAAAAACAGAACCAGCGTGATAATGTGAAAATAACGGAAAACACTTATTTTTTGACGTATCTTCACCTTCTTATCCTTCATTAAATTTTTCTTTATTTTGTTTATCATAGCGTTTAAAAAGATACATCAAAAGCTGAATCAGCGTCATAATAATAATACCTTCCATCAAAGCTGCCACAATAAAAGAAGCATACTCTTCACTTCCAATCGCACCATTTTTCACAGCAATTGTTGCAATAGCAACTAAGAAAGTTAAAGGCATTGAGTCACCAAGACTGAAAAGAAAGGTACTACGAAGCCCTAAATAACTGTAATAAGCAGCAAATGAACTCGCAAGGCGTGCGCTTACCATTGCAATAACAATCCAAATTGCATGTGTTAAGATATGTGATGTAAAGACCATATTTAGATCAAGTGTTGTCCCAACAAAAATAAAAAACAGAGGCACTAAAAAACCAAAACCAAACATTGAAAGTTGATGTGGAAGCTCTTTTTTATGGGCAAAAAAGTTAGAAATAAAAATACCTGCAATAAAAGCGCCTAAGACCATATCAATTTCAAGCCATTGCATCGTAGCAATTAAGACAAAAAAGAGCGCCATGCTAAAACGTAAACTTTGATGCATCGTATCGTTATTGGGCATAATAATTCGTTTAAGATTTGGATACCACCAAAAAATAATTTTGAGCAATCGGTATAAGAAATATGAAGAAATCAGAACGGCAATTAACATCAGAATACTTTTGAAAAAACTCCATCCCAAACCATGCGTAATGGCGCCATCAAAAACAACGAGTGCTCCAATGCTTAAAAGCTCACCAATCACACCAATAATTAACGAAAGCTCTAACCATTTGTGCTCACGTCCATGCTCATTGATAAGCGCCATAATCATTCCAAGTGAGACTATTGGAATTGCAACAATATACACAGGGGAAAGACCAAATGAAAGGTATAAAATAAAAGAGATACTATACAAACAGATAAAGTATAGAATAGCTTTTTTTAAAAAACGATCGCGATAGCGTATAAAACGCTGAATATCTATTTCTAGTCCAGCTAAAAACATTAAGTAAAAAAAACCGATTTTTGATAGATTGCGGAAGACTTCATTATCTACAGGCAAAAATCCAGCCCATACAGCAAAAGAGCCTAGTAAAATTTCAACAACGGGGGTAGGAAGACGAAATACACGCGAAATAATAGGTGAAAGTACCATCAAAAGCACAACATGCGCTAAAAAGATAAGGTTTTCCAAAAAACATCCTTTTTTTAGGCTTTGTTGACAAAAGGTACAGCGATAAGCCGGGTTCTGTCGTGGGTGATTATTTATCTACGATCTATCTTACGGTAGACCTCTAGCGAAGGGTTTATCGTGTATGAGACCAAAACCATCCCTTCTTGCTGCAGGTTGGGTTTACATAGCTGCTTTAATTACTTAAAGCACTGGTGGGCTCTTACCCCGCCGTTTCACCTTTTCCATACATCAAACAAGCCGAAGCAAGCATGACATGATGGTAGTTTACTTTCTGTTGCACTAATCCCTTAGGTTACCCTAGCCGTCCGTTAGACGGAACCATGTCTCATATGCAGCCCGGACTTTCCTCTTAAGAGAAACTCTCAAGCAATCACCTACTGTACCTTTTGAAGATCAGATTATAGCGAAACTTTTATTAGCTCTTCTATAATAACAGTGGCATACGAGCCTTTAGGCAATGAAAAGTGCATTTCAAACCATGCCTCTTCCTCTTTGTAAACACCTTCAACTTCTTCCGCAAAGCTCCATGCAAAACGTCTGCTTCCATTAAGTTTGTCTAAAAAAGGTTCGCACTCTTCAAAGATTTGTTTTTCAATCACACCTGCTTCATACTCCGCTCGGATATTTTTACCGCCGAGTAACCAACCTGCAATCGTAATGCCATGTTCTAAAAAGCGTGGTAATTCCTCTGCAACATCCTCGCAAATAAAGGCTTTTCCTGCGGGATAGTGATGCAGAACATCGCCATGAAGGAGTTTAAAGAATTGAGGTTGCTTTTTCAGAGTTTCGACCATCTCTTTGGGTAAATTGGTTGCTCTTGTTGCATCCGTTACATTAAACTCTTCGATCAAACGACTGATTTCGATGCGCTTACTAAGCCAGTTATTAAACAGATAACTCTGATACGCATTGATGTAAAACTCTTTCATTTTTGGATTACGTTCTTTGCGTTTGCCCTCTAAAATCGCTTTGCCTTTAACATAGTTATCGCCATCGATGCCAAAGCGTTGATACCCAAAGAAGTTAGGGAAACCCTCTTTGCTAATCTTTTTAAGTCCATCTTGAAGCTTTTTGGCATCAATGGGGTTGACTTTTTTCAGGCGCACAAAAAAGCGATTGCCTTTGAGATGTCCTGTGCGAATTTTATTGTTATGGTATGTCGTGTCGAGTATTTTGATCTTTTCATGGGTAAAGTTAGCAAGCTTTGGCTCGAAATTTTTATGCAGTGAGATGTACTGCGTAGTCATGCCATCTTTATCTTTCAGACCCGCATAGCCAAAATCACGCACTTTGCATCCTGTCACTTCGCTAAGATACTGCAACATATCCCACGTTGTCATGTCTTTTTTCCGTACATGTAAAACCAGATGCTCACCCTCACCGCTAAAAGGATAAAGAGGAATTTCACTGACAACGAAGTCACTGCTATTTTTGGTAAACATCGCATTAATCGGCGAATGGGTGAGAAAAAATTGTCGAGTCATAAAATATCCTTAAAATGTTTCTGCCTCAAAGAGGCTAGCTTTAGTACCCTAGTGGTCAACGTAGATTTCAAGCTTGGCTTGCAAAGCGTGTAAAAATCAAAAATGGTGTTCTTTACAATGGCAAACATACTGTTTGCGCACTGTTTTGCCTACAATCGTAATCGGTGTGCGTGTCTGTTTGGCAATGCGTTCTATGCTCTTTTTTTTACGCGCATCAAAACTAAAAAGCATCTCGTACTCTTCCCCACTACACAGAATTCGCTTGGACATTTTTCGCTTTACATGTAAACCTAAATTTCCACTCGCTTTAAGAAGGCGAGAGAGGTCTTTAGAAAGTCCATCGGAGATGTCCATACCTGCATGAAGATGCTTGGCGGCTTTGTAGAGAAAATCTGCTTTTAGCTGAGGCTTCATGAAGCGTGAATCTTTGCCTACATGACCTCCACGCAACAGTCGTGTAAGTTCGTGATAAGAGCGCCCCAATGTTCCCGTAAAGGCAACCAAGTCTCCAACCTTTGCACCACTGCGGTAAAGCACTTTGGAAGGGCGTTTGGCAATGATGGTGATGGAGATCATCAGCTTATCCCCTGCTGTCGTATCGCCACCAATAATCTCAGCTCCATAAGCTCGTGCTACATTTTGAAACCCTGTACTTAATTCGCGTAGTTGTTCGTATGTAAAATGCTTTGGCATCACTATACCAATAAGGATCCACTTAGGTTTTGCATTCATAGCGATTGCATCGGAAAGATTGACAAGCATACTTTTTTGTGCGATCTGCGTTAAACTCATCCACGAGCGTTTAAAGTGAATATCTTCGCAAAACAGATCTTTTGAATAGACGAAATCCCCAACAACGGCACCATCATCGCCAATGTGTTGACTGGAAAATTCTGAAATAAAAAACGCCTCTTTTGACATAGAGCCTCTTTGATTAAACTCTCCTATTGTAAGATGTTGTGCATTAAGAAGCCATTAGTCTCCTGAATCACACGAAAATCACTTAAAATATTAGAGTTATACTTAAGTAAAGATGCGATAAAATAGATTATATACCTAAAAGGAGTCCTCAATTATGGAGTGTAAGCTTGAGTTGAGCGTCTTTCGCTTTGACGCTAAAACGGATTTTTTGCCTTACTATAAAAAGCATTTTATTACTATTGATCGAAGTCTGAGTGTGAACGATCTTTTAGCGCAAATCAAAGAAGAAGATGGTAGCTTTGACTACCCAAAAAGCGACTTGGCTGCCCTTAAAATTAATGGAAAAGCACTTTTTAGTAATGTCTCCATCGATGGCATTATCAACTCTTTTGGAAAATCACTGACATTAGAGCCTCTCAATACAAAACATGTTACCAAAGATATGATCATCAATACAGACAATTTTGACAAAAAATTTAAATTGCTTGAAGCTTTCGTTGATACAAAAGATAAAGCACTGTATGAGCAGTATATCATCTATTATTACGCTTCAAGTGTCCTTGACTTTGTGGAAGATTTTCAAGGCGATGCCCTTTTTGCGTTTGCCTATGATATGATCCAAAAACATCCTGATCGAAAACGTGAAATCTTAGAAATTGTTGCCAATGAACATACTGGTGTTTTTTTACATGTAAGATTGTGCAAGAAAATTTATCCTTGTGGCGCAGATGTTGAGAAAAAAATTACAGAGCTTAAAAATGAAGTGATCAAACACCGACCTTATGCTAATGCTCTCGTTGAAAAATTTTCTCATCACATCGATCTTATGTAAGGAAACCATTATGAAAAGTTATCTTCTTTTTGATGCTATTATTCACCGTGAAAAAACTGCACCCTTGATCACATCAGCGAAAAAACTCATCGAATTTTTAGAGATAGATGCCATCTCCTTCAAAGGGGCAAAAAATGATCTTGGAAGCGAATATATGGGACTTGATCGTCTCAAGTTTTTAGAGCATTATGCGTACAATCTTACATTGGCAGCTGAGCAAAAACGTGATATTCTCTGTTTTGAACAAAGCTCTCTTGTGTGCCATGCCCATACCAAAGAGATTTTACTCAATGATCCTAATCTTAAATTTGAAATTGCATTGCGATTGGAAAAACACAATCTTTCTCTCAACCTCAATGCCAATGTCATTTCACTAGAAGAACTTCTTATAGAAGAGATTGGCACTGAAAAACTAACAAGTTTGCTCAAAAAACCATTTAGCAACTTTCAAACAGCTCTTTTTTTAGGCTCAAATTCTTGCCGTGCAAAAAAATACCGCAAAGAAGAGCTTTTCACCCAACTCTTTAATCTCATCAAACTTAACCAAATTAAACATGCAAGTACGTTTGAAAGCGATGGTTTTGAAGTCTATGATGCTTCGCCTCTTTTGGCCAAAAAACTTGCTTCGAAAGTAATGCTTGATCTGTTTGACAATGCTGCTGATTTTGTACTCGTGAGTGATGCCCGCAGCTTTATCATGTTTGATTTCTATCAAAAAGAGCTTGAAAAAATTGCTGGTCGAGAGATCGGCTTGAGTGTTTTAAGCCTCCCAGAACTCCTTCTTCTCGCTTTTGGCGAAACACATAAAAAGAGTATTGGACTCGACCAACACAAAGTTGCCATTACACTTATCTAAAACTTTTTCATGGGGCAGAAACTTTCTGCTCCTTAAACAAATCTAAATAAGACTTATTTTATCCCTTTTTTAAGAGACATTTGCATGAAAATGTAATATCATTTCATTACAAAATATTAAAAAGGAGTTATAAATGCCAAAAATCAATCGTTATGTTGATATTGACACTGTTGAGAGAGAAGCACGTAAAGATTATATCGATAGACACTCTCCATTCATCACAGCTGCTGCAACAGCTAAACAAAATTCACCGTTTAAAGTGACTGTAAAAGTTGGAAATGCTTATACTCACCCAGATGATTTTGATCATTACATTGCCAATGTACAACTTTTCAATGGAGATGTACTTTTAGCACGTGCTGATTTTATTGCTGGAACCCTTGGTGGACAAGATAAAAAGGGACAAGCAGAAGTGACTTTTACCATCGTTCCAACAGGTAAAAAACTGAACCTCGTTGCACAAAGCTACTGTACAAAACATGGTGTTTGGGAAAGTGATCCTGTCGAAGTAACTGTCGAAGAATAATCTTTTTAAAACAATAGTGTAGTTTTCCAAGTTTTGCTTGGAGAACTACAAAGAATTCATAAAAATCCTCAAAACCTACATATCACTCTTTAAAAAAGATGCTAGCGAAGTGTTAAGCTTTTCAATTTTATGGGATGTTAAAAACTTCTCTTCTTTTTTACTCATCTCTTCTTTATCATTGACTAAATAGCCACCACTCAATCCTAATGTAACTTCATTTGCCACCATTCTATAGGTATCACGGTCAAAATCAATTCCTAAGAAAAGATAACTTTTGTCGTTTTTAAACGTTTTTAAAAAAGGAGGAAGAGCATAGCCACCCATGGCTTCGGTAAGCCAATCCACAAAGTCTGCATCACTAATAATAAAGCTTTTTTCAGGTACGGTGCAACCCAAAGGCTTAAAGAGAATGGGTAACATTTGGCTTAGTAACTCTTTATCTACACGTTTATACTCTTGACTTGAAGCCATGTACATGTAAACCAAAAAGCGATCATACCCTGCCATAATACGGCTCACTCCAGTCACTAAAAAATGGTCTCTATCCGCATAAAGCTTCAAAAGTGAATCATCTAAATTAAGATCAATCACATAACGAGGCATTAATGTTTTAAGCCACGTATAGACTGCGGGAAGGGGATAAGGTTTAAACGTAAAAATATGATTGGTCATCTGCTCAATAAAAGGTCGCCCTTTGCGTTGTTCCAAACTCATCGCTGCACGAGAATACTCATACATCAAACGTTGAGACATTGCGCGACCACCATTTAAACGCAAGATCATTGAATCACTATCAAATGGTATTTGCTCACCATCTTCTGTTTTAGTCTCTTTAAAGACACCCATTCCAATAAATGGAATCAAACGACCCTCTTTGATTTGTGCTTCTAATTCACTCTTCTTCACTCATGATCCTTCGTTGACACATCAATTTTTGATTAAAGGCGGGAAGTAGTAGTAACATCTCATCAGCAGTTATGCCATCTTCACTCCCCATAAGCACTATTCGCTCAACGGTATTTTCAAGTTCCCGCACATTACCAGGCCATGTATATTGGCAGAGTATGTCCATTGCTTCATCGGTAATAACAACACGTTTTTTGTGGTTGCTCATCGATTTTTGCAAAAAGAAATTGACTAGAAGTGGAATATCATCACCACGCTCACAAAGGGCAGGTAAATCAATAGGAATGACGTTCAGACGATAATATAAATCTTCTCTAAAGGTACCATTTTTAACCATCTCTTCAAGATTTCGATTGGTTGCAGCAACCAGTCTCACATTGACTTTAATCGTTTTACTGCCACCTACCCTCTCAAACTCACGTTCTTGCAAAACACGTAAAAGCTTCACTTGAGCCGAAGAAGAAATATCACCAATTTCATCTAGAAAGAGTGTTCCACCATCGGCCAATTCAAAACGCCCTTTACGTGCATCTTTCGCATCGGTAAAAGCTCCTTTTTCATGTCCAAAAAGCTCACTTTCAATAAGAGTATCAGTAATAGCAGCACAATTAAGTTTGACGAAAGGCTCATCGCGACGTTTAGAACGTTTGTGAATAGCAGCGGCAACAAGCTCTTTTCCTGTTCCTGTCTCACCACGCACTAAAACAGTCACATTGCTCTCAGCAATACGTTCAACAACGTTGTATACCATCTTCATTTTTGGGCTCTCACCAATAATATCCCCAAAATTGTGTACCTTAGAGTCCCATTCCATCTTGTAATAAAGTTTGAGCTCTTTTAAACGCTCTTTTTCTTTAAGATTGATGTCATGTGACCTGATAGACTGAGCAAAAATTGAACTTAAAATCGTTAAAACACGAATGGTACTTTCAAAATTAATGGCGGTTGTTTTGGTTATATTTGCACCCAATACTCCAATCACTTCTTGGTCAACTAACATGGGAACAGCGATATATGAAATGGCATTTTGATCACGATTACCTGATTTATTGAGAAACATCATATCGTTATGTAAATTTTCTATGACGACAGGTTCTTTACTCTCGGCAGCATATCCTGTCACACCTTCGCCCAATTTATAGGTTGCTAATTCTTTTTGATGTTTACTAAAATCAATACCAGCATAAACCGTTAAAAGACTGTCTTCACCCAGCGTATGAATCACACATTTTTCTAAATGTAATCTATTTTTTAAAATAAGTAATGCTTTTTCGAGTGAAGCAACTAAATCTAATGAGTTAGAAACGACCGTTGCTGTCTCATAGAGTGTCATGAGTTCTCTGGTAGTGAGGCAATCTCCACACTTAGCATCAAATTGAACCATTTTGCACTCCTTCATCTGTTTAAAATATTATAGTTAAAGATGAGTCATTTGTACTCACCTTTTATGTTTATATTTTAATCAAATCAATCCGATAATTTCTTGCAGACTTCCTCTTTTGGAAGACTCTTACGACCTGGCTGAATCCACCATGTCTCACCGTTACTTAGCACGACTTCGCCACCCCAATTTTCTTCTGAACTAAACTCAATTTTTGTAATTGTTTCTTCCATATCTTTTTTTGCGATATAAAAGCAGATTTCCCCATTTTCTTCTCTTAGCATTACTTTTGCCATTCATTTTTCCTTATGTTAAGATTTTTTTCAACCATTTGGTCAATCCGCTTTCTTCATAATGCACTTTAAAGAACCCTTTTTGAAGTTCTTTAATCAGAACATGATCTTTTCCCTCTTTACATGTAAAGGCAAAATCTTCTCTAAAATGTGCCCCCCTACTCTCTCGTCGTTGCATGGCTGAGAGGATGATAGCTTCAGAGAGTTCAAGCGCATTTCTAAGCTCTAAAATGGAGATGAGCTCGACGTTATTGTGCTTGCCTTTATCAATACAATGCAGAGTATTTGATTCAAGACGTAAGTATTTCATATAATCAAACGCCTCTTGCAAAGAGCTTTCATTACGGAAAATTCCTGCTTTATCAAACATAATTTTCCCCACAGAGATACGCATTGCATTGAAGTTTTTGGAACAATCCCCATCAAAAATGCGTTGTACCAAATCCATATTTTTAATCACTACGTTGTAATCAATGGGTAAGAACTCTTTATTAAACGCATACTCCCTCGCTTTTTTACCTGCGAGTTCCCCAAAAACAGCACCTTCTAAGAGTGAATTACCACCCAAACGATTGGCACCATGAACACCAAGTGCAGCACATTCACCACAAATAAAAAGCCCTTTGACTTCACTTGAAGTCAACGAAGAAGCAATTCCTCCCATACTGTAGTGTGCAACAGGTTTAATTTCTAAAAGCTCACAAGACAAATCGACGCCAACTTGGGTATAGGCACTTTTGTATAAGGAAGGAACGCGTGTTTCCAAAATATCTTTGGAGATATGACGCATATCAAGATAGACTTTTTGACCGGATCGAATCTGTTCAAAAATAGCGCGTGCAAGTACATCACGTGTTCCTAGTTCATTGACGAAGCGTTCACCTTCACTGTTAACTAAATACCCACCTTCCCCGCGTGCTGCCTCAGACACCAAATAACTGGTCTTTGCAAAACCTGTCGGATGAAACTGCACAAACTCCATATCTTTTAAACTCATCCCCGCACGAAGCGCTATACTTAAAAGATCTCCTGTACAATCTTGTGCATTGGTGCTAAATCCCCTGTAAATTCCAGCATAGCCACCACCCGCAAACACCACCGCTTTGGCAGGATAAACCGTTACGGTAGAGTCGAGTTTTTTAAGTGCAACTACACCACTGATATACTCTTCTATTTTGGTAATATCCATCACAAAGTGATTGACTAAGAAATCAACACCCACCAGTTTTGCTTTTTTAATGAGTGCTTGAGTAATGGCTGAACCTGTGCTATCACCGACAAAGCAGGTACGTTTAGAACTTCCACCACCAAAACTGCGTTGTAAAATTTTCCCATTTTCATCACGGTCAAACGCTACACCATACGCTTCTAATTTTTTGATAATTAACGGTGCTTGATGGCAAAGGTAACTGATCGCTTTTTTGTTTCCAAGCTCTTTGGAACTTTTCATCGTGTCATCGATGTGTTTTTGAATCTCGACCTCATTTTTTTCATCTAAAACAGCATTAATACCGCCACTGGCAACGGCACTATTAGATTTAAAAATATTGCTTTTAGTAATGATAGCGACACTGTTCGTTTCACTTTTTGCTTCGATTGCCGCCATGAGACCTGCGATCCCTGAGCCAATTACGACTACATCATATGTCATGTTATCGCTCCACTTTATAAAGAAGATTGTATTTCGTAGTGTTAGTAGCATTCGTCGTGGCAATTTCTAGATTGCTACTGACATGTTCACTTTTAGAAGAACTAAACAGTGACGTTACAATGCCTCTTGTTGAGCGTACAAATTGAAGCGCCAATTGAATATCACTTTGTAACTCCATATGAGAATCTAATAAATAACCAATTTCAGGCTTAAAAGGCTTTTGAAAAAGATGCATCTGCAACAGAGAAGAACTACTCATCACGCCAAGCCCTAGTTTATGGGCTACTTGCAGTGGCGTATAATACTTGCCATCAGACATTTTTTTGATTAGGGACACTGTATGCGTTCGTTTTCGCAATATTAAAAGGAAGTTGAATGTATTTGAAATGATGGCTAGCACCACCAACTTTACGTGCAATATCATAGACTTCTTCAAGATTAATATACTCGCTGTTGCCCTCTTCATACGTAAAAGCATTCCATACGGCAATGCCATACGCTTTGATCTTACCTTCTCTCACACGCGCTTCAAAACTTTCAAAAATCTCTTCAAGTTGCTTCAAAAAATGGTTATAACCAATTTTAGTCAATTGTGTCTCTGGATTGTGCAAAAAATAGATGTCCAAACACTTTACATGTAAATTAACAAGAGAGCGTTCTAGCGAATCATTTAAAAAAGCAGGAGTCATACAGTGCTGATCTAATTCAATATCAGAAGAAGTCGCTAAACCTTTTTGGAGAATATGTTCACTAATCCACTCATAAGGATTTTCAGGAAAAGGGAAATCAAGCGGTACAAATCCACCTTTCGAACAGATGATAAGCTCTTCACGCTTCACGTCACCACGCTCAAAAAGTTCTTCCAAAACTTCACCAATCTCGCGTTCACTTTGTTGATAACGGTAGTTGATGGCAGTGTCGATGACATTCACACCATAGTGTATGGCTGTTTTGAGAGCATCTTTATAGTCAAATATATAATTTTCCTCTTTATAAGGCTCTTTTTTAAAGGTTCCAAAGCCAAGTTTAGAAAATATAAGTCCATCATGCCTTGTATAAAAGTCTTTGTAATGCGCAAAACGTTTGGCAAAACCATAAGTCGCTTCAGGAGTTGCATGAGAAAAACGCATTGTGTACCTCACATAAATTGAATTTACTTTATAATAGACCCTCGTTGTTATTATACAAGAAGCGTTCCGTGCAAGTTCTTTTAACCTTAAATCAACCCTATAAAAAACAATTTTTAGGTTATTGTAAATTTGCTGAAACTCCCTAGTTTGAGAGAAAAACACTTTTTGAAACACTGTTCTTGCAAATACGTTATCTTTTATTAAAGATACGTACAATTAAAGCTAAACTAAAAAAATATATGCTAACTTTTTGGCGTTGTTAAGGTATTTCGTTTATTAGAGACACTTTAACAATGTTCAGGTTTACCTTGAGCGCGTTACGATTGCAAATTTTATATGGAGGTAAGATATGTCGACAAACAGTACAAGCACTTCAACGAAGATCGCTTGGTTATTTGTAGCCATTTTAGGCGCTTTTGCGTTTGGCTATATTGCGTTAAATCGAGGTGAATCGATTAATGCTATGTGGGTATTGACCGCATCGGTGTGTGTCTATTTAATTGGATACCGCTTCTACAGCCTTTACATCGCGGACAAGGTTTTAAAAGTTGATGCGACACGTATGACGCCAGCATTTCGCCATAATGATGGACTTGATTATGTCCCAACCAACAAAGTCATTCTCTTTGGTCACCACTTTGCAGCCATCGCAGGTGCTGGTCCACTTGTTGGACCCGTTTTAGCGGCACAAATGGGTTACCTACCAAGTATGCTTTGGATCTTAATTGGTGTTGTTATAGCGGGTGCTGTACAAGACTATATGGTTCTCTTTGTTTCCACAAGACGCGATGGTAGATCACTCGGTGAGCTTGTCAAAGAAGAGATGGGAACAATCCCTGGTGTTATTGCTTTGATCGCTTGTTTCATGATCATGATCATTATCTTAGCTGTCCTTGCAATGGTTGTTGTTAAAGCTCTTACACACAGTCCTTGGGGAACCTTTACCGTTGCATTTACAATCCCACTTGCTTTCATTATGGGTATTTACCTCCGCTTTATTCGTCCAGGTAAAATTCTTGAAGCTTCAGTGTTTGGTATTGCAGGTCTTATCTTTGGAATTATCCTTGGAGGACAAGTTGCAGTTAGCCCAACATGGTCGCCTTTCTTTGATCTTAGCGGTGTTACTTTAACATGGGCGTTGGTTATTTATGGTTTCGTAGCTTCCGTACTTCCTGTATGGCTACTCCTAGCCCCTCGCGATTACCTTTCTACTTTCTTAAAAATTGGTGCTATTGTTGGCTTAGCCATTGGTATTGTCATCATGATGCCTATGATGCAAATGCCTTCTGTTACCAAATACGCTTTTGATAGTCATGGTCCAGTATGGGCAGGAACACTCTTCCCATTCTTGTTTATTACGATTGCTTGTGGTGCCGTTTCTGGTTTCCATGCTCTTATTTCATCAGGTACAACACCCAAAATGCTTGCAAATGAAACTCAAGCACGTATGATTGGGTACGGTGGTATGCTTATGGAATCCTTCGTTGCAATGATGGCGTTGATTTCAGCATCAATCATTGATCCAGGTGTTTACTTTGCAATGAACTCTCCTATGGGTGCTCTTAATCCAACTGGATTGGCAGATATTGCAGCTGCAGCTTCTTCAACTGTGAGTACGTGGGGATTTGTTATCACTCCTGATATTCTAACTCAAATTGCTGCCGACGTGGGTGAGAAAAGTATTATCTCTCGTGCAGGTGGTGCACCGACACTCGCTGTTGGTATGGCGCATATCATTCATGGTGCTCTTGGTGGACTTGGCTCTATGTCTTTCTGGTATCACTTTGCCATTTTGTTTGAAGCACTCTTCATCTTAACAGCAGTTGATGCAGGAACACGTTCAGCACGCTTTATGTTACAAGACTTACTCGGACTCATCAATCCAAACCTTAAACGTACGAACTCATGGTTTGCAAACCTACTTGCAACGGCCTTGGTTGTTGCTTCATGGGGTTACTTCCTCTATGTTGGTGTTGTTGATCCATTGGGCGGTATTAACACCTTATGGCCACTCTTTGGTATTACCAACCAAATGCTAGCCGCAATTGCCTTGATGCTGTGTACTGTGGTACTTTTCAAAATGAAACAACAAGCCTTTGCTTGGGTTTCCATTGTGCCAACGATTTGGTTGGTGATTTGTACGATGAGTGCTGGTTGGTTGAAAGCATTTAGTTCTGATCCCGCCATCAGCTTCTTTGCAAAAGCAAACCAACTACAAGCACTCCTTGCAAGTGGTAATTTTAAACCCAATGCTGTCTTTAAATCTCAAGAGGCTGTTGAACGCGTTATCTTCAACAATCAATTGGATGGTATTTTGATCATTGGATTTATGGTTGTTGTCGTCGTCATGATTGGCTTTACACTCCAAGCGTGCTTTAAAGCACTTGCATCTGATAAACCAACAGCTGTTGAAGTTCCTTATGCTCCAATGCCTGCCAACGCAGAAGCAATTGTGAGTGGTACTGCACACTAAATTATAAACATGAAGAGGTGGTAACACCTCTTCATAATCTTTAAAGGAAAACGATGTTTGAAAACCTTGCAAAAGCTGGAAAATATTTGGGTCAAGCCGCACGTTTAATGGTGGGAGTGCCTGATTATGACACGTATGTACAACATATCCGTCTAACGCATCCTGAACAAACACCTATGAGTTACGAAGAGTTTTACAGAGAAAGAGTTGAAGCACGTTATGGAGGCAAAAATGGCGGACGCTGTTGTTGATGAGAATTTAAGTTATACCGCACCCCTTCCTGTGACAATCCTTACGGGGTTTTTAGGAGCAGGCAAGACCACACTAATCAATTATCTTTTAGAACACAATCACGGTGAGCGTATCGCCATTATCGAAAATGAGTTTGGCGCTGTTAATGTTGATGGTGCACTGTTGAAAAAAGATTCTGATGTTGAAATCGTTGAACTCAGCAACGGCTGTGTCTGCTGTAGCATTAGAGGCGAGTTAACCCAAGCACTTCACGAATTGCTTGCAAAAATAGACTCTGGTGCTTTTAAGGCCGATCGCCTGCTTTTAGAAACAACAGGACTGGCTGATCCAGCACCCATCGTTCAAGCTTTTTTTGTTGATGAGATTATTCGTGAGCGCATCATGTTAGATGCGGTTATTACCCTAGTCGATAGCATTCATATCATCAAACAGCTTGATGAACATAGAGTTGCCGCTTCTCAAATTGGTTTTGCTGATAGAATTATTCTTACCAAAGCGGACAGTGTTGATGAAACACACAAAGAGCGTGTACTCTCACGTATCAATGCTATCAACTCCAAAGCCGAAATTTTTGAAGCCTTTAACGGTGCTTTACCCAAAGAGATTTGGATCGGTATTGGGGCGTTTGATCTCAGTGATTCTTTACATGTAAACCAAGGTTTTTACCAAGCTAAAGATGTCCAAAACATCCAATTCAAGAGTTTTAGTGCTCAAAAACAGACACAATCTTGGAATGATGATATCACTTCCTATGTCTTTGAGGCGGGAGAACTTGACATCAAAAAAATCGGTGCCTTTATGGAAAATCTTGTTGAAGCGTATGGCAACGATATGCTACGTTACAAAGGTGTCCTAGCGGTTTCTAGCGATGAGCGACGGTTAATTGTTCAAGGGGTACACAAAGTCGTTGGCTTTGATTTTGGAACACCTTTTGTGGGTGAGCGCAAATCTTTACTTGTCGTCATTGGTCGTTATCTGCCTTACGAAAAGCTCAAAACCGAATTTCTCCAAACCATAGCTTCGTAAACTTTTTCAGGGAAGCCTTCACTTCCCTCTGCTTTCAAATGAGCTATAATATCCGTTTTAAAATCCAAAGGTAATAATATGCGTTGCAAAGAAATGAGTTCTTTTATTGTCATGGACATTGTCAAAGAAGCTGAAAAATTTGAAGATAGTATCCATTTTGAGATCGGTCAGCCCGATCTTCCCCCCTCCCCTAAGGTTAAAAAAGCGTTACATGTAAGCATTGATGAAAACTGCTTTTCGTATACACAAAGTCATGGACTTATTGCACTTCGTGAAAAAATAGCCAAACATTATGCTACAACCTATGGCGTTAAGATTGACATCGATCAAATCTTTTTAACGCCCGGAACCAGCGGTGCATTTTTGATCGCTTATGCGCTCACACTCAAAGGTGGCGCGACTTTGGGACTGAGCGATCCTTCTTACCCTTGTTACAAAAATTTTGCGCATCTTCTTGACATCAAACCTCTGTTTATGCCTATCGGTAAAGAGGATGATTTTGAATTACATGTAAAGGATTTGACACCGCATCATCTTGATGCACTTCAAATCTCTTCACCTGCCAATCCTACAGGAAATATTTATAAAAAAGAGAATCTTAAAGCACTCGTTGAATACTGTGAAACCCATAATATTGCCTTTATCTCCGATGAGTTGTATCATGGTTTGACCTATGAAGAAAATGCCCATAGTGCGCTTGAGTTTAGCAAAAATGTCTTGGTCATCAATGGCTTTTCCAAGTATTACTGCATGCCTGGACAGCGTTTGGGTTGGGTGATTGTGCCTAAAGAAAAAGTTCGCCATGCCGAAATCGTTGCGCAAAATCTTTTCATCTCCGCCCCAACACTGAGCCAATATGGAGCGCTTGAAGCCTTTGACGAAACCTACTTGGCAACCATCAAAGCCGAATTCAAAGCCCGCCGTGATTTTTTATACACCGAACTCTCCACACTTTTTGAGATCGACGCAAAACCTGAAGGTGCATTTTACATTTGGGCAAACATCTCAAAATACTCCGATGACAGCTTTGCTTTTGCGAAAGAACTTTTAGAAAATATTCATGTAGCAACGACACCAGGCATTGACTTTGGAAGCAATGACACAAGCCGTTACCTCCGCTTTGCCTACACACGCAATATAAAACATATGCGAGAAGGCATTGAGCGACTCAGGGATTATTTGTCCAAAAGAGAGACCCTACGATGAATGTGTTAGAAATACCATTTGTTCAAAAAGTAGGTTTAACACATAATGAAAAAGGCAAGTTAATATTACCTATGGATAAAAGTAATGAAAACCACATCAAAACCATTCATGCAAGCGCACAATTTACACTTGCTGAAACCCTTAGTGGTGAAGCATTACAGAAGACATTTCCTCATCTTGTAGGTCATGTAGTGCCTATTTTAAGAGAATCAGAGATAAAATTCAAGAAACCAGCGACGAGTGAGATTTATGGTTTGGCACACATTGATCATGTCACGAAAGAAAAATTTGAAGAGCAATTGGCAAAAAAAGGTCGCGCATCTATCAGCGTTGACGTGGAGATAAAAGATACCAATGAGATTTTAACCTGCTCAGGACGATTTGAGTGGTTTATCCAAAAAATAAATTAATACCAAAAAAGGAAAACGAATGACCATCTCTAAAAATTCGGTGGTAACACTCGAATATACCATTACCGATACCGCTAAAAATCTACTTGATTCAGGTGCAGATCCACTTATCTATCTTCACGGTGGATACAATGATATTTTTGCTAAAATTGAAAAAGAATTGGATGGCAAAAAAGTAGGCGATAGCATCACGGTACAACTCACTCCTAAAGAGTCTTTTGGCGAATACGATGACTCCTTAGTCACCATTGAAGAACGTGGTGAATTTGATGACCAAATCTTTGTGGGAGAGCAATTTGTTGAAATCATTGAAGATGAAGACGATGCCGTGGAAGATCAAAAAATCTCTTACACCATCAAAGAGATCACCAAAGACAATGTCACCTTAGATGGCAACCATCCTCTTGCAGGCATTGATGTTATCTTTACAGCAAAAGTATTAGACGTGCGTAAAGCCACTGCAAAAGAGATCAAAGAAGAACACGCAAGATAAATAACACGTAAAAGACCGCTACAGATAAAACCTTCAATTAGCGGTCTTTTCCCCTCAAATTAAAAAGTGGCTGGTAAAAAGCAAAGATATTTGTACGATACGTATAGCTTCTCAAAATAGTGCACCCATAGGATGGGCCTTTTAGCAAGGTTTTTTCTAACCCACAAAAACGTAGCATTGGTGTTTGCATGCCTGTTTGATGTTTACATGTAAAGCCTTTTTATACCATAGCCCTTAGATATTTTGTGAAGTCTATTTGTATTATTTACATATAATATTACATAAAATTATACTTATTTTAATTCATTTTATTGACTATCAGCATAAATAACGTTATAATTTTGTTCGTTAAACTTACAAGTCTAACGAACAAAAGGACGCATTATGGATATTTTTGAGCTCTCTTCTTCTCTGCAAAGAACGATCACAACACTTCATAAAGAGTTACGCAAGCATATCTCCTTGGTCAGTATCTATTCCATGACAGAGTTAGAAACCATTGCACATTTATCAAAGAACCCTGCTTTGCTACCTTCACAACTTGCGACATTAACACGTGTCAAAACACAATCCATGTCACAAATACTGCATAAACTCGAAAATGATGCGTTGATTCAACGAAAACCCTGTTCTAAAGATAAACGTAAAATCTATATTTCTCTTACGGCGTATGGCACACAAATGTTAGAGAAGATGAAAAAAGATAAAAATGAATGGCTAAAAAATACAATTGAAGCTCTATTGAATAAGCAAGAAGTTTTACTCTTGGAACAAGCACTCCCTATTTTGCATAAACTCATAGATCAACAAGACTAAGGATATTACCATGATAACAGCTCTTGATAAGCATACTGCCCTTATTTTAATTGATTTACAAGAAGGTATCGTGCATGTTCCTCGAATTCACCCAAGAGAAGAACTTCTTGCCAAAGTAAAAGACCTCATCCATGCTTTTCGTATTGCATCACTCCCCATTGTCATCGTTAATGTTGATCCAACCAATGCACCATGGACAAAGTCACGCAAAGAAAATACGACTCAACATGCTTCACTAACACTGAGTGCTGATTTTACAAAAATTGTAGAAGAGATTCACACAAAGCCTGAAGATATTTTGATTACCAAACAGACATGGAATGCTTTTTACAATACACCTTTGCAAGATGCTCTACAAAAGCGAAATATCACAGGCATTGTTTTAGCGGGAATTGCCACAAGTATTGGAGTGGAAGGAACAGCGCGTGCAGCCAGTGAACTTGGCTACAACATTAGCTTTGCAATTGATGCGATGAGTGACTCAATTTTAGAGGCGCATCAGCACAGTATTAACACTATTTTCCCCCGTATTGGTGAGATAGGAGACACCGATCATATTATTACAGCATTACACAATAGAAAATAAGAGCAAAAAATGAACATCAACACATTCAGAGCTTTTCAAAGCCGCAATTATCGGCTTTTTTTTGCAGGACAATCCATCTCTCTTATGGGCACATGGATGCAACGTACTGCTGTTTACTGGGTTATCTACATGCAAACGAACTCTGCTTTTATACTGGGTCTTAGTGTGTTTGCAAGCCAATTTCCTTCGTTTCTATTTTCACTGCTTGGCGGTACGATCGCCGATAGGTATGATCGTTTTAAAGTGCTTCTTTTCACTCAGATTGCTTCAATGGTACAAGCCATTGTGATGACATTGGTGGTTGTCTTTACGGATTATTCGGTGGTGGAACTGATTTGTCTTAGTGTTTTACTTGGCATTGTCAATGCCTTTGATGTCCCTGCACGTCAGTCTTTAGTGCATTACATGGTTGAACGTAAAGAAGATGTTGGCAATGCCATAGCACTGAATTCCACCATGGTCAATCTCGCACGCCTCATCGGTCCTGCCGTTGCTGGGTTTATCCTCGAAACCTTTGGGGCAGGTATCTGTTTTATGCTCAATGCCTTGAGTTTTATCGCAGTTATTGTTTCACTGCTTGCAATGAAATTACCCACCTATATTCCCCAAGCACATACTCAAAAAATGCTTACTGATCTCAAAGATGGGCTGCATTATTTAAAATCAACGCCCTCTCTTGGTATCTTAATCTTACTGCTCTCATTGATGAGTCTGCTCGTACTTCCCTATACAACCTTGTTCCCTATTATTGCTAAGGAAACATTGGGAGGAGATGCGACAATTTATGGCTATTTGAACAGTTTTGTGGGGGTTGGAGCTTTGAGTGGTGCAATACTGTTGGCTTCTTTAAGAACCAATAGCAATCTCAGAAAATTACTGATCATTGCTAGCACGCTTTTTGGCTTAGGGATACTCTTTTTTGCACTCTCCCATACACTCATTTTTTCTTTTTTATTTTGCATCCTTGCAGGCTTTGGTATGATGTTACATGTCACGATCATCAATACCCTGCTACAGACCACCTCTTCAAGTGAGATGCGCGGACGTGTCATTAGCTACTTTGCGATGGCTTTCTTTGGTATGCAACCTCTTGGGGCGCTTTTAATAGGAACCATCTCACATTATATCGGAGCGGCGGAAACCCTCCTTTTAGAAGGATGTTCTGCCCTTCTTATCATCGCACTCTTTTTGCCCTACTTATGGAACGCTAAGAGACCATAACTAGGCTATAATGCTTCCATTAGATTTAAAGGCATTTCGATGAAAAATATTAGTGAAGAAAAACGAATCGTTGTCCTCATAGATGCAGATAATGCCCAACAAAGCAAGATCGAACTTATTCTTGCAGAACTCTCCACACATGGCCATATCATCGTTAAGCGAGCGTATGGCGACTGGTCGAGCAGTTACCTTAAGAACTGGAAAGAGATTCTCAACGAGCTTGCGGTGCAACCTATTCAGCAGTTTGCTTATACGACAGGGAAAAATTCGACAGATGCTTCTATGATTATTGATGCGATGGATTTACTGTACACCCAAAAGTTTGATGCCTTCGCACTGGTTTCCAGTGACAGTGACTTTACCAAGCTTGCCTCTCGCCTTAAAGAATCAGAGATTTATGTCTTCGGATTTGGCGAACACAAAACACCTATTTCGTTTCGTAATGCGTGTGATGATTTTATCTTCACCGAAAATCTCAGCGTTAATGCCGCCGAAACCCTTGAAGATGTGCCTGAAGAAATTAAAACCTCCAATAAAGCATCCAATGATGATGGTCTCAAAGAGCTTATCAAACTACTATTGATAGGATGGGAAAAAACACAAGATGATGAGGGTTGGGCAAGTGTATCCGCCGCAGGTGCATACATCAAACGCCAATCGCCCGACTTTGACCCGCGCACTTATGGGTCAAGTAAGATTACATCGCTTCTTGCCAAATTGGGTGAGCATTTTGAGATGAATCGTTACCCTGGAAAAGGAACAGCAACCATTGTTGATTACCGCCCTATTGTGAAAAAAGCTCCAACGCCTGCTAAAAGGCGTCGTCGTTAAATTAGTTTTTGAGCTCTAATCCAAGTGTTGGTGCGATTGCTCTCATAGCAGCGATCACATCAACGATGAGTTCATCTAGACTCACACCAAGCATATCCGCACCTTTTTGAATAACTTCCCTACTCGCCCCTGCCGCAAATGAAGCTGTCTTAAACTTTTTCTTCACCGAGGAAAGCTCCAAGTCCATAACTGATTTACTAGGTCGAACCAGTGCACATGCGGTAATAAGACCGGTCAGTTCATCCACCGCATAAAGTGTTTTTTCCATTTTACTGTGTGGTTCAACGTCGGTGCAAATACCCCATCCATGAGACATCATCGCGCGAATAATGATTTCTGAATACCCTTTTTCTTTGAGTATCTCCGCACCTTTATGACAGTGAAGCTCAGGGAATTTTTCATAATCCACATCGTGCAAAAGCCCGACAATACCCCACGTTTCTTCATCTTCACCCGCTTTGGCTGCAAAGTAACGCATCGTTCCCTCAACGGCAAGCCCATGGGTCACAAGCGCATCGCCGTTATAGGCTTTAAGCAAAGCAAACGCCTCTTCTCTTTTTGGCATTTTGATCCTTTACATGTAAAATAGAGTATTTTACCTTTTTCATCCCAAAATTCTTTGCAATAGAACTCTTTTTTTTATGATGTAATACATGATTAAATCTTCTAAAATCATTCATTATTGTGTTACAATACAAACTTTAATTCAATCTTTACAGATTTAATTAATTTATTTTTAAAAAAATTGCAATTTAAAGAGACCCTTTATGGTAGATAATATCAACGTTTATCGTATCAACGCAGGTTCCTGTAATGGCTGTGATGTCGAGCTTTTGGCGAGCATTCTTGTCCCAAAATTTGGTTTTGATACCCTTCATTGTACTTACACAAACAACCCTGAAGAGGCAAATATTGTCATCGTCACGGGTTCTATCACCACACGCTCCAAACCTTTTTTAGAAGCTACACTTAAACGTTTACCTGATGAAAAAGTTGTGGTTGCCATGGGAATTTGTCCCATTACCGGTGGTGTATTTCGCGATAGTTACTCTATTGAAGGACCATTAGATCGTTTTGTAAATGTTGATGTCAACATCGCAGGCTGTCCTCCATCTCCACAAAGCATTGTGGATGGACTCATTCAAGCTTGTGCACTATGGAAAGAGAAGGTGAACGCATGAATGTCTACAAAGGAAAAATCACCTTTAACAAAGAGCAATGTGTGCTCTGCCAAACCTGTGCTTTTGTCTGCCCCGCAGGAGCGATTAATATCTCGTGTGTTGAACCGCACAAAAGCTATGACTTCATTATCTGGCACAACACCTGTACCGTATGCGGTAACTGTACCTATTTTTGTCCCACAGGCGCTATTGCGTTAAGTAACACCTTAGCGGAAGCAACACCGCAAAGTGAAAAATACACCGCAATTACTGCCAATATGGTTGAATATGGTGAATGCCAAAAATGTCATGAACCCATGATAAACGTACCACAAACCATGCTGCAAAAAGGGTTTAAAAACGTGAGTGAAGAGCTTGTATCGCTCTTTAACCTCTGCCCTAAATGCAGACGTGACCATACTTTTGCAAAGCGAGCCCTTTAAATGAAATCTTTACATGTAAAGCTAAATGAGGTCACCAAATCATTGGCACTTCGTTGTCATTTTGAACCTAACGGTGATAGCCTCTGGTGTGATATTGCCGATAAAAATCTACTTTTACAGCTTGCTGAAATCCTCAAAACGATGAATGCGCGGGTCTGCATGATCACTGCTTATGAAAAAGGCGATGAACATGAATTGGTCTATCATTTTGATCTTGATGGCGTCATGCTCAATCTGAAACTCCATATCACCGATAAAAGTGTTCCATCCATCACTCCTCTGTTTAAAAGCGCTGACTGGACGGAGCGAGAACTGAGTGAAATCTATGGCATTGCCATTCTCAATCACCCCAATCCCAAACGTCTCTTTTTGGATGAATCCATTAAAGAGAGTGTACTTGAAGAGTATTACTCGCTCTCTTCAGCCATGAGTGGCAAAGTAAGCCAAGAACTTTGGAGTAAAGTTAAAGCAGAAGAAGGGGTCAACCGTGGATAAAACAAACGTTATTTTAGGACCTTTTGATGTGGCACTTGAAGAGCCCGTTTACTTTAAAATCGAACCTAACAGTGATGGAAAAACGATTCACAGTGTTGATATGATTAATGGGTTTGTTCATCGTGGCATTGAATCTATCGTACTTCAACGAAACTTCTTACAAAACCTGATTATTACCGAAAAAGTCTGTGCACTCTGCTCCAACAACCATCCCTTCACCTACTGTATGGCGGTGGAAAAAATCGCTGGACTGAGCTTACCAGAACGCGCCCTTTACCTACGTGTCGTAGCCGATGAGATCAAGCGTATTGCCAGTCATCTCTTTAACCTTGGTATGCTTAGCCATCTCATTCATAACAAAACGTTGATGACACAGTTTTTAGAGACACGTGAAGATTTTCAAGACCTGAAAGAAGCCATTTGGGGTAACCGTATGGATTTAAGTGCAAATACCATCGGTGGTGTGAAATTTGATCTTGATGAAAAACTCATCGCCTCTATCAAAGCGACATTAGATAAGAACAGAAGTAAAATTGAAGCGTTTATCGCCCTGTTTGAAACCGACCCAACGCTGATCGCACGTATCGGAGGCGTTGGCGTGCTCAGTTATGAAGACGCACTCAGACTGGGTGTTGTAGGCCCTGTAGCACGAGCAAGTGGTGTCAACAACGATGTACGCAAACGTGCTCCTTATGCCGCGTATGCCAACCTTCATTTTGATGTTGTACTTCAACAAGATGGCGATGTGCTCTCTCGTGCCAAAGTAAGGCTCTATGAAATTTTAGAATCCATGAAACTGCTCCATCAGGCACTTGATTCTATGCCAACGGGAGATATTGTGCTTCCAACACGCACACTCATTCCAGAAGGGGAAGCCGTCTCTCGCACCGAAGCACCACGAGGAGAGCTGGTCTATTATCTTAAAACCAATGGCACACAAAAGCCTGAGCGTATGAAGTGGCGTGTGCCGACCTACATGAACTGGGAGGCGCTTAAAGTGATGATGCCAAACAATAACATTGATGATGTTGCACTCATTTTCAATAGCATCGATCCTTGTATCTCCTGTACAGAGCGTTAAGATGCGAAACCATTTTATATTTGCAGACAGTACCAAATGTGTCGGATGTTTAAGTTGTGAGTTAGCCTGTGCGGCCAGTTTCCAAGGCATTACGTTTGAAGAAGCTTATGAGACAAAATTGCCGCTTATTTCGCGTAACCGTGTTATCAAAGTGGACGGTAAAACATCACCACTTCAATGTATGCACTGCGAATCGCCTTCATGTTTGGCGGTATGCCCTCATGGTGTCATTGAAAAAATGGATGATTTTATCAAGATTCATGAAGAGGCGTGTGTCGGGTGTGGGTGTTGCTCACTGGTTTGCCCGTATGGCGCTATCACGATGATCCAAAAAGATGATCGTCGTATTGCGCTCAAATGCAACCTTTGTTTCAAACGCCCAGAGGGACCTTCGTGCATTCGTGTCTGTACAACCAGTGCCATTTCAGTAGTGGACTATGACGAATACACACAATTGATGGCGCAAAAAGGCTAAGTTTTTATGCATGAATACTCCATCGTCGCTTCACTCATTGACCTGTGCGAGAAAGAGGCGAAGAAGCATCATGCCAAAGCCATCAAAAGCCTTACAATAAGTGTGGGGAGACTCAGTGGCATTGAGATTCATTTTTTGGAACAGTGTTTTGATACCTTTAAAGAAGAGACCATCTGCCATGATGCAACTCTCAGTATAGAGCTGTGCGAAGTGGTGCTTTTATGCGCTTCGTGTCATGAAAAAAGTATTGTAGAAAAGAACCATTTTATCTGCCCGAAATGTTATAGTGAAGATGTCGCCATGATAGGTGGACAAGAGTTACATGTAAAAAGTATAGAGATCATAGAGGAATAGCATGAGAGAATATAAAACAATCGCAAAAGCCTATCCAAAAAAAAAACGCCCAGCCGTTGAGCGCATTGAGGATTATTACCCTATATATCATAACTTTGAAGAGAGTGAAGCCAAAGCGCAAGCCAGTCGTTGTTTGCAATGTCCTATTGATCTTTTACGTGGACTTGAGAGTGAGTTCAAGTTTTGTCGTACGGGTTGTCCACTGAACAACAACATTCCAAGATGGCTTAAAAAGACCTATGAAAAAGACTATTTGGGTGCGTTTGAACTTTCCAATGCCAGATCTCCTTTCCCTGAAATTTTGGGTCGCGTATGTCCCAAAAAAGGACTGTGTGAAAGTTCATGTACGCTGGAAAAAACAGAGTACCATGCCGTATCCATCGGCAATGTGGAAGTCTTTTTAAATGAAACAGCGTATGAACAAGGCGCCATTCCTGATTATGGTCAAAAAGAGGGACGAAAGTTCAAAGTTGCGGTTGTAGGCAGTGGTCCTGCCAGCTTGAGCTGTGCGACATTCTTACTTCGTGCCAACATTGAAGTGGAAATGTTTGAACGAGAAAACCGTGTAGGTGGACTTTTAATGTACGGTATTCCTAACTTCAAACTACCCAAAAGTGTCATCTTAAGACGATTTGAGTGGATGAAAGAAGCAGGTATGAAAGTCCATTTAAATACCGAAGTGGGTAAAGATGTCAGTCTCCATGAACTTCAAGAAAAGTTTGATGCCGTCTTTTTAGGTTTGGGTGTGCCCAAAGGACGCAGTGCCGACATGGAAAATGAAGATGCCAATGGCGTGTATCAAGTCATGACACTCCTCACCCAAACACAGAAAAATCTTTTCGACCATGCGCTTCAAAAATCCATTTTACGCAATAAACATGTTGTTGTCATCGGTGGTGGAGACTCCGCAATGGACGCTCTTCGCACCGCCATTCGCCATAAAGCTAAAAGTGTGACCTGTGTATACCGTAGAGATGAAGCAAGTATGCCAGGAAGCCGCGCAGAAGTGATTAACGCCAAAGAAGAAGGGGTTCAGTTTATTTTCAATGCTCTACCCAAAAAAGCGATTGTAGATGCTGAGCATCGTGTTGTTGGGCTTGAAATTCTTGAAACTTATACCGATGAAAATAACCGTCTTCAAACCAAACCACAAAGCTTTCAAACACTACCCGCCGACAGTATCATCTTAGCCCTTGGCTTTCAAGCCAAACATTTTGATTTTTACGATGAATTAAACCTTGCCATCGGTAAATCCAATACGCTGATTGTGGATGAACATAAAGAGACAAGTCATCCGTTTATCTTTGCCGGTGGCGATGTGGTCAGAGGTGCAAACTTGGTTGTCAATGCTGCTCTTGATGGAAGAGAAGCGGCTATAGCGATTGCTCGAAAACTAGGACTTGTTGAAGATCAGAAGCTTTACATGTAAAAGCTTCTGGGTTGATTGCTTCTTTGAGAAACAGAAATATGCTAATTTATAATATTTGTCATTTTTTTAGTTTCAAACGCATCTTTTTAAATTAGAGATTAGTCACTTTGCGATACGTTATTCTAAACACATACCAAAGGAGTTTCTATGCTTTCAAAAGTTCTCATTACCACACTCGCGCTATGTAGTGTCATGTTTGCGGCAAACTGTACAGAGCGTTATGGCAAAGGTGCATTAGAAATCAAACTTGCAACCGGAAGCCCCGGAGAGTTGGGTCTTGTTAAAGTCCTAGCAGAAGAGTTTGCAAAATCAAACGATATAACACTGTGTTGGATCAAAGCAGGTTCTGGTGAATCACTCTCATTGCTTAAAAACAAAGAGGTTGATTTGATTATGGTGCATGCACCTAAAGGTGAGAAAGAGGCGCTTAAAGAGGGTTGGGCGAGTGATCGTTCGCTCATTGGGTCGAATGAATTTTACATTACAGGTCCTAAAAAAGACCCCGCATTGATTAAAGACTCTTCCAGTGTTGTCGAAGCATACTCACGCATTGCTGCCAAAAAAGCCCTTTTTTATACCCGTGCCGATAATTCAGGAACACATAAAAAAGAGCTTGAGATCTGGAAAAAAGCCAATATTTCACCTGAAGGAAGTTGGTATACCATCAATAAAGATTTTATGCTCGCAACGCTTAAAAAAGCCGATACCACAGGGGCTTACTTTATGACCGATAGCAGCACATGGGTCGCCGCTCAAAAAGAGCTCAAAAACATGAAGATTCTTTTTAGAGGTGATATTTTTTTAGTCAATACCTATAATGCGCTCAAACAAAATGGCTTAGAGACACCTCAAAAAAATATGAGTGCTAAGTTTATTGAATTTGTAACCAAAGGGGATGGCCAAAAAGTGATCCGTAGCTTTGGTAAAGAGCTTTACGGTGAAGCTATTTATAACGATGCTGAGTACGCTAAAAAATACGACCGCTAATATCGCAATGAAGAGAGTTCATGCTCTCTTCATCCTCAAACCAAAGACGTCATTAAAATGGGTACTTTAAGAAGAAACACCCCTCTATTTCAATTCTATTTTAAAAAAGCACCACAATCGTTCAAATAAGAGTATAGTGAAAGAGGTTGATAGGAACACTGACTTTGTAACATCCGTCACAACCCTTATCGTCCGTATTCTAAATGTCATTTTTTATACTGAGGCGTATTCGAGCGTGTCCTGAGAGGAAGAATCGCTCAATAACATTTGTAAGCCCTGCGCATTTCATGTTTCAACACTTTTTTACTATCTACCTATGAACCAATCCAAGGACACATAAAATGTATAACAATTGCACAAATAAAATCGACCCTAAAAAGGGCATGAGCACTACAGATCCTAAAAAAGAGACTGCTAAAGTCATCGAACCTCACAAAGATGAGACGAAACTTGACCCCAAAAAAGATGCAAAAACTAAACATTAAAAAAGGATTTCAATGAGCAGCAAAGAACTTTATGAACAAACCAAACAGACACAACTTAACGAGTGGAAAACAGGAATGATCTTGTTTAGAACCCGATCTTTTGCAGCCAGAACCAATGTTCAAGTAGAGCTCAATCAGCATGTCAAAATGCTTGAGAGTAAGCTTGAAGAGGGAAGATGTAAGCTTGCAGAACTCAATAAAACGACAGGAAGCAACTTTGAATCAACTAAAAAAAGCTTTGAAGAAACATGGGAATCTATTGTCACTGCTTTTGAAGACGCTTCTGTGAAATTTAAAGCAACCGCATAAACGATTCAGAAGAGAGAGACCTCTCTTCTGATCTTAATCTCTTTACATGTAAAGCTATTTTTGACGTTAGGGAAGTATTTCACTGATAGTAATTTCTTTGGTTGCTATGGGAAAATCAACGGTTATGCATGCCCCACCCTCAATATTTTTACTACTAATCGTTCCTTTAAAATGCTTCTCAATAATCGTCTTAGCCATATAAAGTCCAAGCCCCGTTCCCGTAATGCCTTTACTCGAGATATAAGGCTCAAACATTACTTTGATCATATCGGCGGCGATGCTTCCACCATTGTCAGAAACGGTAAAACGGTAGATGTCTTTCAGCGGTTTATATTCACACACAATGGTGATTTTTCCTTCCTCATTTTGTTGCTCAGCAATGGCATCTTTAGAGTTAGAAACAATAGAGAGTAGCACTTGCACCAGTTCACTTCCATAAATAAAGAATTTTTTCTCATCTTTGAGCTTAATGTCCAGATCAATTTTGTACATTTTAAGAATCGGATCGGCTAAGGATCGCAGTTGCTCACAAATCTTTGAAGCGGTGTGCCACTCTTTTTTTGACCTCAGGTTTAAAAAAGTTTTTAAAATCTTCGATGGTGTTAGAGAGATAGCTCACATTGCGATCGACAACACTAATATCAGTTAAAAGCTCTTCATCTTTTTCGACAGCAGTGAGTGCGGAGAGTCTAATTTTATTGATGACCATTCCGATGATGGAAAGCGGTTGGCGCCACTGATGGGCGATCATGCTCAACATCTCACCAATGATGGCAGAACGCGCTTGAATGATGATCAACTCTTCTGAAGCTTGATACCGTTTGACGGCTTCATCCACTTTAGCATTGAGTGTTGAATTCAGCACTCCCAACTCTAAAGCGGTTTGCTTGCCAATATGTAAAAGGGCATCGAACGTTTCGGAGTAGCGATGATGACGCGAAAGATTTTTTTGAGAAATATTTTTCAGTTGTTTTTTGGTAATTTTGGATGTTTCAGTTGCCTCTTTAAGCCCTAAAACAGTCATGGTTTCATTGAGTAAAAAATTGCATTGATGATCTGAATCGTGAAAAAACTCGCCATAGGTAAAAAACCCTGTCGTAGGGGCTATGGAAGCAAGCCCTTCAAAGTCATTGTGCGCATCTTCACCCAAGAAATTTTTGCGTGTCATACAGGAGAAGATCATCACTTTTTCGGGACCAAACTCGGCGAGATCAGAGATAATTTCCCGTGCGTCTGATAAGATAGCATCGATGTCACCAAAACCAAACTGGATGATCTCACCCTCAGAAATATTGCCTGCAAAAACGACAGAGCCATCACCATTGAGGCGAAGGGGTGCTCGACCGATCAAATGTCCCTCTTTGTAAAATACGAATGGAAATTCAATACCTCCAAGAGGAAGTTTTTGTGCAAGAGCCGAACCTAAATACTTTCGGTACAACTCAATCACTGAGATATTATCGACGGTGTAGATGCAGTTTTTCTCGGCACGAGTCACTTTAAATTTGGGTCCCATAGGTGCCCAATTAAAGCTTTTCGTGTGATATACCTCTAATCTGTCGCCAATGAGATAGCCTACGACAATGGATTTGGACTGAATCTTCGTATCACAAAAGACGAAACTCTCTTCATACCGTCCATTATCGCCTGCAAGCCCACCTGCTACGACTAAAGCAGGAGCGATGGAGTTGACACCATCCATCAAAAAATCACCATTGGTGACAATGCCATCGGCAACGATGATGGCCACTTTTGCCCCAAGTTTTACCCCTTCATGGGCGATCATTTGCCCTGCAATAAAAGAGTCCTGTTCTGCTGAAAAAAGTTCGATTTGTAAAGTGGTACTCTCAAACGTTGTTAGAGAAAGGACAAAAGAGTGTACCATTACTTCGGTTTCAAAGATTTCGCCATCGGTGGTGGAGCCCATAATGGAAGCTTGGGGTAGAAGCGTTTTGATGCTATTGAGAATCTCTTGATTGATCGCTTGATCGTCAATGCCTGAGTAACACATCACAAAAATATTGGAAGCTAAGTTGAGCTCTTTTAACGCGATAAACAGAGCGAAGTCTTCATGTGAGACAAAACGGTAAGTGTATATTTTCATGGTGAAAGCTCCTCAAGGGCAATAGAATATCCAATCGTACTGTGCGTGACGATAGCATCACTTCCAATTTTCTTTCTGAGTTTATTCATGAGTGTCTTCACAGAACTCTCAGCAATGGATTCAAATTCCCACAAATAGTTTTCAATGACACTCTTACTTAAAATCGTATGCTGATTTTTAATGAGCAAGCACAGCAATGTAAGCTCTTTTTGAGTCAGATCTATAATCTTGCGACTGGCAGTTTCATACACGAGTTGATCGCACAAATCAAACGAAACTCCGCCTTTGATTGTATAGGTCTTCACCGAACGTTTTTCAATAATTTCGACCGTTCGTTGTAATGTTTTAAAAAGCTTTTCTAAAGAGACTGGTTTAATCAGATAAGCATCCAGTCCCAAAGGAACAGCCGCATGCAAAAAATCTTTTTCAAAACAGGCTGTTAAAAAGATAACAGAAATGGAAGAGCGTTCAGCGCGTATCTTTTTAATAAAATCAATTCCGTTGATCTTTGGCATGTATAAATCGGTAATCACAATATCAATCGGATTCTCTTCGATAATGGTATAAGCTTCTTTAGCAGAAGCAACGGAGAAAACCTTTAAAAAATATTTTTTAAGAATCGAAGAGAGATACTCTAAAAATTCTTCTTCATCATCAACACATAAAACCGTGTAGCGATTGCAACAAGACATAACACCTAAATCTAACATAATGCCTCCTTTACAATGTGTGTGTAAATACATTTAGCCTATTCCACTATATCCCAATATTTACACTTTCATTGCATGCCATTCTAATTCCCTACTCAGACGTCTCTTAATAAAAGTGACTAAAAAATAACCCAAGTAGATTACGATGAATCGTGTGTGAAGAACTAAAGATTTAAGGCTGAAGACCTTAAATCACACGAAAGTAACCTCTGTGCTTACGATAAGCTTATCGATCCCTTTATATGTAAGGAGTTCATTATGAATGTTGCAAAACTGATTATTGCCTTTTTTATTTCGCTTTCTCTCTTTAGTACCACAATGTTTGCCGGCGTTATCAGCACCAAAGATGTGTTGCATGAATCCAGTTCAAACGTTTCTATTAATGGGTTTTTAGCCAAACAAGAAGTGCAAGCCAAATTGGCAGAGTTGGGCGTTAGCAGTGAAACGATTCAAGAAAGAATCGCCTCTTTAACCGATGAAGAGATAGCACAAATCAATCAAAAAATTGATTCAATGCCAGCGGGTGGTAATGCAGGTGGAGCTATCTTGGGTGTTTTAGTTTTTATTTTTATCGTTCTTTTAATTACCGATATTTTAGGATTTACCAAAGTGTTTAATTTTACGAAAAGTGCCCGATGAAAGGCATACTTCTGTGCATAGCACTCTTACTGTTTACAGGCTGTGTTTCCAAAAACTACGACTATTTATCTGCGGATAAATCCATTGTAGAATCAAAGAAACTTCAATTAACTATTTACCCACAAGAGGCATATTTTTGTGGTCCCGCTTCTTTAGCAACCCTGCTTACCCAACAAAATGTTGAGTTTGTTTATGGCGATGTCGTAGGAACAACCTTTACACCAGAGCTTTTAGGCTCCTTACAAATAGAGATGAAAGCAACAGCAAGACGTTACGGGCTCATTCCTTATGTACTCAATGAGGGACTTGCTCCCGTTTTAAGTGAAGTATCCAACAACACACCTGTTTTGGTTCTGTTCAATCTTGGTCTTACACCACTTCCTGCATGGCACTATGCGGTGGTCACAGGTTTTGATAAGGCAGAGAAAAAAGTGTTTCTCTCAGCACCTAAGGGAGATCAAACATGGATGAGTTTTGATGACTTCGATATGTTCTCAAAACGAAGAGGAAGCTGGTCAATCGTAGCACTCAAACCTCCATTGTTGCCTATTGCTTCTAATGAAGCGGAAATGGTACGTGCCATTACCGACATGTATGATGTGGGCTATAAAGAGCAGGCCAAACTCTCAGCCATTAACTATGTGTCAACCTATCCAGCATCTACTTTAGGCTCGGTGATGTTGGCAAATATGTATATGGAGATGCAAGATTATCTCAATGCAACAATAGAGTACAAACGTGCCCTTGCCTTAAAACCTCATGATCCTGTGCTTTTAAACAATCTAGCGCAATCACTCATGCGAGAAAATAAATTGCGTGAAGCAAAACAGTATGCGCTTGAAGCCGTTGATATCGGTGGTATCTTTTTAGTGGAATACCAAAAAACACTCGAAGAGATCAAACGAAGACTGCAAGAGTAATATCTATAATATCTTTACATGTAATCTATTTTACATGTAAAGATATTTGTTAAATTTTTCTTTTAAAATAACTGAAAAGTAACCACAACATCGTATGATATTTACATGTAAGAGAGATTCCAAGAGAGAGTTACAATGGATGATAACTCTTTTGAAATCTTAATCTTACATACTTTATACCACCGGCTGGATAAAATTGGTCAAGATAACTTAGGTATCCAGTAGCTTCTACGAGCTTTAAGAGGTGACCTTATAACGTTTAGGCATTTACGAGCGTTTTCTAAGATAGCGTTCAAAAATAGATTGTAAGCCCTGTGCCTTTCAATCTCCACCCAAGACCCAATATCTATCGACCAAAACATAAGGATATATCATGTTCAACGACAAAAACAACGACAAAAACAAAAAACAGCAACTCAACGACACCAATCGATCCTGCAAAAAAAGACGGTGCATTTGGCGATCCTAAAAAAGATGCTAACAAAGTAATTGAGCCAGGTAAAGAAAATGTTAAAGTTGATCCTAAAAAAGACGAAACGATCAAACATTGAGAACCTCAGTCAATCACTATGCTGTTATGATGAAATACGCATTTATAGCAGCAGCCATTGTTGCAGTTATCCTTTCTATGAGCATCTCAGCGTATGCGTCTGATCTGGATAGCCAAATTGAATCATCGTTTAAAAAGAGTTTTGTTTACAGAACCTATTTAAAAGACGAGCACATCAAAATTGCTTCAAAAGAGGGTGTTGTTACACTCTCTGGCGAAGTTTTGGATGATGCGCATAAACCAATGGCAGGCAATACAGCAGAAGCAATCGTTGGCGTTAAAAGCGTTGACAACCAGATCGTTATACAAAAAGATCATTCATCTGCAAATTCCGATACATGGATTAAGATGAAAGTGCAAACTGAACTTGTATTTCATTCCAATGTCAGCGCAAGTACAACAGATGTCACTGTTAAAAACGGTGTTGTTACCCTAAAAGGCGATGCGAGTAGTTCTGCTAAAAAAGAACTGACAACCGAATATGCTAAAAATGTGGAAGGTGTTAAAAGTGTCATCAACAATATGAAACTTTCAAAATCTGAAACCATAGGTGATAAAATGGATGATGCCTCCATTACAGCTCAAGTTAAAATGACGTTAGTGCTTCATGCTTCAACAAGTGCCATTCGCACCAGTGTTACCACCAAAGATGGTGTTGTCACGGTAAGCGGAAAAGCACAAAATGCTGCTGAAGTAGACTTAGTCACCAAACTTGTCGAAGATGTGGATGGTGTATTAAGAATTATCAATACCATGAGTATTGATGGAAATTCAAAAAATTAAACAAGGAGACTCACATGCTCTATACAGTTGCACTTTTACTGATTATCATGTGGGCACTCGGTCTTATAACAAGCTACACCATGGGAGGGTTTATACACGTTCTCTTGGTCGTCGCTCTGATCGTAGTGCTCGTACGAATTATTCAAGGAAGACGTGTTCTCTAAATAAACTATAAAGGATCTATCATGAGTGATAAAAAACTTTATGAACAAAAAATAGAAGCAGAATTTGATACCTGCAAAGCCCAAGTGGATAAATTTAAAGCCGAAGCTTCAGGTGCGAGTGCTGATGTTCAAATAGAAATGCATAAACAAATCAAAGAACTTGAAGAAAAAATGCATGAGGGAAAAGCTAAACTTAAAGAGCTTGCAGACGCAAGTGAAGATAAATTTGAGTCTATGAAAAAAGGGGTTGAGTCCATTTGGCAATCTACCAAATCTACCCTACACCACGCTTCAAAGCATTTTGGCAAATAATCTTTGCCACTCATTAATGAGAAAGTTATCCCCAACTTTCTCATTAATGAGTTCAGCAAGAATCCTAAGTACACTTTCAAAGTAAAGCTTAAAAAAAGCTATATTACTATTGGGTTTTCTTGGCAGAAAGCCCGCATGCTTAAGGCGCTTTTCCTTTTACATGTAAACGATTATAAACTGCTTTTGCGAAGTGCCTCGCGTGAGGCGCGATCAACCAACGTAAAGTAACGATCTATCACATCTTTATCAAATGCTTGTTTATGCCCTTTCACTTTCATCAAAGAACACTTCATCTCATCCATCACCCTATAAAACACTTGGTACAATGCTGCATGCTCATGAATCTTCTTTTGTTTTGTCGCATACCCATTGCGCTCAAACCGCTCTCTTCTGCTAGGGAGCGTGATAATATTTTGCGAATCGGTGTAAATCATAATCTCCTCTTCAAAATCTTTCACCTCGTTCAATGCCCAGAGCAATGTTTGAAGTTCAAGCTTCGTTGATGAAGTTTGCGTAAATTTTTTAACCTTTACATGTAAAGTCTCAAACGCTTCTAAAGGTGTATTTTCAGGGACAATGAGATACGCGCCAAACCCAACGTGGGTTTGGGTATTGACGCTGCCATCACTCAAAAGGCGTATCACCTAGCCACTAACGACAACAAAATCATCTTTGTCGCCTTTCCAACGCAAACTGTACAAATCCGTGCGACGTGCATGTAAATTACGGACACTACCTCGTTCACGAATCTCTTTTAAAAGACTCAAATCAAGATCGGCAACCAAGGTCATCTCCGTATTTGGCGTTGCTTCAGCGATGGTGGCATCGTGTGGAAACGCAAAATCGGACGGGCTAAAGACCGCGGATTGGGAGTACTGAATGTCCATATTTTCAACCCGAGGAAGGGTTCCTACACTGCCAGAGATGGCAACATAACACTCGTTTTCGATGGCTCTAGCTTGCGCGCAACGACGTACGCGTAAGTAACTGTTTTTGGTGTCTGTCCAGTAGGGAACAAAGAGAATATCAATGCCTTGATCGGCTAAAAGACGTGGAAGTTCGGGGTATTCGACGTCATAACAAACCAAAATGCCCACGCGTCCCACATCGGTTTCAAACACACAGAGTTTATCGCCGCCATGCATACCCCAGTACGCCTCTTCATCGGGCGTGATGTGCAATTTTTTCTGCGAGTCTTTCGTACCATCACGACGGCACAAATAACTTGCATTGTAGAGCGTATTGCCATCATATTCGGGCATACTGCCTGCGATGATGTTGATGTTATAGCGCACCGCAAATTGCCCTATTTTTTCGACTAACGTGTCCGTATGCGCCGCAACGGTACGAATCGCCGTTTCAGGATTTTCATCGGAGCGCAAAGCCATCAGGGGCGCATTGAAAAATTCAGGGAAGAGGACAAAATCGGCATTATACCCCGCCATCGCATCCACAAAAAACTCGACTTGATCCAAAAACTCTTCGACACTTTTAACGCTACGCATCTGCCACTGCACAATGCCCACACGCACGATACCGCGGTTCACCGTTGGGTTGGTATGCGGCTCTTCATAATCCACATTACTCCATTCTAACAGTGTCGCGTACTCACGAGATGCCGCGTCCCCTTTGAGGTAGCCTTTTAACACACGCCTGACATGAAAGTCATTGGCCAGTTGAAAGCCTAAAACGTGGTCTCTCAGCTCTTTGTCTTTAACAAGATCAATGTATTTGGAAGGCGTCATCTCATGGGCATGTGCCGCATATCCAGGAATACGCCCCCCTGCGATAATACGCTTTAAATTAAGCCTATAGCAGAGCTCTTTACGTGCATCGTAAAGCCTACGTCCAAGCCTAAGCCCTTGATAATCTGGATCGACATAAATGTCTAAGCCATAAAGCGTATTGCCTTTAGGATCATGCGTTGTGATAAGACCGTTAGCTGTGATTTGATTGTACGTATGGCGATCGCCAAATTTATCGTAATCAACGATCAAGCTCTGAGCTGCGGCAATGACTTTGCCATCATCTTCGATGCAGATTTGCCCTTCAGGGAATGTCGCTAGTTGTGCTTTAAATTCAAGAGGTGTCCATCCACCCAATGTCGGATAAACTCTATCCATAATCCTTTTAACCTGTTCGTAATCTTCCAGTTCCAAATTACGAAGAACAAGCTTGTTGGTCTGTTTTAGATCGTCACTATTTCCCATAAAAAATTTCCTTTGTTTTTACACGTGTAGAGGTAAAATTGTGGAAGTTATCTTATCACAGTTTGGATTTAGGATTGATTGAAGAATAGGATTAGAAACAAATCAAAAACAAAAGAAAAGAGAGCCGAAGCTCTCTAACAGATCAGAGTGTTATCGTCCTCCTCGACCACCGCCTTTTCCACCACCCATGCCACCATTGCCGCCCATTCCCATGCCACCACCATTGCCCATACCGGCGCCAGCACCAGCACCATTCATACCACCTGTATTTGCCCCCATAGTGCCAGTTGTTGGGTTAGAAGTACGAGCTTGCGTGAAAGCTTGACGCTCTTCTTGACTCATCGTTTGCATTTTTTCTTGCATTGCCGCTTGAAAAGCGGGTCTATCTTCTACTGGAACTGTTCCTCTCATAGCGTTTAGCTCAGTTGCGCTCATGGCTGAATAGTCTGTGGCAAAGGCAACGACACCTAAAACCATCCACACGAATAGACTCTTTTTCATCTTTGACTCCTTGTTGATATGTATATTGAAACTATACGAAGAAAGTGTTAATAAACTGTTAAGGACAAATTTTTTTTTACTTTAACACTTCATTAACAGATATTTGCTATTCTTAGCATAAGGAGAGAGCTATGTCAAAAATATTACTGCTTGAGGATGACTACCTTTTAAGTGAGACCCTCAAAAGTCTACTTATGGGTGAAGGTTTTGAAGTGGTGCATGCTAGTGATGGTGAAGAAGCACTCACCTATTCGTATGAAAACTCGTTTGATCTTTATCTTTTTGACATCAATGTCCCCCTACTTAACGGTCTTGATCTGCTTAAACTTCTACGTGAAAGTGGCGATACAACACCCGCTTTTTTTATCAGTGCTTATAAAGACATTCAAACCATCACCAAAGCGTTTGATAGTGCATGTGATGACTACATCAAAAAACCGTTTGAGTTTGATGAGCTTTTAGTGCGTATTAAAGCCCATATTCTGAAAAAAAATCCCCTTTTAGCGTATGGTTCAATCACCTACGATCTTCTCAATAAACGCATCTTTCAACAGGATAAAGAGGTAGATTTGGGCTCTGTTGAGAAAGAAATCTTTGATCTACTCCTGCGAAATCTTAACCAAACCGTTCTCAAAGAGCAATTTTTTGATGTAATGGAAAAACCTAGCGATAGTGCCTTGCGTGTGCATATCACTAAACTCAAACAGCGTTTTTCCCTGCAAATCATCAATATCAAAGGGATAGGATACCGTCTTGAAAAAATATGAGAAAGAGGCTTTTTTTAAAACATTTGGTATTTTCTTTGCCACATTAATGCTGCTTACCACTCTGGTTGCCTCTTTTTATTACAGCGAACAAAAACATATTATGGAAGAGCAGATTTTTTCAAAAATGAAATCATTTACGTATGATTTTCAAAATTATACCTTCGAGGTTGATGTCATCCCTTACGATAACACCGTAGATGAGCTCAATTTACAGCCTTGCGATCGTGGAATGTGCGGTTATTTTGCAATTCCAAGCACAAAAAATTCTATGTTCAAAGTCATTATATCTGACAAGGAGTATAAGACACAACTGCATCTTCTTATAAACAAAGTTCTCTTAATCTATAGTGCCCTCTTATGTGCCATCATCGCCTTCTCACTTTTTTATTCGTTTTATGCACTCTATCCCCTTAGGCATGCGCTCTATCTTTTAGAGAGTTTTTTTAAAGATATGATTCACGATCTCAACACGCCCATAACGTCCATTCTTCTCAATACAAAATCCATTGCAAAGACAGCTCCTTCTGAAGCCTTAGAGCGTATAGAACTCGCAGCAAAAACCATCGCCTCTTTGTACCGAAATTTAGAAATTTTACACCAAGGATTTATCCCTAAAAAAGGTGATGTTGATCTTGAAAAACTTTTACATGTAAGGGCTAAACTCTATCAAAAACTCTACCCAAAACTGACTTTTATTTTTGAAACAGAACCTTGCATCATTCATAGTGACCCTGATTCGATTGCACGCATTTTTGACAATCTCATCTCCAATGCCTGCAAGTACAATCGCAAAAATGGTTCCGTAAAACTGAGTAATAAAGAGAATAGTGTCAACATCAGTGATACAGGGATTGGTATTAAAAACTGTCGCCTTGTTTACGATCGATACTATAAAGAGAACGAAAAAGGGCTAGGACTAGGGCTCAATATCGTAAAAAAACTCTGTGATATATTAGCCATTAAAATTTCCCTTGAAAGTAATGCTGAGACAGGAACATCGATTACACTTCTTTTTTCTAAAGAGAAAATGGCATGAAACATACCATACTGCTTGCTCTAGTTACGTTGCAGCTTTATGCCCTTGATGATAATGATATTACACAAGAGATACAAAAAACACAAAATATGGAAGAGCTCACCACTCAAATGCACTCTGCACCACGACAGTACCGACACCGCTATATTCAGGCGATTAAAGAACGTACTAGAGTTGAAAATGAGGCTAAGAGAGAGCAACTGATGTCCGAGCTAAGTGCTGAAAAACGTGAAGAAATTCAAATACAACAGATCAATACTCTTACGGGAAGAAATGCCAATGGGAACAGTTCGAACGCTTCTGCTGGCGCATGCAATGGAAGTGGAAAAGGCGGAAATGGTAAAGGTGGTGGCGGAGGAGGAAAAGGCGGAAAATAAAAGAAGAAGAGAGCCGAAGCCCTCAACTTAAGTGACTATCTTACGCAGTCGAAGAAGAAATCTGTTTTTGCGATATCTTTTGTCTCTTCATCCAACGCGTCTAGGACGGAGTTGGTAATCCAAGTTAAAAGATTAAGCGCACCTTCGTAACCACTGATAGAGTATCTATGTAAGTGGTGTCTATCGAAGATTGGGAAACCGATACGGATAAGAGGTACTTTTGTATCACGATACAACTCTTTACCATAAACGTTACCGATCATGAAATCTACTGGCTCAGTGAAAATAAGGCTTCTTAAATGCCATAGATCTTTTCCCATCCAAATGTGGCATTCTTCTTTGAATGTACATTTGTCAAGGATCGCTTGCATCTCTTTTTCCCAGTTTTTACGAGGCGCATTATGACAAAGAACGTGTACAGGGATAGCACCCATCTCAACCAAGAAAGAGACAACACCTAACAAGAAGTCAGGATCTCCCCAGATAGCAAATTTTTTGCCGTGCATATACGGATAACTGTCTTGCATCGCATCGACAAGTTGACCGCGAAGTTTTGTAAGCTCAGCAGGAACGGGTTTGCCTGTAAGTTCACTGAGTTTCATTACAAACTCATCTGTTCCACCTAAACCGATTGGATTACATGTAGCATATGTTTGTTTCCAATCATTTTTTATCATCTTCGCAGTAGCAATTGTAGAGTACTTTTGAAGTGAAATAGTCGCTTTTGCACTGCTTGCTGTTTTTGCAACGGCTAAAGGTGTGCCACCTGCATAGAGTTTATACTCGCCTGCTGGTGTATTCCATTGATCTTCATGGTCACCGATCATAACGATTTTGTCGCTAAACATAGCAGCCATTTTCTTAATTTCTTTCAAGCTTCCAAGGTATGGTTCAAAACCAGGAATGATATTGATGCACTCGCTATCTTTTACGATCTCACGACCTTCAACAGGATTGAGCTCTTGTAAAATGGCGTTCATCATATTGTCATAACCTGTAACGTGGCTACCTGCAAATGATGGAGTGTGTGCCGCTGGAATCGGAGTACCATCAAGTTCACCCTCAGCATCTTTGCGAGCACCGATCACAAACGCATTGAGGTCATCACCAATAACTTCTGCCATACATGTCGTAGAAACGGCGATCATATCTGGTTTGTAAAGTGCTTTACAGTTACGTAAACCCTCTTTCATATTTGCCAAACCACCGAAAACCGCTGCACTTTCACTCATAGAGTCTGAAACACAGGGTGTTGGCTCTTTAAAGTGACGTGTAAAGTAGCTTCTAAAGTAAGCCACACAACCGTGACTTCCATGAACATACGGCATAGTGTTTTCAAACCCAAGGGCAGCCATAACAGCGCCCAAAGGTTGACACGCTTTGGCTGGGTTAATCGTGATGTGCTCACGTGCTAAGTTTTTTTCACGGTATTCCCATGTCGTTGTCCACTTAGCAACTTCGATTACTTTTTCAGGGTTAGTTGAACCCGCACTGCTTTCAAATTGCTTTTTATTTTTAAAAACATCTTGATACTCTGGTTTTAAAAAGAGCTTCTGCCCATTTACTATGTTTTCTACGTCTTGCATTGTGCTCTCCTTAGTTAGATTCCCATGGTGCTTTGGTGTGAGCCCATACTGGGGAGTTCAACGCCAAATCCATGTCTTTTGCAAAAATTGCAAAGGCATCGTATCCATGATACGGACCACTATAATCCCAAGAGTGCATTTGTCTAAATGGTAAACCCATTTTTTGGAAAACGTACTTCTCTTTTACACCGCTGGCTACAAGATCAGGTTTAAGTCTTTTGACAAATTGCTCTAATTCGTACTCGTTCGTATCGTCATAGATCAAGGTTGAGCCACTAAGCTCATCTTTGGTACGTTTATAGTCATCACCATGTCCGAACTCATAACCTGTACCGATAATTTTCATTCCCAAATCTTCGTAAGCACCGATAACGTGGCGAGGACGTAATCCACCGACATACAACATGACGGTCTTGCCTTCTAATTTCGGGCGATACTTTGCAATGACTTTATCAGTCATCTCAGTATATTTAGCGATAACCGCTTCAGTTTTAGCTTGAATTGTCTCATCAAAGAATGCTGCAATTTTGCGTAAGCTCTCTGTTGTTTTACTTGGACCAAAGAAGTTATATTCCATCCAAGGCACACCAAATTCTTGCTCCATGTGACGAACAACGTAGTTCATACTTCTGTAGCAGTGTAGAAGGTTGATTTTCGCTTTTGGAGCAATAGTTAACTCTTTATAGGTAGCATCACCACTCCATTGAGCGATAACACGAAGACCCATCTCTTCAAGTAAAATTCTTGAACTCCACGCATCCCCACCGATGTTATAGTCGCCAATGATCGCAACATCATACGGAGTTGATTCAAAATCTTTTTTATACGAATTATCTGGTAAAACCTCATCACGAATCATATCGTTCGCAATATGGTGACCCAAACTTTGTGAAACACCACGGAAACCTTCACATGAAACTGCAACCGTAGGCTTGCCAGACTCTTTTTTGTAGCCTTTGGCTACCGCTTGAATATCATCACCAATCAAACCGATTGGGCACTCACTTTGGATGGAAATACCGTTATTGAGTGGGAAAAGCGCATCAATCTCTGCAAGAGCAGCTTTGAGTTTTTTATCGCCACCAAAAACGATGTCTTTTTCATTATAGTCGGTTGTGAAGTTCATTGTTACATAGGTATCAACACCTGTTGTTCCGATGTAATAGTTTCTTCTACCTGCGCGGCTATATTGACCACAACCAACCGGTCCATGAGAGATATGAATCATATCTTTCACTGGACCCCAAACAACACCCTTACTTCCAGCATAAGCACAACCACGTTGACTCATAACACCTGGAACGGTTTGTTTGTTACTCTTGGTTGAATCACAAGCACCTTTAACACCCTCTGGCATATCAACGCCAAGATGTTTTTCTCTACTTTTTTTCGCCTTTTCAGGGTAAGCAGCAAGCACTTCCGCAATTGCGGCTTCTTGTTGGCTTAGCAATGTTTCTGTTGTCATGCTATTTTCCTTTCTATTTAAAAAGTACGCTTACGCGACTTTGACCCTGTAGAGAAGCATATCGTCAAGTTTTTTACAAACGTCTGCTGTTTTACCACCATCGACTGCTTTTGAAACTTCACTCATTTGGTACTTGTTGGTATAAAAAATCATTTTGTATTCGCCTTCAATGTCTGATTTTTTATAATAATCAGCCAATGCTGTGAAAAGGAATGAACCTTTTTCAACTCTTAGGTCTTCTTGTTTGATACCATCACGGTTTTCACTGGTAAGGACTGCGTAACTGACATCTGAAAGATCGCCAACTTCTGCTGTAACTCTCTCTACGACTTGCTCATGACTAATTTTATTTCCCATAGATGCTGGGAAGTGGTATCCGCAAATAAACATAATATGCTCCTCTTTTTATTTTTTTATAACATCAAAAGGGCAAAGCTCTTTTGACTACGTTTGCCACTGGGGCACTAAAGCTTGCCAACGATGTTGGCAGAGTTTTCTTCGGTTATTACGCTGTTGCTTTTTTGCCGATAGCGTCTGCTTCGACTTCTTCTTCCAAACCAAATTCCATCAATAACGCTTCAAGATCATCCATCTCAAGTGGTTTAGGGATCACTTTAAGATCATTAGCAATGATTTTGCGAGCTAGTTCTTTGTACTCAAATGCTTGGTCTGTTTTATCAGCAAACTCAACAACCGTCATACGACGAAGCTCAGCACGTTGTACGTGGTTACTTCTTGGTACAAAGTGAATCAAGTGTGTTCCGATTTGCTCTGCAAGATGTTTTGCAAGATCGTATTCACGGTCTGTCATACGTGCATTACAGATAAGTCCAGCAAGTCTAACACCACCTGTGTTTGCGTATTTCAAAATACCTTTAGAAATGTTGTTAGCCGCATACATCGCCATCATCTCACCTGACATAACGATATAGATTTCTTGTGCTTTACCTTCACGAATTGGCATTGCAAATCCACCACAAACAACGTCACCGAGTACGTCGTAAGAGACGAAATCTAAATCTTGGTCATAAGCGCCCTCTTCCTCAAGGAAGTTAATCGCAGTAATAACACCACGTCCTGCACAACCAACTCCTGGCTCTGGTCCACCTGATTCTGCACACATGATAAAACCTTCAGTAATATCTGTGTTATCTGGATCAAACTCAGCAGCACCTGGTTTACATACATCTTCAAGTTCGAGGTCTTCAACAGTACCTGCCTCACTTGCTAGTTGCATAATGGTACATTGTGCTTTTTCATGCAAGATAAGTCGTGTAGAGTCTGCCTTAGGATCACATCCAACGATAAGAATTTTCTTACCGAAGTAGTGCGCCATTGCCGCTAATGTATTTTGTGAAGTGGTAGATTTACCAATTCCGCCTTTGCCGTAAAAAGCAATTTGTCTGAGTTCAGCCATTTTGTTCTCCTTTGTGAGTTTATATTTCACCACACACTTTTGCATATAGTGTTCCGTAGAAAAAATACACTTGAAAAAAATAAACAATATAAAGCGAAATATTTACATGTAAAATGTCAATGTTCAAAGCTGAGTGGTTGGATATAATCAATCGCTATATAATATGAAAGAGGAGAAAAGATGCAGGCATTTTTCGAACACTACAAAACAATCATTATCTTTTTACACATTCTTTCGGCGGTCGTGTGGGTAGGTGGTATGATTGCGATTAAATTTGCCGTACATCCCGTGATTCAAACGATTGAGGAACCTATAATACGACTTGGCAATAGCTTACGCATTGTCGGCAGACTGTTTCATCTTGTAATGCCTTTTATTGCCCTAAGCCTTATTTGCGCGCTTCTCATCATCAAAGGGACTGGCTATACAGGTGAGTTGATCTATCTTAAAGAAGCGATTTGGACGATGATGACGCTTAACTATACGTATATGTACATCAAACGAACCCTTGCACAAAAAAGTTTTGATCAAGGCAATTTTGTAAATGCGAAAGAGCACATGCGACTGCTACCTACGATTTTACTGCCTATCAATATTGTCTTAGGAATTGTCGCCATCTTCTTAGGGGTTATGCTCAGAGGTTAAGATGTTTTTTTATAAAATACTTTTTCAAAAAATATACAAAGAATCCACATGAAAACAGAAAGATTAAGACTAAGAACATTAAACCAAGAAGATAGCAAAACGTTATATGAACTGATTTTTAGTGATAAAGATGTTATCAAATATACCTTCGGGAAAGATACGATTGCAGAACAAAACGTCTATGAGTATGTAAAACAAATAGGCTTAAAGGTTTTAGAAAACAATACGACACATGAGATAATCGGTTTAGCAGGTGTTCTGCCTTGTTCTTATTTGCAAGAAGATGACTATGAATTTGGTTTTATCTTGGCAAAAAAATTTTGGGGACAAGGATATGCCAGCGAAATCGGCAAAGCCCAAATAGAATCAATCAAAAATGCTTTGCTCAAAAACAGAGCCGTCGCAACCGTTTATCCTGAAAACGTTGCCTCTATAAAATGCATAGAAAAACTTGGACTCAAATACGAAAAAACTATTTTGACAGATAGAGGAGAAAGGCTAGTTTATCTGTTGAATTTTAAGTAGCTTTTTTTACTTCAATAAGCCATTAAAAGAGTCAATAGAAATAGGCTATTTTTTAAATTAAAACCTTTACATGTAAAGGTTTTAATTTAAAGTATCTCCCCTTTTTGCCCTTTTATAGTTTATCTTAGAAAACACCCCTCAGTGCCCTATATTATGGACGAATAAAATCATTGACTTTGAATCAATTTTTATCTAGAATAGATTAACTAATTGCATATTTTTATATACAATTAACAACAAAGGGGGTGCGTGATGATATTTAAGTCGATTCAAACTAAAATTGTTTTGATAGCTGGTCTTTGCTTGGTTTCAGCAGCGATTCTATTGGTGGGGTATGGGTTGTATTCATCTAAAAAGCACACAAGATGTCGTATCCTCGGAGGTTTCTTCTTTATTGACGGAACTCAACATGGAGAGACTGCAAAATTTAGCTGGTGAGCAAAGTGGTACCATTCAGTCCGAATTGGAATTGGCTTTGGATGCTGCGCGTACGATGGCTAACACCTTTGAAGTGAGTAAACTTAAACCCAAAGATGGTAAAGAAGCTCTGAACATTGGCCGCGATCAGCTCAATGCTGTGCTTCTTAATGTATTAAAACACAACAAGGGCTTTAATGGTACCTACTCCTGTTGGGAGCCAAATGCCATCGATGGCACTGATGAAAACTTCCGTGTGAACAAAGACGGTAACAATCCAACTACAGGGCGTTTTACCCCTTATTGGACGCGTGATGATAAAGGCAACATTGCCGTTCAACCGTTAGTCGAGTACGACACCTACGACAAGCATCCTAACGGTGTTCTTAAAGGCGGCTGGTATATAACTCCACGTGAGCAGAATAAAGAGAGTGTCCTTGGACCTTTGCCTTACATCGTACAAGGTAAGCAAGTATTCCTAGCAACGATGTCTGTGCCAATTAATGTCAATGGTAAATTTTATGGTGTTGCCGGTGCGGATTATAACTTAGATTTTGTTCAGCAACTTGCTAAAAAAGTTGATGCTGAATTGTTTAAAGCGCATGGACAAGTCTCCATCATTGCAGACAATGGTCTTTTGGTAGCCCAAAGCGAGAATCCTTCCATGATCGGAGGTCATTTCAAACAAGTGATGCCTAAAGGTTGGGAAAAAATGTACGAAGCGATTCAAGCGGGTAAGGCGTTAGTTCGTATCAACGATGATAGTGGAATGATAGAAACGGTTGCCCCAATCCAGCTTGGACAAACGGGCAAACCTTGGGCAGTTTTGATTCAAGTACCACGGGACATTATCTTGGCGAAAGCGTTGGAGCTTGATAAAAATATGAGCGATCGACTTTACAGCAACGCTTCAATGCAAGTTGTCGCTGGTTTTATCGTTGCATTACTGGCTATTATTGCTATCTATTTCCTTACCACCAGTATGATTGCCAAACCTCTTTTAAGCCTTAAAGAAACTGCTCATGATTTGGCAACGGGTGATGGTGATTTAACCAAAAAATTAGCCATTAAAAATCAAGATGAAATTGGTGATGCTTCCCATGAGATTAACCAATTTATCGATAAAGTTCACTCAACCATCAAATTAGCAAAAGAGACCAGTTCTGAAAATGCATCGATTGCGCATGAGCTCTTAGCGACAACCCTGCAAGTGGGCAAACGCGTGGAAGACTCTTCAATCATCATTTCTCAAGCCACACACATGTCAAGCGAGACCAAACAAGAAATTGTCTCTTCCGTCAATGAAGCAAAAGCTTCAAAAGAAGAGATTGTTAAGGCAAATAATGAACTCCAAAGTGCTCGTAAATTCCTTCAAAAACTGGGACAGAGTGTTCAAGAGAGCGCGCAAACAGAGCAAGAACTTGCACAAAAAATCCAACAACTTAGCTCTGATGCCGACCAAGTTAAAAATGTTCTTACCGTCATCAGCGATATTGCTGATCAAACAAACCTTCTAGCACTCAATGCTGCCATCGAAGCTGCACGTGCAGGAGAGCATGGAAGAGGCTTTGCAGTCGTTGCCGATGAAGTACGCAACTTAGCAGAGCGCACCCAAAAAAGTTTGGTTGAAATCAACGTAACCATTAATGTCATTGTTCAAGCTATCACGGATAGCTCAGAGAGAATGAATGTTAATTCAACACAAATCCAAGAATTAAACACGCTCGCGGGGGATGTGGAAAGCAAACTGGATAACACTGTTTCTATGATGAATGTTGCAACCAAACTCAATGAAAAAACGGTTAACGACTATATCCAAACAGGTGAAAAAATCGATACCATCGTTTCCAAAATCGAAGAGATCAATACGTTAGCAACGCAAAATACCAGAAGTGTGGAAGAAATCGCAGGGGCGAGTGAGCATCTCAATGAACTCACCACCCAACTCAACGCTATCCTCAATCAATTTAGAACATAAGTTAAAGCCCTATTTTAGGGCTTTAATCACTTGATTTTCGTGCCACGTAATCCATCAGTTTTGTTGAAAAAAAGCGTTTAAGCCATGTGCCATTCGGCACTGGCTACTTTTTAAATTTTTCACTTTACATGTAAAGATTTAATTGCTTAATTTCATTAAAGTAGCCTGTCACCTTTTTTTCTTCACCTTTTTTCTTTTAGGCTACTTTTTCTTGACATGTAAAAGATTTATTGTCTAGTTTCATTAAAATAGCTCGTCGCTTTTTTTTTAGACATTGCCTTCATTATAAACCTTTTCGATATTTTCAAGATACCAATCAATCGGCAGTTGAATATCGATTGAGAGTTCAAATTTTTTGTCGAATGATTCAAAAGACTTGCTCAAATACTTTGATGATCTAAAAACATAATCTTCTGATAAAGGTACGTCATGGATGACAGGTACTTTATGATACTTATGTAATGGATTTGTACACTGTTTTAGGTTGAAAACACTTATATGTTGCCACATATTGTGGGCAACTGCACTAAAAGGTTCATATGCAAATTTATATAACGACTCGCAATCAGCTTCTTGTGCCATTACTCTAGTATTGGAGCCTGACCAGCTTCCTAAATTAACTTCTGTAAGAAAAGGGTAACGTTGCGCTTCTATCCACTTTTCTTTGAAATCTATAAGACTTTGTATATCAGCATCTTCTTCTAACTCATTTTTTAAGTGTTCAACTAATTTTTTTTCTTGGCCAAGTCCATATAAGATATATTGCTTTGCACGCTTTTCAAAGTCTTCAGATAGAATCCAAGCAAGTGTAATATGTGCATCTGTCATACTGCGAAGAATTAGTGGTGCGATATGTGGATTCCAGATCATAGGATTCTGAGCTAGTTGAATACTGAGTGTTGCTTGTCGGGCTAGTAAACCACCTATCACCTCGTAGACTTCTGCATCATAAAGATTAAGGGGTATTTTCACCCATCGTTCATCCAAACTTCTTTGTACAAGCTCGCTATAAGATTCCATGAATTGCGTTATCTTTTTTGTATATTCTTGATCAGTCATACATTTATCTTTCAAATTCACATTTATCTAATTTGTAGCTTTGGTTCCAAAAAGACGTTGCCCAACTAGAATCATGTTTGGTGAATTCAAACATATACTCAGATTTGACACTATTGCGAACGAAACCAGCTGCTTTATTTGCTTCATCTGAATGAGGGTCATCTATCAAAGCGTTGAAATCTGGTATATCCATTCCCATTGGAAAAGAAATTTTCCCATCTAAAACCCTGGTATAAAATACATTCAGTTGAGCGACAACACTTGGAGTATCATATCTATCAAATAAACGGTCGATAGAAGTTTTCAATTTTTCCAAAAGCTCTTTCTCTTCCGATATACTCAAATCAACTTTTTTATTCAGAAATGAAAATGGTGAATCATCATAAAAATAAACTAGGGGAGCAAGTAGTTCACTAACGTCCAAATAAAGTTCATTTTTAATTAACTTTTGTACAAATTTTTCTTTCTCATGGTCTGCTAACTTTCTTAGATTACTTGCAAGAGAAAAATTAATGTAATTTTCTGACGTATAAGAATCAGACGCAGATTTGATAAATGCCCTGATAATATCAATGCCTTTGTGGTAACCAAGTTCATCATGAATCAGACCCATCCAGATAATTTCTGGCAATAATTCTTCTATATAGTTTGTTTCCTGGAGAGGAACGGAGTACATCATTGGGGGTATAAGCTTCTTTCCAACTTTTTTGTGGTCTTCTAAAATTTTCTTATTTTTTGCCACTTTTTGTTCCTCAAACATTTATGTCTAACGCCTTGTTGAGCACTTTAGACGATTAATCGTCTTCGCGTGGTGAGGCGACTTAACGTTTTCTACCCTAACCGCTTTGCCACAAACTCTAACACCCAGTCAAAAATCATATCTCTTTAATCTTTAAAAGCAAAATAGAAAATGACCCAAACTTCTTTTTCAACGCTTTACATGTAAAGAAATATCTATTGCTTACTTATTGCACAGATGGCTAAGAAACCTTTTGATACAATTACGTATTAACTTTGGGGTCAGGGCTTGACTTTTAACTTTTGTATTCTAAGCCGATTTGACACAAACGCGAACACCCATCCAAAAACAATATCTCTTTAATCTTTAAAAGCAGAATAGAAAATGAACTAAACTTCTTATTCAACGCTTTACATGTAAAGAAAAAGGCATTGCCTACTTATTGCACAGATGGCTAAGAAACCTTTTGATACAATTACGTATTATTTTTTTGGAGTCTGTCATCATAAATGGGGACAGGCTACTTTTCCATATATGGACAAAAGTTTAAAGTTTATCTCTGACCCTTTTTTTCTTATTTTATTGCCGCTTAATATCGTCTTGGGAGTTGAGTTGTTGCTATCTTTTTATGGGTTGTACTTAGGGGATAGAGATACTTCAAGACACTGTTTGGAATGTAGCAATGCGTATAAAGTCAAAAATTCACTTTTGAACTCTATTTTTCTATTTTTTCATCTAATAAATTTGGTAGAGAATTAAAAATTTACTCTCTACCTTTGCAATTTTTAGCATTTCACTTGACTATTTTTCTTTTGTTTTAAACTTTTATTATTTTGACAATTTTATTTTTAATCAAAAAAATTTTTTTACTATTTTGTAAAAACTTTTTCGGTTGCTTCAGTGGCAGGTTCATGCCCACACTCTTGAATTAATGCTAACTCAGACTCAGCGATGCCTTCATGTAGTCTATGACTTAAATGAACAGGAGTAATTTCATCTTCTGTTGATTGAATAATTAAAATAGGCAACTGAACTAATAGATGTAAAATATTATCTAGAGGTTCATCTCCATTGGACCATGAGTCAATTATAGAAGCAACACTCTGACCATCTTGTACGCTTAACCGCCAAGCAAACAATTCATCAACAGCTTCAGGTGTCACATATTTTTCTTTATTATAAAAGACAGCGGATAGTAATTTTTGAGTCTCTTCTTTATTACTTGGATTGAGCATTTTTAAGCCACCTGGTGTATGTCCGTCAGAATTTTTAGGTAAAGCTACACCATAACCAGCGTTAGATAAGATTAAACCACTATAACTTTTTGGTGAACGAGATGCCATTAACCCTGCAATATGACCGCCCATTGATTGTCCTACAAGAATGGGATTTTTCAGCTGAAGAATTTTTATAAACTCTTCCATAACATCTGCCAATGTTGAAGGCTTTATTTTGATATTAGGTTTAGAGGATAAGCCAAAACCCAAATGATCGGGAGCAATTACATGCCAACCATCGTTAGCTAAAAGTTTTAAAATAGGTTCCCAATTAGCGCCTTGTGTACCCAAGCCATGCATTAATAAAATACAGCGAGAACCGCTTCCCATTTCAAGGAAACTAATGTCTTGACCATATACTGTTGCAGTATGTCTAGTTAGATTGTTCATAATCTTTCTCCAATAATATATTACTTACTTAAATTAATGTAACAAAAATAAAAGTAAGTGATGTCAGTATATAGATTAATTATTTTTAAATATAGTACATTTGTGTGAATATAATCAATCATATGTGCTATTTTAAATGTGCTTATGATATCAATTGTATAGGCATATAAAAATCAACTTCTAAAATTTCATTCTTTAAAAGATTTTTTGGATTTTTATATTCTACATAAGCGGGAAAGTTTCTTACTTCATACTTTGAATTAAATAGCCATTTTATGTAAGCAATATGCATAAGTTGATAAAGTTCCAAATGATTACATGTAAAGTTAAATTTCGCAAATTTTCCTTCACTTATAACACATTTCCCAACTTTGCCACTTCTAAATACATTTGCATCTGTTTGAATACACGCTAAATATCTTGTTTTATTGTGTATAGTAAAAGAAGGATGATTAAGGAAAAGTCCTATATACCTACGTTCTTTTTGTAATATTCCTCGCGTATCACACCATTCATTCATATAATTCCAAACTTCACTCATATCATTTTCATAACCATAAACTCTCATGTATACCATTGGAACTTTTTCTTCATTAACAATAGTTGGTACTCCTATGTCAAATTCTTCATGCATTTTAATATTTTTTAAAGATTGGAAGTTATTTTTGTCATAACCGCTGTCTCTCCATTGTTTTGGCGTAATACCAAACTTTTTTTTTGAAAGCTACACCAAATCCTGTTGCTGTTGCGAATCCAGAGTCTATAACTACATCTTGAATGGTTTTATGTTGATTATAAATAAGTAAATTTGCTGCTCTTTCTAATCGGGTATTTTTTATATAATCATTTATATTTTCGCCCATTAATTCTTTGAAAATTCTGTGAAAATGAAAAACTGAATACCCACTGACCATCGCTAATTTTTTTGCAGTAATTGTTGTAGCCAAATTTTCATAAATATATGTTAGTGCTAAATTGATCTGTTCATAATGCAGTTTATTTGTCTCTAATTTTTTCGGCAATATAACTCCTTTTGGAAAATTGATCGTAATGTTATATACAGAGATAAAGGGGTTACGAAAACACGAAAATTTAAAATTTAAGAGGGCTAAACTTTTAACTTTTCTACCCTAACCCGATTTGACATAAACGCCAATACCCATCAAAAATAATATCGCTTTCATCTTTAAAAGCAAGCTCTATCTTTTCCAATTTCTTCCATGTAAAAGCATTTTTGCCTACTTATTGCACACCCGCCTAAGAAACCTTTTGATACAATGTCGTATTATTTTTTTTGGAGTCTGTAATGAGCAGTATTGTTTTTCTAAACGGAGATTTTTGTAAAGAGGAAGATGCGAAAGTATCTATTTTTGATCGTGGGTATCTTTTTGGCGATGGTATCTACGAAGTGGTACCTGTTATTAATGGTAAAGTCATTGATAAAGAGCCTTTCTTTGAGCGTTTTGAAGGCAGCATGAGCAAAATTGGTCTTAAAGCACCTTTCTGCAAAACAGAGATTATTACCATCTTGGATACGTTAATTGCGAAAAACGAGATCGTTGAAGGTGGCATCTATATGCAAGTCACACGCGGTGTCGCACCTCGTGAATTTTATTTCCCTGAAAATACCCCAACAACGTTTATGGCGTTTACCTTTAAAAAAGAGATCATTCACCATCCTCTTGCAGAAAAGGGCATCAAAGTTGTCAGTTGTGAAGATATTAGGTGGAAAAGACGTGATATCAAATCAATCTCACTTTTAGGTCAAGTTTTAGCGAAAGAAGAAGTCCACCACAAAGGTGCGTTTGAAGGTTGGATGGTTGAAGATGGTTTTGTAACAGAAGGAACATCTTCTGCGGCGTTTATCATTAAAAATGGCGTCATTATTACACGTCCACTTTCTCATGCTATTTTGCCAAGTATTCGTCGTAAAGTGTTGATGGAACTTACGCATACACATGGTATTAAAGTCGAAGAGCGTCTCTTCAGCATTGAAGAAGCACTCAATGCCGATGAAGCGTTTATGGCAAGTGCGACGGTTTTCCTTCTTCCGATCATCGAGATTGATGGTAAGCCTATTGGTAGTGGAAAACCTGGTGAAATGGTTAAAAAACTTCGCGCACTTTACGTTGAAGCAGCGCTCAAAGAAGCAAACGCGTAATTCAGTACCACGAGGCACTGCAACTTTTGCAGTGCCTCATTTTGCTTTACATGTAAAAAGTGGCCTTCTTTCCTGCATTTTAGAATGTACATTTTAAGGAACAAGAACTATTATGATTACACTTGCCAAAAATATTCAGTATTTTGTTGATATTATCGTTTCCAAATCATTGTGTCAGGATAAAACAGAACTTTCAAGACTCAATCATTATGTTTGGATTACCCTTTTAATGGCACCCGTAGCCTTGGGAACAAGTGCTTACAATGCTTATATCCACAATTTTACATTGTCTTTTTTGGTGATTCTCTTTTCCACTCATCTCATTGGATCGTTAGTATTTATTCCTAAGATGAAAGAGACATTTTTAATCTATCATATTTCCAACTTACTCTATGCCTTTTTAATTCTATATATGATTTTCAATGCTACCGATACAGATAATTCTCGCATTCTTTGGGCATATGTTTATCCTATTGGAACAATCTTTTTATTTGGCAATCGTCTTGGTTTTTTGTACAGTTGTTTTCTTTTGGGCATGATCATTCTACTGTTTGGCATTGTCCCCGAAATTCATACAACGTATAGCACTCCTTTTCAAGTGCGTTTTAGTGTTACCTATATGACCGTTGCATTTATTAGTAGTTGGGTTGAGTATCATCGTTCGCGTTATCAAAAAGAGTCCATGAAAAGCCACAAAGCACTCTTTTTAGAGCAAATGAATCTCAAAGAAGAGATAGAACAACGTATTGAATTGGAAAAAGAACTGCAATACCTCGCCCAAACCGATACCTTAACAGGTCTTCATAACCGTCGGTATTTCCTTGAAGTAGCCGAACAAGAGTTTACACGTGCTGTACGTTACAACGGTTCTATCTGTTTTGCTGTTCTTGATGTTGACCAGTTTAAGAGTATTAACGACACATTAGGACACCCTATAGGTGATGCTGTGTTAAAAACGCTTGCCAAGCACTGTTTGAAAAGTTTGCGCGAAACAGACATTATGGCTCGTATTGGCGGTGAAGAGTTTGCCTTTTTACTTTTACATGTAAACGAAGAGCAAGCTAGAGCTAAGATGGAAACCTTGCGCAAAGAGCTGAGCAGTCTTGAAATACCTTATGATGAAGGCAAAATTCTCAATTTCACGGTTAGCATTGGTTTAGCAATGTGTACACCTGAAATCAAAAGACTTGATGAACTTTACATCAAAGCTGATGCAAAGCTCTATGAAGCAAAAGATGCGGGACGTAATTGTGTTCGTTAATGTAAAGATTGTTTAGCAAAATTGTCTTTTTTGCTCGCACCATTAATGTCATAACCATAACGGTTGTATCCACCGATAAAGATTTTTTGTGCAGGATCGAAGCTTTCAGAACATGCTTCTTTGTCATATTTCACAACAAATTTTTTCTCATTTTCTTCAACGCTTAAATAGTATTCAACCCCTTTAT